>JAOPYC010000160.1 GCA_025964795.1 Marmoricola sp.
CGGGAAGCCCGAGCCCATGGCTGCTGAGACTCCTGCGCTGTTCTCTGCCACCGATGAGGAGCTCTTCGACGCCGGGCGGATTGTGCACACTCTCAAAGACACCCGCAGCGCAGGGGAAATGCTGCACGACGCCGACCACCTGGCCCGGCAGCTCCTGATGGACGTTACCGGAGATGATGCCGGGCGCTTGCTTCGCAGCTGGCCAACGCTCGTCGACGCGGGCTTCCGGCTCTGGAAGGCCCTTCCGAGCCGGAGGCGCGACCCGGTCGAGCGTGATCTCCCCATACAGCGTCTGGTTGCAACCACGAGCACCTTCACTGACTTCCTCGCACGCTCCGGCAGCTGGCCCGGTAACGGGCCTCCGCACACCGGCGTCGACCAGATCACCGAAACCTTGAGCACCGCTGGCGCCCTGATCGCGCGCTACGGCACGGACGTCTCCATGCACCAGAGCCGCACCGTGCGCGACATCGACGCCACCCGTGCCCGGGTGATGCACACACTCTTCGTCACAGCCCACGCGATCACAGTGGCGCCGAACTCCCACGGCAGGGGCCTCGTCCGGGATGCCCACAGCCACGGCCGCCCCATCCCGCTCTCAAGCATCCACACCGTCTACGCGGTGCCGCCAACCCTCGCGTGGATGCAACGAGCGACCAGATGCGAGAACCTCGCCCACAGCTACGTCGTAGGACGGTTCGTCACGGCAGCTTACGGCGAAGCCGCACCTTCACCCGACGACCACGTCCGCATCCCACGTGCCCTCGCTCGGTGCGACATTCAAGCGCACCGCACCCTGGCTCACGACCCCAGTGCCGCGAACCTGGTCCTCATCACTCGTACCCAGTCTCTGATCGCAGGGGCCAGTCTCACCCTGTTCGCTGCGGTCGCATATGTCCGAAGCCACGACATCGACGCGACGCCGCACCTCGATCGTGCACATCCAGCCGTCGCGCGGGCCCGCGGCATCTTGGAGCCGGCTTGGCTCACGCTGGCATGACCTGACCCGACCCTCGGACCGTCTTGACCCTGCCCTCGCGCGAGTTGCGGCCGAGGTGCGGACCGCCTATCGCGATCTCACCCACGACGTCACTACCCAGGCGAGCCCGGAAAGCATCGCGAGCCGTCCAGGTCTCCGTCGAGGTTTTGACGCCAGCTTGGCCGCGTTCGAATCCGCTGCCGAACTCGCCCACGGTGTAGCAGCGCAGGCCGAACGCGACTACCTCACCGGACCGGGCCGCACGCTCTCGCCGGGCACAAAATGACATCGAAGGCGGCCTAGTCATCGCCGGGCCTGACGACGACCAGGCGCGGTCTCTCCCCCAGACATCTTCGCCAAACGGCTTGTGTCCCTACCTCAGCCTGTAGCCGAAGGGATTCGAAAGGTCAGCGCGGAAGTCGTGGAGGAAGCGGCGTCGGCACTAGCCACAGCTGGAACCAAGTACGAGAGCCGAACTAGAAACATCGCAGACCCTGCCTCGCATGCCTGGGAAAGGCAGTCGGCCGCGCTGGGACTTACGCGACCGGCAGCAATGCTCCATCCCTCGTACTGACGTGCTCGGATTGAGCGTGACCCGTAACTTGCGGAACGGCCGGGAACACACTCACATGCCGGTGGTCTCAATGGGTCGGCGCAACACTTCCTTGATTCGAGGAGGTTGTGATGGCGCGTGGTTATCGGAGGTTGTCTCTCGCGGATGAGGATGAGATCTGGTCGCGGCTGCGAGCTGGCCATGCGGCCAAACCGACAGCTCGTGCTTTGGGGAGGGCTCAGCACCATCTCGTCGGTGGATCGAGGCTTAGAGAACAAGGACGCGTGTCGCTTGGAGCGCTTGCGGACGATCTTCTGTCGGTGACCCCAACGGGAGCGTCGAACCCTTGTGCGTTGGCACAGTGCGGGCGACCTTGCCGGCAGCCATATTTGCACCTATCCATGGTGAGGCTCATCACACTCCGGTCGCCGACCAGATCGCGTGAGCCGCATCGGCCATCCAGCGACGGCACGTGCGCCGACTGGACGTCAACACCAACCAATCGACTCGGGGTCGTAGGAAAGGAATCGCAGTGGACAAGCAGGAAGAGATCCGCTCGGAGGCTGCCGAGGCCGTTCAGCACTATGCCGGCAGAGGTCTCTCGCGGCGATCCATTGTCCAGAGAATCGGTCTAGGCGTGCTGGCGGCTCCCGTGGTGGGCAGCGTGCTCGCTGCCTGTGCCAGCGACGAGGACCCAAAGGCCGTGAGCAAGGAGATGGCGGGCAAGTCCGGAGCCGGCCTGAAGATGCTCGGCACCAACGGAGGCCTGGCTGCGACCTGGTACGCACAAGGGAAGCTCGCGATGGAGATGTGGGCCGGGGCGTTCGGCGTCAAGGTCGACTGGGTCGACGGCGAGCTGAACTCGCAGGTCCAACGCGACCGTCTCGACGACGCTGCCGCCCAGGGCAAGTACGACTTGGCGGGCATCATCGCCAACGAGACGGGCACGATCGTCCAGCCGGTCAAGAAGCTGATCGAATCCGGGACCGTGGTCACCCAGATGGTGAACCAGATCGCGCCGAAGGAGGGGGACCTCGACATCCTCACGTTCGTCGAGCAGAGCTCCTACAACATGGGCTTCCAGGTGGCGAGCGCCCTGTTCGAAGAGGCTGGCGGCAAGGGCAACGTCATCGAGACGCAAGGCCCCGCGGCGTTCACCGGAGCCCAGGAACGGCATCGCGGGTTCAATGATGCGCTCAAGGCGTACCCGGGCATGAAGCTCCTGGCGACCGACTTCGGCAACTGGGACGTGAACCGGGCCCAGTCGTTGTGGGAGTCCTACCTGAACAAGTACCCGGACATCGCGGTGGGCTACTTCCACAACGACGACATGGCGCTCGCCGGGCTTCAGGCGATCAAGGCCGCCGGCCGCGACGGTGACGTGCTCATCGGTGGCGCTGACGCGATGCCCCCGGCGGTCGAAGCGGTGCTGGACGGGCGAATGTTCGCGACGGCAAGGCACTCGTCGCCTCGTGTGCACATGTATCCAGTCGTCATCGGCGTCGCCGTGAAGATGGGTGCCGTCAAGAAGGTGCCGGACAAGATCATCGTTGAGGGTCCTGTGGTCAGCAAGGAGAACGCCGAGAGCGTGCTGTTCCTGCAGGACGACTCCATCCTGCTCGCCTGAGATGACCCAGACACCAGTCGACACCACGGTCGAGAGCGATGTGGTGCTTGCCGCCCGAGGCATGACGAAGCTGTACGGCGGAGTACTGGCCCTCCACGATGTCGACTTCGACCTCAGAGCGGGTGAGGTGCACGCCGTGGTGGGCGAGAACGGTGCCGGGAAGAGCACCCTGATCAAGTGCCTCAGCGGAGGTGTCCGCCCGGACGGAGGAACGATCAGGATCGGCGGCGAGGAGGTGTCCGCCCTCTCGCCGACCTCCGCCCAGGACGCCGGTGTCGCGGTCGTTCACCAGGAACTGTCGCTGTTTCCGGCTCTGACGGTCGCCGAGAACGTCCTGGGCGCGCGCGGGACGGGTGGGGTGCTGATGAATTGGCGCCGCACCCGCCGCGTGGCTGCCGAGACGCTGGCGAGAGTGGGTCTCGACCTCGATCCACGGGCACGGCTCGACCAGCTGCCGATCGGCCAGCAGCAGCTCGTGGAGATCGCACGGGCCCTGTTCTCCGGTGCCAGCGTCATCATCCTCGACGAGCCGACATCGTCCCTGAGCCCGGATGAGGTCGCCCTTCTGTTCGCGTTCGTGCACGAGCTCGCGGAGCAAGGCGTGGCCTTCGTACTGATCACGCACTTCCTCGAGGACGTGATGGCGCACGCCGACCGGATCACGGTGCTGCGCAACGGGTTGCTGGTGACCTGCGTCGAGCGAGCGTCGGTCTCCAAGCACGACCTGGTCGAGGCCATGATCGGCGACTCCTCGTCGGTGCTCCAGGCCACCTACGAAGGGCTTCGCGTCACCCTGCCGCCACCCAGCGAGGAGCCCGTGGCGCTGGCTCTGCGCGGGATCGTCCTCCCGCCCGCCGTCAACGACATGACCTTCGACGTACGACGGGGCGAGGTCCTGGGCATCTACGGCGACCTCGCGGCCGGCCACGCGGAGGCCGCCGAGTTCGTCTTCGGCGGAGGGAAGCCGGCCAGCGGTGAGCTCCTGCTGGACGGGGTGTCGACCGTCTTGTCCTCGACCACGAAAGCTCGGGCGCACGGCATCGCGTTCATCCCAGCCGACCGGCGCGACGCTCTCGCCCTCGAGCAACCGATCACGTGGAACACCAGCCTCGCCTACCTGCACAGGATCACCGGCTTCTTCATGCGATCCAGCGACGAACGTGCGCACCTCGCGAAATGGACCGAGGCTCTTCGCATCAGGGGAGTGCAGCCGCACAAGACTGCCGGGGCACTCTCAGGTGGCAACCAGCAGAAGGTGCTGTTCGCACGCTGGCTCGAGTACCCACCCAAAGTGATGGTCGTCGTCGAGCCCACCCGCGGGATGGACGTCGGCGCCAAGAGCGACGTCGTGCGCATCGTGCGTGACGTCGCCACCAAGGGCACCGCGGTGCTGCTCATCTCCAGCGAGCCGGAGACGGTGCTCACCTTCTCCGACCGGATCCTCGTCGCACATCGCGGCCGGATCGTGCGCGAGTTCGCCAACACCCAGGTATCCAAGAACGAGCTGATGGCCGCCGGCCACGACATGGAGTCAACGTGAACATCGCCAAAGTCACCCAGAGCAAGGGACCGGGGGGTCTTCGTGACCTCGCGGAGCGCAATGCCACCTTCCTCGGACCGCTGGTGGCCCTGCTGGTGCTGGTGGTCCTGTTCGGGTCGTTGGCGCCGGACACATTTCTCAACTCCTCCAACCTGACCAACGTGCTGTCCCAGGTCTCGGTGCTCGCGATCATGGCCGCAGGGATGACGTTGGTCCTGCTGCTCGGTCACATCGACCTGTCCGTCGCAGCGGTCGGGGTCCTGGCGGGGGTGGTCTCGGCGGTCGTCTACTCGGGTCTCCCGCTCACGCTACCGGTGGTCGGGGTGCTGGAGGCCGACCCGGGCCGCCAGTGGCTCGGCATCCTGGCGGCGATGCTGATCAGCGTCCTGTTCGGCCTGCTGAGCGGGCTGCTGACGGCGCGCCTGGGCATACCCAGCTTCATCGCCACGCTCGGGGTGCTCGAGATGGCTCAAGGTCTGGCCTTCTACTGGTCAGGCGGCAAGAACATCTACGACGTACCTCCGGTGAGCAAGAGGCTCGGCGACTCCTTCCTCGGCCCGGTGCCGGTGATCGTGATCGTTGCGGTCGTCACCCTCCTGCTCGGTCACATTCTGCTGACCTGGACCCGCTTCGGTCGCTACGTTTACATGTGCGGCGCCAACCCACGAGCTGCCGAGCTCTCCGGCATCCCGGTCCGCCGGGTCACGGTGACAGTCTTCGTGATCGCGGGCGGGCTCTTCGGCTTCGCCGGGGTGATCGCGGTCGGTCGGCTGGGCTCGGCGCAGGCAGCCGGAGGCGGCGACCTGTTGCTGCCCGCCATCGCCGCCGTCGTCCTGGGCGGCACGTCGTTGTTTGGTGGCATCGGCAGCATGAAGCACACAGCGGTCGGCTTGCTGTTGTACGGCGTGCTGAACAACGGTCTCGACCAGCTGGACATCAGCATCTACCTCAAGCCGTTCGCCCGAGGCGTGTTCCTGATCGTGGCGATCGCGTTCAACATCGCGGCTCTCCGGGTCGCCAGCAGGGCCCGGGCCAGGACGGTGGTCGAGGACGGCGACGTACCCGATGATGCTGCTTCGAAGACGAGCCAGCCCGTGCCCGTGGCCTAGTCGGAAACCGGCACCCCAGTCATCGATCAACAGAGGAGAGGGAACCAGTGCAGCAGTCGCGCGCAATCCTCGTCGGCGAGGAGCCGAACGAGATCACGGTCGGAAAGCTGGAGGTCAACGACCCCGGCCCCAAGGACGTGCTCGTCGAGTCCCGGGTCATCGGCATCTGCCGCTCGGACATCGAGCTCCGGGACGGGCATCTCGACCACATCATTCCGGTCACCTACCCCGTGGTTCCCGGACATGAGTGGAGTGGTGTCGTCGCAGGCGTGGGGTCGGACGTCACCAGGGTCGAGGTCGGCGACCGCGTGGTGGGGGAGTGCCTGATCACCTCGCACGACTGGTTCGGGTGCAACGTGAACGGTGCCGGCTCGGACCTGTTTCTCGCGCCCGAGCAGGTGCTGCACAAGCTGCCGGACTCGGTCGACGACACGATGGGAGCCATGGTGGAACCGTTCACCATTGCGTTCCGGGCTGTGCGCGAGATCGGTGGCTGCGACCCGGGTGACGTGGTGGCCGTCGTCGGCGGCGGAATGATCGGTCTCTGTGCCACCGCGATCTGCCACGCCAATGGCAGTCTGGTGATCGTGGTCGAGCCGAACCCGAAACGCCGTTCCCTGGCCCTGGAGCTGGGCGCGGACCTCGCCGTGGATCCGGCAGAGCTCGATGACCCGGTGAGCTGGTTCCGCACCCACGCGGGAGTCGACGGGCCGAACCTGGTCGTGGAGGCATCAGGGGCCGCGCCCGGGCTGGCCCTGGCCATCGGCGTGGCGGACTTCCGGGCTCGAGTGGTGATGATCGGCATCACTGCCACGCCGATGATCCCGGCTCCGCTTAACATGATCCAGGCCAAGAACCTGCGCATCCAGGGCGTGACCGGCTCGCCTGACGTGTGGCCCGCTGCGCTTCGGTTCATCGCCCGAGCCGGTATCGACCTGAGCGGTCTCGTCTCCGAGCACTTCTCCTTCGACGACGCCGGGGATGCCTTCTTGGCGGCGGAGGATCCCGAGAACCTGAAGATCCATCTCTCACCCGCAGGGATCGGGCGCTGATGGCCGGGCGGCGGGCAGTCGTGCTGGGCGCCGAGGGTCTGATCGGCACCTACGTGAGGCAGGCGCTCCTGGACGACGGCTGGGACGTGGCGGGGGTGGCTCGTCGCCCGCCGAGCATCGAGCACGAGCGCTACGTTCCCGTCACTGCGGACCTCCTCGACAAGGACGGTGCGGCGGAGGCGCTGAGCGCCTTCGCGGACGCCACCCACGTCTTCTACGCCGGCTTCGGGTGGACCGAGTCGAAGTCCGAAGAAGTCCGGGTCAACCTTGCGATGCTGGTCAACGGCGTCGAGGCGGTCGAGTCCTCTTCGAGCCAGCTCGAGCACGTGGTGTTGTTCGAGGGCGGCAAGTGGTACGGCTGCCACATCGGCCCGTTCAAGACGCCGGCGCTGGAGGACGACCCGAGGGTGATGCCTCCGATCTTCTACTACGACCAGGAGGACTACCTCAGGTCCCGGCGTACAGACGGCGCGGCGTGGACCTGGTCGGCACTGCGGCCTGAGGGGGTCGGCGGTGTCGCCATCGGGACCCCACAGAACTTCTTGATGGTGCTGGTGGTCTACGCGGTGATCTGCAAGGAGCTCGGCATCCCACTCCGTTTCCCCGGGGCGCCGGAGTGCCGCGACGCGCTCTACGAGATGACCGACGCGCGGCTGCTCGCCAGCGCGGCGATCCACACCTCCACCGCCGAGGCGTGCGCGGACCAGGCGTTCAACGTCACCAACGGAGACTCCTTCCGCTGGGGTGAGATGTTCCCCTACGTGGCGGACCTGCTCGACATGCCGTACGCCGGGACGCAGACCATGAACCTCGTCGAGATGATGGAGGACAAGGGGGACGTCTGGGACCAGATCGTTGCCGAGCACGGACTGGCCGCGCATCAGGTCACCGACCTGGTGTTCTGGCAGGCAGGTGACAACATCTTCAACCAGACCTGGGACAACGTGCGTAGCACCATCAAGCTGCGCAAGACCGGGTTCCACGACTGCATCGACTCGCGCGAGATGGTGTCGGACGTGATCGCGAAGATGGTCGCGATGCGGCTCATTCCCCCGGTGGGATGAGCCTGCGTGGAAGGCAGCTCAGAACGCCTCGACGCCGGCGCTCCCAGGTACGCTGCCAGCGTGCGCTCCGCCATGATGCCCCCGGTCAAGGCTTCGCAACGGGGTGCGTCGGAGGCAACTGCCTGGATGCAGGCGGTCATCGACATCGCGAAGGAAGCCGGCGCCGACAAGCCGCTGGAGGCGCTCTTCGACCTGGTGGCGGCCACGGCCACTCGCCTGACCAACACCCCGGCGAGTGCGCTCCAGATCGCCAGTGCCGACGGCGTCTGTCTCCGGATCGAAGGGCACAAGGGACTCAGCGCGGAGTACGTCGAACGGGTCAACCGCGAGAAGATGATCGCCCTCGAGCCTGGCTCGCCGTACTACCTGAGCCCCTCCAGCCAGGCCTATCGCAGCGGGTCGATCGTCGTCGTCGACGACGCCAGCGAGGACGTCGAGTACACGCCATGGTATGAAGTGGCCTCTTCGGCACTCGTCGGTGGCGCTGCCTACCGGAGTCTTGCGGCAGTGCCGATGGCGGCTGAGGGCGAGATCGTCGGGGTGCTGGCTGTGTACTCCCTCGAGCACAGCGTCGCCACACCGGAAGTGATGGCCATGCTGACCCTGCTGGCCGAGCACACGGCCCTCGCCGTGACGCTCGCCCGGGTGCGTACGCGTGAACGCGCGAGCCTCCAGAAGCTGACCAGCGCCCACGCCTCGCTGCAGAGGCAGCAAGCCGTGCTCGACCAGGCCGACGACCTGCACCAGGGCCTCATGCGCGCCGTGCTCCACGACGACGGACTGGCCAAGATCGTGGGCACGACCGCGAGCGTCCTGGGTCTCCGCGTGGTGCTGGAGGACACTCTCGGCAACGCCCTCGTGTGCGCGCCCGACCCTCCTTCCGAGGACGACCGTGACCGATGGCACTCCTCCGACGCCGGGATCCTGGCCACCCGAGCGGCGACGGAGAGCCGGGCCATCGAGTACGTCTCGTCCCGGACAGCTCAGGGACCGGGAGCATGGGTCACCCCGCTGGTCCTGGCGGAAGAGATCGTGGCCTGGCTCTGGGCCTTCGGCGAGGATGCCGACGAGAGCGAGCTGCAGCGGCGGTTGCTTGAGCGTGCGGCGATGGCGGTCACCGTCGAGCTCTGGCGCGAACAGTCCGCCCGTGAGATCGAGTGGAGACTCTCGGGTGATCTGCTGGATCACCTCCTCAGGGACGGGATCGCCGACTCCCAGACCGCACTGACGAGGGCGGCCCATCTCGGGTTCGACCTCTCCGTGCCCCACACGTTGGTGCTGGTCGGCGTACGCACTGGGGCGGACGACATCGATGCCGCCGAGCTCAACCGTCGAGTGCTGTTGCCGGGGCTCGAGCACGCTATGCGTGGACTCAACGTCAAGGCCCTGCAAGCGTGGCGGGAGGGCGCCGCCGTGCTGTTCCTCTCCTCGCGCGACGCGGCGGGCAAGGACGAGGTACGCACCCTGGTGCAACGACTCGGACGAGACCTGGGGCGACACCTGCCGGGCAGGGACATCGTGGTGGTGACGTCGGGGCCGTGCGAGGACATGTCGGACTACGGGGATGCGTACCGGTCGGCTGCGGGCGCTGTGTCCCTGGCCTGGTCCGATCGCTCAGAGCAAGCGCCGGGACTCCGGTACCTCGACGTCTCGGGCATGGGCGTCTACTCCGTGTTGCTCGGGACGACGCGGACCGCCGACCTGGTGCGGCTGCGTGACACCACCCTGCGGAGTCTCGAGGAGCACGACCGGCGCAAGGGAGCCCAGCTGGTGGTAACCCTGCGTGAGTACCTCGCATCCGGCTGCAAGATCCAGCCGACCGCGACCAGCCTCTTCATGCACCCCAACACGGTGATGTACCGGCTCAAGACGATCGAGCGGATCACCAACCTGGACCTGCACCAGCCTGAGGCGTTGCTCCAGGCCCAGCTCGCGATCATGATCGACGACGTCACCGGGCGGACGAGCGGCAACTCTTCGTAAATGGCCATGTGGCCCAACAACATCAGTGCCGAAAGGTTGTGTTGGTTCACGAGGAAACCCAGTGTCGTGACTCGATACCGTCGGTTCGAGTCACCGGACCCGACGAAGGAGTCAGCACGATGGATTACGGCCTGAAGGGGAAGGTCGCCTTGGTCACGGGCGCCGGAGGCGGCATCGGCAACGCAACGGCCGCCATGCTGATCGACGAGGGCGTCCACGTCGTCGGAGCTGATCTCGACCCGACGTTGGTGTCCAAGCTGGGCAATGAGGATGTCGCAGTCCCCTTCGAGGTGGACCTCGGTACACCGGACGGCCCTGGTGCCGCTGTGGCCCACACGGTCCAGACCTTCGGACGGATCGACATCCTGGTCAACAACGTGGCCATCGCGCCCAACCGGGACAGCTTCCTCGACGTCACCGACGCGGACTGGACACAGGTCATGGACATCAACTTCATGAGCATGGTGCGCGCGTGCCGAGCAGCGATCCCGGTGATGCAGGAGAACGGTGGCGGCTCGATCGTCAGCGTCGCGTCCGACGAAGGCCGTCAGCCCGACGTCTACTTCGCCGACTACAGCGTCTCCAAGGCCGCAGTGCTTAACCTAACCAAGACGCTCTCCATTGAGTTCGGTCCCTCCAAGATCCGAGTGAACAGCGTCTCTCCCGGCCCCACCCGTACGCCCATCTGGGATCGCGACGGCGGCTTCGCCGACTACCTCGTGGAGATGCTGGAGGCGACGGACCGTGAGGACGCCATCCACAAGTTCGTCACCGAGGTACGCCGCATGCCGATCCAGCGCATCGGGCTGCCGGAGGACGTCGCCAACGCGATCCTCTTCCTCGCCAGCGACCGTGCGCGGCAGGTCACCGGCTCCGACTACTGGGTCAACGGCGGAACGATGATCAGTATCTGACGCGGAGCTCGCCCCCTTCACTTACCTCCCTCTCTCACCCACACCGCAGTGCCTTCAGAATCAGGAGACCCCGAAAATGACCACGACCTTCAATCCCAGCGAGTTCGAGGACGAGCTCGCAACCGCAGTCGACAACAAGTCCGTGGGAACGAAGCTGCTCTTCGAGAACGAGCGGGTGAGGGTCTGGGAGCTCGAGCTGGTCGTCGGCCAGCGAGCGCCGTTCCACTGTCACTCGATCGACTACTTCTGGGTCGCCGCCGACCCCGGGCCCGTTGTGCAGCGCACCTCTGACGGCATCTTGTCCGAGGTTTGCCACGAGAAGGGGCAGGTCAAGTTCTTCACCTTCCGGGACGGCGACACGCTGGTGCACGACCTCGAGAACATCGGTTCCGAGACGGTCAGGTACGTGACGGTCGAGATGCTCGACGGGGACAACACCATGTCCTCTGAGCACTCGCACACGCACGCGTAGCGGGGCCGGCCCACCCGACCATGTCCTCACCAGGTGACGGTGCCGCGCGCAGGCCACTTCGCGGCAGGGAAGCTGCTCTGGCCAGGAACATGGAGGCCAGTCTCGCCGTACCGACAGCGTCGACGATCCGGTCCTTCGAGGTCTCACGGCTGACTGAGTGGCGGGCCTGGCTCAAGGAGCAGGGGCGTTCGGTCCCGGTGGCAGCCGTGATCGCCTGCGCCGTTGCCCGGACGGCAGCCGAAGAGGTCCCAGCCCTGTGTCGCCGCGTCGAGGTCGACGGTTCCGCGCGGATCTTGGTCGAGGACGGTGCCGTGCACCTGGGTGTTGCCGTCGATGTCGAGTCGCGACTGGGCCGCTCGGTCGTGGTGCCGGTTCTGCGGGACGCGGGAAGCCTGCCCTTCGCAGAGCTGGTGACCCGGCTGGAGACCATGGCCGCGATGTGCCGCGCCGGTACCATTGCGGTGGCCGACCTCCGCGGGGCCAACCTCGTGCTGACCAGCACCGGAAAGTTCGGCTCATCGACCGGAGTGCCCAAGCTTCCGCTGGGGCCGGGCGCGATCATCGCGGCCGGGTCGATCGCGATCCCGGCCGGACTCGAGCGCCTCGCGCTGACACAGCCGGTGGACCCGGTGCTCACCCTCAGCTCCACCTACGACCACCGGGTGATCCAGGGCGCTGACTCCGGCGAGTTCCTCGGTGCCGTGCAGCGGCGGCTGCAGTCCCCGGAGTTCTTGGCCGGGCTGGCAGCAGAGCTGGGGAACGCGCCCGCGCACCGGGCGTCGATCGGAGTTCGAGTCATTGGCTTCGACCCCGGCAAGAGCGCAGAGCTCGCCAGGCTCGAGCCTGTCCGAGCGGCACACCGCGGTGCGGAGCTGCCTCAGGGCGTCGAGATCGAGTTCTCCCATCTCTCGGATCCCGCACGTCGCAAGTGGTTCGAGGCGAAGCTGCTCGAGCTCTCGCAGCTGCCGACGCCGAGCCGCAGGAAGCAGGCGCTGAGCCTGGCATCGGACATCGATGTCTTCGAGACCTTCCTGCAGCGGCAGTTCCTCGGCCAGAAGACCCTCTCCGTAGAGGGACTCGAGGCCACCGTCGTCGCACTGGCCGAGGTCGCTGGGCGTTTCGCCGCCGACGGGTCCAGCCACGTGGCGATCGGGATGGCGCATCGTGGTCGACTGAGCATCATGGCGCTCGTGCTCTCGTGGCCACCCGAACGGATCCTGGCCGAGTTCCTCCCTGATGCAGGCCCTTCCGGTGCCGCGTTCACAGGCGACGTACGACAGCATCTGGGCGGACACGGCGTGTTCTCCGATGTCGACGGGGCGTCGATCTCGGTCTCGTTGGAGGAGAACCCCAGCCACCTCGAGTTCGTCTCACCGGTGGCGCTGGGTGGAGCGAGAGCCCGTCAGGACCGGCTCGTCGAGAGCGGCATGTCCCGGGTGCAGGCCCAGCACGACGTGCTGCCCGTGCTCCTGCACGGCGATGCCGCCTTCACCGGCCAGGGTGTCGTCTACGAGACCTTCAACCTCCAAGGACTCGATCCCTACCACGTCGGTGGAACGGTGCACATCGTCCAGGACAACCGGCTCGGGTTCACCGCCACGCCGTCGCAGCTCCGCTCGACCTCCTGGCCCTCCGACGTGGTCCGCGGTTTCGAGGTGCCGGTGCTGCACACCGACGCCGACGACCTGGACGCCAACCTCGTAAGCGCCCAGATCGCCGCTGACTATCGGCAGGCGTTCGGCTCCGACGTGGTGCTGCACGTGCAGGGCTACCGCAGGTGGGGGCACAACGAGAGCGACGAGCCGCGCTACACCCAGCCCGGCTACTACACCGACGTCGACGCTCGTCGGCCGGTCTTCGAGTTGTACGACGAGCTGCTGACCACCTCGGGCGTCATCGACGCCGACTCGACCACGGCGGCTCGACGTGCCACTCGGAACGAGCTGCTGAGTGGCCTGGAGACAGCACGCCTCGGCAGGTCGCAGGTGCCGACCGGCACTGTTGCCGCTGACGATGCGGCGTCGGAACCAGACCCCGATGCCTGGCGGGAGCCGACCAGCGAGTGGTGTCTCGATGTGCTCGAGCGCGCCGACCAGGACCGTGACGACTTCGCTGTCCACCCGAAGCTCCGGCAACAGTTCATGAAGAGGCGTGAGCAGCGGGCACTCGACCCGCTGGTCGACTGGGGACAGGGAGAGCTGCTGGCCCTCAAGCTGATCAACGAGGCCGGCGTCCCGATCCGGATGACCGGGGAGGACGTCGAGCGAGGCACCTTCAGCCACCGGCACCTGGTGCTGCACGACCACGTGAGTGGCCTCAAGGAGCACCGGCTGTCCTTCGAGGGTGCGCCCTTCCTGATCGCCAACAGCCCGTTGTCCGAGGTTTCCACCGTCGGCTTCGAGTACGGCTACGGCCGCACCCACACCGGCTCCCTGCAGCTCTGGGAGGCCCAGTTCGGTGACTTCGTGAATGTCGCCCAGGTGATGTTCGACCAGTTCGTGATGGCCGGCCGCGACAAGTGGGGGAGGGACGGCCGGCTCGTCGTACTCCTGCCGCACGGGTGGGAGGGTGCCGGGCCGGAGCACTCCTCGGGGCGGCTCGAGCGGTTCCTTCAGCTTGCTGCCCGGTCCAACGCACGCATCCTGGTACCGACGACGGCGGCCCAGTACTTCGCTGCACTCGTCTGCGCCGCCCGGGCGGAGGTGCCGCTGCCGCACGTGATCTTCACGCCCAAGTCGCTGCTGCGTGCCGAGGCAGCCAAGTCACCGACGGCGGACTTCGGCCCCGCGCGTTACCAGACCACCCTGGCCAGCGGGTGTGATGCGTCCGAGGTGCGGCGGCTCGTGCTGTGTTCCGGCAAGGTGG
>JAOPYC010000085.1 GCA_025964795.1 Marmoricola sp.
AGGGTTGCGGGCTAATCCCCAGGTTTCGAGTCGACGACCATCGCGGAGAGGCGCCTCGCGATCTCCATGTCACGCCCCTTGGCGACGTGCTGATAGCGCATCGCGGCTCCTGGCGTGGAGTGTCCAAGACGACCCATAAGCTCGGCCAGCGTGGCGTCGTTCTGGGCGGCCAACACAGCCCCGGTATGCCTTAGATCATGCCAACGTAGATCCGGCCGTCCAGCGGCCTCACGAGCCCTGTAGAAGACGCGGTAGAGCGAGGACGGGGCCAGGTGGCCGCCAGAACGCGCAGGGAACAGTAGGCCGTTCTTGCCGGGCTCTGCGTGCTTGAGCAGATGCTCACGGATCGCCGGGAGCAGGTGCGGGGGAATGGCTACGTCACGCGTGCCGGCGTCTGACTTCGGCGTCCCGACGATCGTCTTACCCTCGGCGCGCACCACGGCCCTCCGAATGTGCAGCAGGCCCGTCTTGGTGTTTACGTCTCCACGGCGCAGCTCAGTCAGCTCACCGAACCTCAGCGCGCACCACGAGGCCAGCAGTGTCATTACGCGATAGCGCTCAGGCATCGCGTCGACCAGCGCCTCGAGTTCTGCGAGATCCGCAGGCTTGATCTTGTGCACGCGCGTCGAGTTCCCGGCGCCCCGGATCGTGCATGGGTTGACCACGATCAGGCGGTCGGTGACGGCCGCGCCCAGGATCGTCCGCATGAGCCCGTAGGCGTGTGCGCGAAGCGTCGGCTTGGAGGTCCCGGTGAGCGCGTGCCAGGCGCGGACTGCGTCGGGGGAGAGGTCCGCCAACGGGACGTCCTTGAACGTCGGGAAGAGCTGCTTGTCGAGCAGGGCACGGTAGTGCGCTCGGGTCCGCGGCTTGATGTTGCGGTCTCGTAGCCAGGCGTCGGCGTACCTGCCGAACGTCAGCGCGTCGGCCTTGGCCTGGTGCCGAGCCTTGGCGCGGTCTTTCGGGGGAGTCCAGGCGCCCTCCACAGCGAGCAGTCGGCGCTCGTCGGTGAGCCAGCCCTCGGCGTACTGGTTGCTGTCGAAGGTGTACGGCGCAGTGTGCCGGACCATGTCCGGCCCCATGTAGCGAGCCCTGAAGCGCCCGCTTGGAAGCTTCACTATCTGCCCAAAGCCGCGCCTGCTGCTCGCCATGCTTCCACCTGTCGTGTCCCTTGCGTGTCCAATAAGAGTCTACGCGTGTCCTGTTGTGGCTACGTAAGACACGCGCTACTGTTTCGACAACACGCAGGTCGAAGGCTCTTTCCGCAGGTGGGACCCAGATTCGCTATACGGTCTGGAATCTGGTTCGAACCCAGTATCGCCCACCAGCACAGCAGAGCCCGGCCCCCACAGGCCGGGCTCAGTGCTTTCCGGAGAGACCCTGCGCCGCAAACCCGGTACGCCGCAGGGGCCGGGCGTCGATACGATCGCCGGAAACCACCGCCACCAGCACCACCACCCAGCACCACCATCCAGGGAGCCTGCCTCGTGTCCGACCTCAACGTCCTCCTCGTCAACGCCGACGCGCGCGAGGACCGGACGGTGACGGCGGGCACCAAGGCGTGGGAGCTGTTCACCGACACCCCCGACGTGATCGCCGCCCGGGTGGGCGGATCGCTGCGCGACCTGGCCTACGAGCTCCACGACGGGGACGAGGTCGAGGCGGTGGCCATCGACAGTCCCGACGGGCACGACATCCTGCGGCACTCGACCGCCCACGTGATGGCCCAGGCGGTCCAGGACCTGTTCCCCGACGCGAGGCTCGGCATCGGCCCGCCGATCGAGAACGGCTTCTACTACGACTTCGACGTCGAGACCCCGTTCGTCCCCGAGGACCTCGAGAAGATCGAGATCCGGATGCGCAAGATCATCAAGGAGAACCAGCGCTTCTCGCGCCGCGCGGTCTCCGACGAGGACGCGCGCGTCGAGCTGGCCGAGGAGCCCTACAAGCTCGAGCTGATCGGGCTCAAGGGGTCGGCGGCCGACGCGGCCGAAGGCGCGGGGGCCGAGGTCGGCGCCGGCGAGCTCACCATCTACGACAACCTCGACCGCAAGGGCGAGATCGCTTGGAAGGACCTCTGTCGCGGGCCGCACCTGCCCACCACCAAGCGCATCCCGGCGTTCAAGCTGATGCGCAGCGCCGCGGCGTACTGGCGGGGCGACGAGAAGAACAAGCAGCTCCAGCGCATCTACGGCACCGCCTGGGAGTCCAAGGAGGCGCTGGACGAGCACCTCCACCGGATCGAGGAGGCCGAGCGTCGCGACCATCGCAAGCTGGGCCGCGAGCTCGACCTGTTCAGCTTCCCCGACGAGATCGGGTCCGGCATGGCCGTGTTCCACCCCAAGGGCGGGGTGATCAAGCGGGAGATGGAGGACTACGTCCGTCGCCGGCACATCGAGGAGGGCTTCCAGTACGTCGGCACGCCGCACATCTCCAAGGAGGGGCTCTTCCACCTCTCCGGGCACCTGCCCTACTACGCCGACGGCATGTTCCCGCCCATGGAGATGGAGGGCGCGAACTACTACCTCAAGGCGATGAACTGCCCGATGCACAACCTGATCTTCAGGTCGCGCGGGCGGTCCTACCGCGAGCTGCCGCTGCGGCTGTTCGAGTTCGGGTCGGTCTACCGCTTCGAGAAGTCCGGCGTGGTGCACGGGCTGACCCGCGTGCGCGGCATGACGCAGGACGACTCGCACTCCTACGTGACCCCGGAGCAGGCCCCCGGCGAGATCAAGCACCTGCTGGACTTCGTGCTCAGCCTGCTCAAGGACTTCGGTCTCGACGACTTCTACCTCGAGCTGTCCACCCGTGACGACTCCAAGCCCGACAAGTTCGTGGGCTCGGACGAGGAGTGGGCGGTGGCCACCCAGGTGCTCGCCGACGTCGCCACCGAGTCCGGCCTCGAGCTGGTGCCCGACCCGGGCGGGGCCGCCTACTACGGGCCGAAGATCTCCGTGCAGACGCGCGACGCCATCGGTCGCACCTGGCAGATGTCGACGATCCAGTACGACTTCAACCAGCCCAAGGGCTTCGACCTGCAGTACCAGGCGGCCGACGGCACCCGGCAGCAGCCGGTGATGATCCACTCGGCCAAGTTCGGGTCGATCGAGCGGTTCATGGGCGTTCTCACCGAGCACTACGCCGGCGCGTTCCCGCCCTGGCTGGCTCCGATCCAGGTCGAGGCGATCCCGATCGCCGACCGGCACGACGACTACCTGACCGACATCGCCTCGCGGATGCGCGCCCAGGGGATCCGGGTGGAGGTCGACTACTCCGACGACCGGATGCAGAAGAAGATCCGCAACGCGCAGCTGCAGAAGGTGCCGTTCATGGTCATCGCCGGGGACAACGACGTCGAGGCCGGCGCCGTGAGCTTCCGCTACCGAGACGGCCGCCAGGACAACGGGGTGCCGATCGACGAGGCGATCGCCCGCGTGGCCGAGGCGGTCGCCTCCCGGGTGCAGGTGTGAACCACGACCCGGGCGGCACCGACCGGATCGGCTTCGAGGGCTTCGACCGGCTCTGGACGCCGCACCGGATGGCGTACGTCGCACCGAGTGAACCGCTCGAGCAGGAGTGCCCGTTCTGCGCGATGGAGCACCGGCCGCTCGAGGAGAGCCTGGTCATCGCGCGGGGTCCGTTGTGCTTCGCCGTGCTCAACCTGCACCCCTACAACCCGGGCCACCTGATGGTGCTCCCGCAGCGCCACGTGGCCGAGCTCGAGGACCTCACGCCCGAGGAGGCGACCGAGCTCACCGTGACGACCCAGCACGCGATCCGGGTGCTCAAGCGCGTCAGCGGCCCGCACGCGTTCAACGTCGGCCTCAACCTCGGCGGCGTCGCCGGCGGTTCGCTCGCCGACCACCTGCACCAGCACGTGGTGCCCCGCTGGTCGGGCGACGCGAACTTCATCACCGTCGTCGGCGCCACCAAGACGCTGCCCCAGCTGCTGGCCGACACCCGCGCCCTGCTGGCCGACGCCTGGGGCGACGCCGTCAGCTGACCGCTGCCGCCCGCGCGTGGGGATGCTCTGACTCACGACCCTGGAAGCGGAGGATCGCCGGGTTCTGCACGCGTCCCGCGCGGATCTCGATGGCCCGGCTGATCGCCTCCTCGGTGTCCCACGCGTCCGGCCCCGCGAGCACGATCGGCAGGAACGGCAGCAGCGCCTCGCTGTTCTCCCAGGTCGCGGAGTTCCAGAGGTACGACGGGCTGTGGTCCACCGCGTAGTAGTCGACCGTGCCGGCCACGGTGAACATCGGGTCGTCGAAGGTGGTCGGGCGCGCCCACTCGAAGCCCATGCCCTCGTCGCAGGAGACGTCGATCACGAGGCTGCCCTGCCGGAACAGTGCGAGGTCGGCGACGGTGAGGAAGTTCAGTGGGGCGGTCGGGTCCTGCAGGGTGCAGTTCACGATGATGTCGTTCTCCGCCAGGTAGCTCGGCAGCGGCA
The DNA here is from genome assembly GCA_025964795.1 of Marmoricola sp. Taxonomy (GTDB): domain Bacteria; phylum Actinomycetota; class Actinomycetes; order Propionibacteriales; family Nocardioidaceae; genus Marmoricola. The sequence goes on from JAOPYC010000085.1 coordinate 4,448, forward strand.
CCCGCCCGCGCTCGGTGATCACGTGGCTGCCGTGCGGCGGCTCGGAGTCGTGGTCGAACTGCCGGATCCGGACCGAGTGGATCGGCGCCCCGACGGCGGCTACGCTGCGGTTGGTGAGCACGGCGACCTGGTGGATGCCGTGGGCGTTCAGCGCCGTGATCGCGCCGCGGGCGGTGGCCCCGAAGCCGATGACCGCAGCCTGCAGCCGGCGGCCGTAGTCACCCGTCGACCCGGTCAGCTCCAGGGCCTGGAGCACCGAGCAGTAGCCGGCGAGCTCGTTGTTCTTGTGGAACACGTGCAGGCCCACCGAGCCGTCGACCGTCCAGTGGTTCATCGCCTCGAACGCGATCAGGGTGAGCCGCCGGTCGATGGCGATCTGGGTGAGCACCGGGTCCTGCACGCAGTGCGGCCACCCCCACAGGACCGCGCCCTCCCGCATCGCCGCGACGTCCTCGTGCTGCGGCTTGGGCAGGAGCACGACGTCCGAGGTTGCCAGGATCTCCGCACGGCTGGCGAAGCCCGCCACCGAGCCCGCGAGCTCGGCGTCCGTGCGCCGGAACCGCGCGCCGAAGCCGTGCTCGAGGGTGATCAGCCGTTGCAGCTCGGGCGGGACGCGACCGAGGTGCTCCGGGTGCAGGGGCAGGCGGTGCTCGTTCTCCTTGGACGAGGAGCCGATGACTCCGAGCCGCAGTCGCGGCGCCGTCAACGCTTCTTGCCGGCCTGGGGGGGCTTGATGATCGAGGTCTCCTGTGCGTCGCCGCGCTTGGCGGCCCGCTTCTCCTTGATGGACTTCCCGGTCTTCTTGGTCATGCTCTGACGAGGCGACTTGTCGCTCATACGGGATCCCTCTGCTGGAAAGCCTGAATGGCTCCGTGCCCATGACGGTACGCCCTGCGCGAGGAGAGAGCTGCCGGGCGGTAGCCTCCTCGCGTCATGTTGGACAGGTTCAAGCACTTCTGGCAGAGCGTCATG
>JAOPYC010000088.1 GCA_025964795.1 Marmoricola sp.
CGCTCGGCATCTACCCGGCCGTGGACCCGCTCACGTCGACCTCGCGCATCCTGTCGGCCGAGTACATCGGCCAGGAGCACTACGACTGTGCGATCCGGATCAAGCAGCTCCTGCAGCGCAACAAGGAGCTGCAGGACATCATCGCGATCCTCGGTGTCGACGAGCTGTCCGAAGAGGACAAGATCATCGTGTCGCGTGCTCGTCGCATCCAGCGGTTCCTGTCGCAGAACACCTACGTCGCCAAGCAGTTCACCGGCTTGGAGGGGTCCACGGTCCCCGTGGCTGACACCATCGAGGCGTTCAACAAGATCGCCGACGGTGAGTACGACCACGTGGCCGAGCAGGCGTTCTTCATGTGCGGTGGCCTCGACGACGTCGAGAAGCGCTGGGCGGAGATCCAGAAGCAGACCGGAGAGTCGTCGTGAGCGACGACGCCCTCCGGGTCGAGCTGGTCGCAGCTGACCGGCTCGTGTGGTCGGGCGAGGCCAAGATGGTCATCGCCCGCACCACGGAGGGCGACGTCGGCGTCCTGCCGAACCACGCGCCGATGCTCTCGTTGATGGTGGACGGCATCGTCGACATCCAGACCACCGACGGAGAGACCTGGATCGCGGCCGTCGACGCGGGCTTCCTGTCCGTGGCGAACAACCGCGTCTCGGTCCTGGCCGAGCACGCCGAGATGTCGCACGAGATCGACCTGGAGAAGGCTCGGCACGACCTCGACCGGGCCAAGGAGCACGGCGAGATGGACGACGACGCCCAGGCCGCCGTACGCCGTCACGAGGCTCGCGTCCGCGCCGCCGAACAGGCCTCCTGAGGCCGACCGCACCACCGCACCACCGGACCTGATCGCGAGGGCCGTCCCGAAACCGGGGCGGCCCTCGATCCATTCCGGGCATCTCCTAGGCTGTCACCTTCACGCATCGAACATGCCGAGAAGAGGGATCGATGTCGGTATGGCAATGGCTGCTGGACTCAGCAGGTGCCGTGCTGCTCGTGCTCGTTCTCTTCGGGTTGCTCCTCGTCGTACGACGGCGCGTGCTCTCGCGCCACGGGGGCACCTTCGAGCTCAGCGTCCGTGATGCCGGCCAGCCCGTGGGGCGGGGCTGGGTGTTGGGGATGGGTCGCTACCGCGAGGACTCCCTGGACTGGTACCGGATCTTCTCCCCGACGCCGCGGCCGAAGCGCTCGTGGCGGCGCAACGACCTGACCTTCGTCTCACAGCGCGAGCCCGAGGGCCCCGAGGAGTTCGCGCTCTACGCCGGTCACGTGGTGATGATCTGCTCGACCCCGCGCGGCGACGTCGAGCTGGCGATGAGCCCGAGCTCGCTCACCGGGCTGTCGTCGTGGCTCGAGGCGGGACCGCCCGGGTCGCGGCCCTCGCGCTAGATCAGTCGGTCGCGCCGCGCTCCCCGCCCGGCACCCACAGCACGTCGCCGTTCTCCCGGTTCGCGTGGCGGGCCAGGATGAACAGCAGGTCGGAGAGCCGGTTGAGGTACTTGATGGCCAGCACGTTCATCGTGTCGGCGTAGTGCTCGTGCGCCGCCCAGGCCGAGCGCTCGGCCCGACGGCAGACCGTGCGGGCCACGTGCAGGTGGGCAGCGGCGGGCGTGCCGCCGTTGAGGATGAACGAGCGCAGTGTGGGGAGCGCCTCGTTGTAGTGGTCGCACCAGCCCTCGAGGCGCTCGACGTAGTCGGCCTCGATGCGCAGCGGGGGGTACTCCGGGTTCTCGACCACCGGCGTGCAGAAGTCGGCGCCGACGTCGAACAGGTCGTTCTGCACGTGCGTGATCACTCCGACGACGTCCTCGTCGAGCTCGCTGGTCGCCAGGACGAGGCCGAGGTGGGCGTTGGTCTCGTCGACGTCGGCGTAGGCCAGCAGCCGCGGGTCGGTCTTCGTGGTCTCGCTCATGTCCCCGAGCCGGGTGCTGCCGCCGTCGCCGGTGCGCGTGTAGATCCGCGTCAGGTTCACCATGGCCCCACCTTAGGGTCGAGGGCCACGAGCGCGTGCGTGAGACCGAACACCCCCGCGATGCCTAGAGTGACGCGCATGGGCAGCTTCCGCGTCGTCTCCGAGGGTCCGCTGACCCGGCCGCTGGCCGGGACGGTGTACGTCGGGGGCGCGAAGAACTCTGCGCTGAAGCTGATGGCCGCCTCGCTGCTCGCCCCCGGCCGGTCGCTGATCCGCAACGTGCCCGACATCCTCGACGTGGCCGTCATGGGCCAGCTGCTGCGCCAGCTCGGCTGCGAGGTCGAGATCACCTACCCGGTCGAGGCCGAACCGACGGCCGGGTCGACGTCGGGCCTGGTGACCATCGACGTGCCGGAGCAGCTGGATCACAAGGCCCCCTACGAGCTCGTCCGGCGACTCCGGGCCTCGATCGCCGTCCTCGGCCCGCTCGTGGCCCGGTGCGGCCGGGCCAGCGTCGCCCTGCCCGGCGGTGACGCGATCGGCTCCCGTGGGCTGGACATGCACATCCGGGGGCTGCTGGAGCTGGGGGCCGTCGTACGCATCGAGCACGGGCAGGTCGTCGCCGAGGTGCCCCACGGGCTGGTCGGCGCCAACCTCTGGCTCGACTTCCCGTCGGTCGGCGCCACCGAGAACCTCGTGATGGCCGCCGTGCTGGCCACGGGTACCACCGTGATCGACAATGTCGCCCGCGAGCCGGAGATCATCGACCTGTGCACGATGCTCGTCGAGATGGGCGCCAGCATCGACGGGATCTCCACCTCGACGCTGGTGATCGAGGGCGTCGAGCGGCTGCACCCGGTCGAGCACAGCACGGTGACCGACCGCATCGTGGCCGGGACCTGGGTCTTCGCCGCCGCCATCGCGGGCGGCGACCTGAACATCGAGGGAGGCATCACCCACCACCTCGACATCGTGCTCGACAAGCTGGTGTCCTCAGGAGCGGAGATCGACCCGACCGAGACCGGGTTCAGCGTGCACACGCACCAGCGCCTGGCGTCCTTCGACGTCGCGACCCTGCCCTACCCGGGGTTCCCGACCGACCTGCAGCCGTTCGCGATGGCGCTGGCGGCCGTCTCGGCGGGCACGGCGATGATCACCGAGAACGTGTTCGAGGCGCGGTTCATGTTCGCCCAGGAGCTGGCCCGGCTCGGGGCGGACCTGCGTACCGACGGCCACCACGCCGTCGTACGCGGGGTTCCGATGCTCTCGGGAGCCCCGGTGGTCGCCCACGACATCCGGGCCGGCGCCGCCCTGGTGCTGGGCGGGCTGGCCGCCCAGGGCACCACCCTGGTGGCCAAGTCGCAGCACATCGACCGCGGCTACCCGTGGTTCGCCGAGGCCCTGGCCGCGGTCGGCGCCGACGTCTCCCGCCTCCCGGACTAGTCCAGCGGACACGCAATCCGGGCAGAAAGTCGGGTCCGGGAGGTATTTGGGGGCTTTCTCGCGATTCCTGATACGCAAACGCCGGCTGAGGCTCGATATTGGTAGGGAACAGGGGGGTCCATGGAGCTGATGGCACAGGGCAGCACGCTGCACCTCGTGGGTTCGCTCGACGTGCGGTGCACGGCCGAGCTGCGCGCGGCTGTCTATCGCCTCCTCGAGGTGTACGACGGGGACGTGCGCATCGACATCTCCCGGGTGGAGTCCGTCGACCTGACCACGCTGAAGATGCTGGCCGTCGCCAACCGGGTCGCCGAGCGGCAGGGAGGCCGGGTCGTGCTCGCCGGTGGCTCACCGGGCCTGCGCCGGCTGCTGCACCTGTCCCACCTGCGGCGGATGCTCCCGGTCGAGCCGGGTCCGCAGTCGACCGCCGTCTGAACCGTCCCGGGTGTGACCCATGCCGCACAGTGAGAGAGTCCACACCGGCCACCGCGAGGTCGCCGCCGGGCCTACTCTCAGCGCATGAACGACACGGCAGCCGCACGTCCCGAGAAGGACCGCCCGTGGGTGATGCGCACCTACGCCGGGCACTCCTCGGCCACGGAGTCCAACAAGCTCTACCGGATGAACCTCGCCAAGGGGCAGACCGGCCTGTCGGTGGCCTTCGACCTGCCGACCCAGACCGGCTACGACCCGGACTCGCCGCTCGCGCGCGGGGAGGTGGGCAAGGTCGGCGTCCCCATCCCGCACCTGGGGGAGATGCGCCGGTTGTTCGCGGACATCCCGCTCACCGGGATGAACACCTCGATGACCATCAACGCCACGGCGATGTGGCTGCTCGCGCTCTACCAGGTGGTCGCCGAGGAGCAGAACCCCGACCTGCAGCCGCTGGAGGTCGCCCACCAGCTGGCCGGCACCACCCAGAACGACATCATCAAGGAGTACCTCTCCCGCGGGACCTACGTGTTCCCGCCCGAGCACTCCCTGCGGCTGATCTCCGACGTCATCTCCTACACCGTCAACGAGATCCCGAAGTGGAACCCCATCAACATCTGCAGCTATCACCTGCAGGAGGCCGGGGCCACGCCCACCCAGGAGCTCGCCTACGCCCTGTGCACGGCGATCGCGGTGCTCGACGCGGTCAAGGACGCGGGCCAGGTCTCGGAGGCCG
>JAOPYC010000026.1 GCA_025964795.1 Marmoricola sp.
CTCGATCGACCAGACCCAGAGCGCCTGGCTGCAGGGTGTCCTGCGGTCGATGAGAGGCGGGCTCGCGCTGTTCTTCAGCCACCACCCCTCCTCGACCAAGACCAACCCGATCGTCGCGACCGGCGGCGACCTCGAGCCGCGTGTGACCGGCACCGAGGTGCTCGCCCTGCTGCTGCGGCACTGGGAGGTCGTGGCCTGGATCAACGGCCACACCCACCGCAACGAGGTCCGGGCCCATCGTCGCCCGGCAGGCGGGGGTGGCCTGTGGGAGATCAGCACTGCCTCCCACATCGACTGGCCGCAGCAGTCCCGCCTCGTCGAGATCGCCGACAACCGCGACGGCACCCTGTCCATCTTCGCCACCGTCGTCGACCACGCGGGCCCTGCCGCCGGACCGCACGACCTGCGCACACCCACCGGGCTGGCCGGGCTGTCGCGCGAGCTGGCTGCCAACGACTGGCAGGACCGCACCGACGTCGGCCGGGGCGGGCGCCGCGACCGCAACGTCGAGCTGCTGGTCAGGAAGCCGTCGCGGGCGCGCCCGGGACAGGACTGAGCGGGACGACGAAGACCGCTCAGGCCTCGGTGGCGGCCAGCTGTCCGCAGGCAGCGTCGATGTCGCTGCCACGGGTGTCGCGCACGGTCGTCGGGATGCCCCTGGCCAGGAGTCGACGCACGAACTCGTCGGTGTCCTGGTCGGTGGACCGGGTGAACTGGGACCCCGGCACCTCGTTGAGCGGGATGAGGTTGACGTGGACCCATCCCCAGTCGCCGCGCATCAGCACGTCGGCGAGCAGGTCCGCGCGCCAGGCCTGGTCGTTGATGCCGCGCATCATGGCGTACTCGATGGAGACGCGACGCTTGGTCACCCTGGCGTAGTTCCAGGCCGCCTCGACGGTCTCCCCCACCTTCCACCGGGTGTTGATCGGGACCAGCTCGTCGCGGAGCTCGTCGTCGGGCGCGTGCAGGCTCAGCGCCAGGGTGACCGGGATGCCCTCCTCGGCCAGCTGGTTGATCCGCGGGACCAGGCCGACCGTGCTCACGGTGATGCCGCGGGCGGACATGCCGAGGCCGTCGGGAGTGGGATCGGTGAGTCGTCGTACGGCGCCGATGACGGCCTTGTAGTTGGCCATCGGCTCGCCCATGCCCATGAACACCACGTTGGAGATGCGTCCGGGGCCACCGGCGACCTCGTCGCGCGCCAGCGCGCGGGCGCCGGCCACGACCTGCTCGACGATCTCGGCGGTGGACATGTTGCGCTGCAGGCCGCCCTGGCCGGTGGCGCAGAAGGGACAGGCCATGCCGCAGCCGGCCTGGCTGGAGACACAGATGGTCACGCGCCCGGGGTAGCGCATCAGCACGGACTCGACGAGGGCGCCGTCGAACAGCTTCCACAGCGTCTTGCGCGTGGTGCCCCGGTCGGCCTCCTGCGTCTTCAGCGGCGTCATCAGGTGGGGCAGCAGGCCCTCGACGAGCTCGGCGCGCTGGCCGGCGGGCAGGTCGGTCATCTGCTCCGGGTCGTCGACGAGACGCGAGAAGTAGTGGGTCGACAGCTGACGTGCGCGGAAGCCCGGCAGGCCCAGCTCCTCGAGCCGCGCCTTGCGCTCGGCCGGGGTCAGGTCGGCCAGGTGACGCGGCGGCTTGCCGCGCCCCTTGGGCTCCTCGAAGACGAGGGGAAGGGTCTTGATGGATTCAGTCACAACCGCCCTATCCTCCCACCCGCCGGGACGTCATCCGAATCGGCGGTTCCGGCGACCACCTCGGACGACGTCCGCGGGGCTCAGCTGAAGCCCTGGCTGAGCCCGACGAGCAGCACGACGCACGCACCCGCGGCCAGGATGAACAGCACGGCCGTGCCGGCCATGATGCCGATGGCGAACCACCGGGTCCGCTCGATGACCACCGCCGCGATGAACGCGGCGAAGACCAGGAGGCCGAGGACGCTGGAGACGATCGCCCCCGCCTGGGGATCGGCCCCGAGGGCCGTGGCGGCGGCCGAGCCGCCTCCGGTGAGCAGACCCCCGACGATCAGCGCCGGGATCGAGAGCGCCACCCCGATCCAGAACTTCGCCTTGTTGGACATGCCGCTCTGCGGGGGTGGGCCGGACGGGCCCTGGTAGGGGTACGGCGGCGGGGGCGGCTGCTGGGACATCGGTCTCCCTCTCGATCGGTGGCTCAGCGAAGCGACGTGTAGATGCCCGCGACCGCGGCGGCCGCCAGGACGACAAGGTAGAGCAGCACCAGCCGGATGTCCCCCAGCTTGCACTTCGAGCGCAGCAGCCCCTGCCTGCGCGCCCGCGCGTAGCCGGCCACGGCCAGCAGCGCGAACCCGAGCAGCGCCCACGGGCCGAGCAGCCAGCCGAGCAGCGCGACGGTGGCGAACACGCACAGCTTCAGCGGGTCGAAGGGCGGCTCACCTGGTCCCGCCGGCTCGACGGGTCGGTCGAGGTGCGGTGGCCGCACCTGCCGCGGGTCGCTCACGTGCGGCTCACCAGGGGCAGCCCGACCGCCGTCGAGATCCGGGTCTGCGAGAGCGGGGCCCACGCCTGCACCGCGCAGAACGGCGCGCACTGGTGGTCACCGGTGGTGCCGTTCACGGTCGCCACGTGCACGCAGCACTGGGTCAGCCGCTCCTCGATCATCGTGTTCATGTCCATGAACGGCTTCACGGTCACGCGCAGCACCCGCTCTCCGAGCATCTTCCGCAGCCGGTGGCGCTGTCCCGGCAGCTTCGAGGCCGCCAGGGTCGCCAGCGTGCCGATGCCGAGGTCGCATTGGGAGCAGATGTCGCTCCAGATGGTCGCCATCGAGGGGTGCGAGAGCGACGACTGCTCGGAGAGCAGATCGAGCAGCGAGCCCTTCACCACGGCCCGCAGCTGCTCGGGGATGGCGTCGTCGGCGATCCGGTTCGCGAGCATGTCGGGCTCCAGGTCGAGCCACTGCTTGAGCCGGTCGGCCCCGATCAGCTCGACCAGCGACTTCCAGGTGCCGGAGTCGTCGCGCAGCAGGTAGCCCACCGAGCAGCAGTGCGGGTGCGAGCACGGCAGCGCGGTCAGGTCGCGCCAGGTCACCTGGCCGGCCGTCTGCTCATCGAACCGGGCGAGCACACCGGTGTGCGTCAGCCGGTCCATCGGGTCCAGGCCCGAGCTGCGCCCGGAGCCGAACACGGGCTGGATGGTGACCCCGCCGACGTACGGCGTGTCCAGGGCGCGCTTGATCACCAAGCCGATCTCGTCGTCGTTGACGCCCAGGGAGGCGGTCATCGTTAGCGTGGTGAAGATGCCGGCCCCGGACAGCCGCTCGATGGCCCGCTCCTTGAACCGGCGGATGTCGGCGCCGCGGTGGTGGGTGGAGGCCTGGGCCGTCTCCCCGTCGTACTGCAGGTAGATCTCCACCCGTTCCCGGTGACGACGCAGCGTCTCCAGGAGCGCGTCGTCCTGCGCGATGGCCAGGCCGTTGCTGTTCACCAGCACCCGCACGATCGGTCGCCTCGCCACCTCGTCGAGCAGGTCGGCCAGCTGCGGGTATAGCGTGGGCTCGCCCCCGCTGAGCATGAGCACGTCGATGCGCCCGTTCTCCCGGGAGAGCCGCGCGTCGATCGAGGCCAGCACCTGCTCCAGCGGGACCACCGAGGCCAGAGCGGGCGCCGAGGCGGCGAAACAGGTCGGGCACTTGAGGTTGCAGTGGTCGAGCAGGTCCTGGAGCAGGATGCAGGTGTGCTGGGTCTGCATCTCGGGCAGGCCGTCGGCGTACGCCGCGGGGACGGGCTCGAAGTTGCCGGTGACGTCGGGGGTGTGCACCTTGGTGGGCGCGGTCCACTGCTCGAGGTAGGTCAGGATCTCGGGCGACTCGTCGTAGAGCGTGCGCACCAGGCCGTGGGTGGCGCAGCCGCGCTCCAGCCAGATGCGGTCGTCGCGCTCCACCAGCCAGCCGGACAGTCGTTGCACCTCGGCGAGCGGCCGATCGGGGCGCTCCTCGTGGCACAGCGGGCAGAATGCGTTGACGTAGCGGTGGATCCGGTCGCCGCGCAACGGCATCCCGGGCCCGCGGCTCGCCGGCGTGGTCGTGGTCATCGGGACACCAGCTCCTGGGATCGGGCGGGACGGTAGGCGCCCGACCGCACCCGCAGCGCGATGCGCAGCAGCACGAGCGGGACGGTCACGGCGAGGAACAGCTGCGGGCGGGTCAGCCCGTGCCACACCGCCTCGTTGCCGCGCACGAACTCGACGAGGAAGCGGAAGACGCCGTAGGCCGCGACGTAGAGCACGAAGATCTCTCCGGGAGGGAGGTCGCGACGTCGCAGCCAGAACCAGATCGCGGCGAAGGCGACGAGGTGGAAGACGATCTCGTAGGCGAACGAGGGGTGCAGCGGCACGCCCGGCGCCGCGCCCAACCGGGCGGCGTCGGCCCGGTCGAGGGTGATTCCCCACGCGGACCCGGTCGGCGTTCCCGGCAGCTCGGTCAGCAGGCAGCCGATCCGGCCCACTCCCATGCCGAGCGCCACGGCCGGGGCGAACAGGTCACCCGTGCGTAGCTGGTAGCCGCACAACCGCTTGGCGACGTGGACGCCGAGCCACGCCCCCACCAGGCCTCCGAGGATGCTGCGGTTGCCGTAGACCCACTGCTCGGCGAGGGAGGCGTTCTCACGCAGGTCGAGGTGCTGCGCCCAGGTCCCGAGCCGCATGAACAGGGCCCCGCCGACCAGGGCTCCGGTGACGACGATCAGCAGCCGGTCGTCGGTGTGCCCGCGCCGGCGCGCCTCGTGCACGAACACCACCACCGCCGCCACCACGCCGAGCCCCACGAACAGGGCGTGCGTGGGGACGCCCCAGATCGTCGGCAGCATGGGGGGCAGCCTTCCACGGATGGGTCAGGATTGGGTCCATGGCACCTTGGGTCCTGCACGTCGACATGGACCAGTTCATCGCGGCCGTGGAGATCCTCCGCCGCCCCGAGCTCGCCGGGCTGCCCGTGATCGTCGGCGGTCGCGGCGACCCGGCCGACCGCGCGGTGGTCTCCACGGCGTCCTACGAGGCGCGCGCGTTCGGGGTGCACTCGGGGATGCCGCTCAAGACCGCCGTCCGCCGGTGTCCCGAGGCGGTGCTGCTGCCGGTCGACGGCCCGGCGTACGACGCGGCCTCGGCGGTCGTGATGGACACGCTGCGGGCGATCCCCGGCGCCGTCGTCGAGGTGCTCGGCTGGGACGAGGCGTTCGTGGGCATCGAGACCGACGACCCCGAGCAGGTGGCCCGCGCCGCCATGACAGCGGTTCTCGAGGCCACGGACCTGCACTGCTCGGTGGGGATCGGCGACACCAAGGTGCGGGCCAAGATCGCCACCGAGTTCGGCAAGCCCCGCGGGACCTTCCGGCTGACCCGGGACAACTGGTTCGCGGTGATGGGCGACAGGCCCACCAAGGACCTGTGGGGCATCGGCAGCCGGATCTCGCAGCGGCTGGCCGCGCTCGGCATCGAGACGGTGCGCCAGCTCGCCGAGGCCGACGAGGAGCCACTGGTCGCGGAGTTCGGCCCCAGCACCGGGCCGCACCTCGGCCGCCTGGGCCGCGGGGTGAGCAGCAACGTCGTGGACGACACCCCCTGGGTCGCCCGGGCGCACGGCCGCGAGACGACGTACCAGCAGAACCTGGTCACGCCCGAGGAGCTGGACTCCGCGGTGCGGACTCTCGCCCGGCAGGTGGTCCTCGACATCCACGCCGAGGAGCGGGCCTGCGCCCGGGTGCACCTCAAGGCGCGGTTCGCGCCGTTCTTCACGGTCAACCGCAGCCGGAAGCTGGCCGAGCCCACCTTCGACGCCGACCTCATCGCCGACACCGCGCTGGACCTCTTCCGCCTGCTCGAGGACGACCGCCCGGTCCGGCTGCTCGGCCTGCGCGCCGAGATGGTCCCGCCCGAGGGCGGCTACGACCCGCCCCGCACCCACGGCCGCCGCGGCAACCCCTGACCGCCCCCGGGGATGGATAGTCCGAGGCTGAAAGCACCACTCGGCGCGCGAAAGTGGTGCTTTCGGCCTCGGACTACCCGGACTAGAAGACCAGGTAGTGCAGCACCAGCCAGATCGGCGCCACGGTGGCGAGCAGCGAGTCGAGGCGGTCCATCATGCCGCCGTGGCCGGGAATGACCTGGCTCATGTCCTTGATGCCGAGGTCGCGCTTGATCACCGACTCGCACAGGTCGCCTAGCGTCGCGCCGACGACGGCGAGCAGGCCGAGGATGACGCCGACCCACCAGTCCCCGTCGAGCAGGGGTACGACGACCAGGTAGCCCACCACGACACAGGCGAGCGCCGACCCGGCGAACCCCTCCCACGACTTCTTCGGGGAGATCACCGGGGCCATCGGGTGCTTGCCGAAGAGCACGCCGGCGACGTAGCCACCGATGTCGGAGGCGACCGTCACCGCGATGAAGGCCAGCACGCCCTTGACCCCCTCGTCCTCGGAGAGGAGCAGGGCCACGAACGAGGCGAGGAACGGGACGTAGATCAGCGTGAACACCGACGCGCTCACGTTCTGCACGTAGCCGGCGACGCCACGGCGCAGCAGCCACAGCATGGTGGCCAGCACGGTCACCGCGGTGGCCGTCACCAAGGCGGGGGCGCCGAACAGGTAGGCGACGAAGAGCATCACCACGCCGCCAAGCATCAAGGGCTCCTGCGGGATGTCGATGCCGCGCGTCGTCATCGCCCGGGCCATCTCCCACAGGGCGATCACCACGGCTGCGGCCACCAGGAAGATGAAGGCCAGCTTCCAGAAGGCGAGCGTCAGCACCACCGCGGCCACGAGCAGGACGCCCGAGGTGATGGCGAGCGGGAGGTTGCGCCCGGCGCGGCTCGGCGCCTTCGCGGGACCCGGTGCGGCGCCTTGGTCCCTCTTCGGGCCGCTCTCCGGCCCGGGCGGGGCAGCTGAGGTGTCGGTCACGGGTCTCTCAGACCTCGATCAGCTCGGCTTCCTTGTGCTTGAGCATGTCGTCGATCTGGTCGGTGTGCTGCTTGGTCGTCGCGTCCAGCCGCTTCTCGGCGCCAGTCACGTCGTCCTTGCCGACCTCGCCGTCCTTCTCGAGCTTCTCCAAGGCCTGCTTGGCGTTGCGCCGGATGTTGCGTACGGCGATCCGGCCGTCCTCGGCCTTGGTCTTGGCGACCTTGACGTACTCCTTGCGGCGCTCCTCGGTCAGCTCCGGGAACACGCAGCGGATCAGCTTGCCGTCGTTGGACGGGTTCACGCCCAGGTCGGACTCGCGGATGGCCTTCTCGATGGCCGCCATCGCGCCGACGTCGTAGGGCTGCACCAGGATGATCCGTGCCTCGGGGGCGGTGAAGCCGGCGAGCTGCTGGATGGGGGTCGGGGTGCCGTAGTAGTCAGCGGTCAGCTTGGAGAACATCGAGGGGTTCGCACGACCCGCGCGGATGGCGGAGAACTCCTCCCGGGTGACCTCGACCGCCTTTGCCATCTTCTGGTCGGCGTCCTTCAAAGTGTCTTTGATCAACGCATCTCTCCTAGTTGCTGGGCGCCGGGTCGCCGGCGCTGACGAGCGTGCCAATCTTCTCACCCTGGACGACCTTCAAGATGTTCCCCTCGGGCTCCATCCCGAACACGATCATCGGCAGGTGGTTCTCCATGCACAGCGCGAACGCCGTCGCGTCGGCCACCTTCAGTCCCTGCTGGAGGGCCTCGGTGAAGGTCAGCTCGTCGTACTTGATGGCGTCGGGGTGGGTGCGCGGGTCGGCGTTGTAGACACCGTCGACGCCGTTCTTGCCCATCAGCACGACCTCGCAGCTGGTCTCCAGCGCGCGCTGGGCGGCCACGGTGTCGGTCGAGAAGTAGGGCATGCCGGCGCCGGCGCCGAAGATCACGACGCGGCCCTTCTCCAGGTGCCGGATGGCGCGGCGCGGGATGTAGGGCTCGGCGACCTGGCCCATGGTGATGGCGGTCTGTACCCGGGTCTCGATGCCCTCCTTCTCCAGGAAGTCCTGGAGGGCGAGGCAGTTCATCACGATGCCGAGCATGCCCATGTAGTCGGCGCGGGCCCGGTCCATGCCGCGCTGCTGGAGCTCGGCGCCGCGGAAGAAGTTGCCGCCGCCGGTGACGATCGCGACCTCCACGCCGGAGCGTTGGACGACCGCGATCTCCTGGGCGATCTTCTTCACGACGTCGGGGTCGACGCCGACCTGGCCACCGCCGAACACCTCGCCCGACAGCTTGAGCAGGACTCGCTTGTAACCGCTCATGTCATCCCCTCCTGGGCCTGTTGCTCGTGTGCCCGTTCTTCGAGGGCCTGTGGTGCACGAAGGCCGGCCCGATGCTGCGGTGTGCGTGCATCGAACCGGCCTCCAACGTGTGCTTCTGCCGACAACCTAGTTGATCGGGGTGACTCTCAGGCGCCGACCTCGAAGCGGGCGAACCGCTTCACCTCGACGCCAGCGGCGTCGAGGACGGCCTTGACCGACTTCTTGCTGTCGGTCACCGACGGCTGGTCGAGGAGCACGACCTCCTTGTAGAAGCCGGTCAGCCTGCCCTCGGTAATCTTGGCGATGGCCTGCTCGGGCTTGCCCTCGCTGCGCGAGGTCTCCTCCGCGATCGAGCGCTCCTTCTCCACGATGTCGGCCGGGACCTCTTCGCGGGTGAGGTACTGCGGGCGCATGGCGGCCACCTGCATGGCGGCGCCACGAGCGGCGTCCTCGTCGGAGCCGTCGTACTCCACCAGGACGCCCACGGCGGGCGGCAGGTCGGAGGCGCGACGGTGCATGTAGGCCACGACGGGACCGTCGAACACGGCCACGCGCCCGAGCTCGATCTTCTCGCCGATGCGGACTGCCAGGTCCTTGACGACCTCGTCGACCGTCTTGTCGCCGATCTTGACGGCCTTGAGGGCCTCGGCGTCGGCCGGCTTGGCCTCGGCCGCGGCGTCGGCGATCTGCTGCGCGGTGCTGATGAAGTCGTCACCCTTGGCGACGAAGTCGGTCTCGCAGTTCAACTCGACCAGGGCGGTGCCGGACGTGGCCACCAGCCCCGCGGAGGCGGTGCGCTCGGCACCCCGCTCCGCAGCCTTCTTGCCCAGCTTGATGCGGAGCAGCTCGGTCGCGCGGTCGAAGTCGCCCTCGGCCTCCTCGAGCGCCTTCTTGCAGTCCATCATCCCCGCGCCGGTCTGGTCGCGGAGCTTCTTGACGTCGGCGGCGGTGATCGCCACGCTCAGTCCTCCTTCGTCGTTGCGGCTGCGTCCTCAGCGGGGGCGTCAGCGGTGGTGGTGTCGCCCTCGGGCGCCTCAGCGGCGGCCGGGGCCTCGGGAGCGGCCTCGACGGAGGTGACGGCGGGCGTCACCTCGGCCACGGGGGACTCCTCGGCGGCAGCCGGCGAGGCGGCGGGCTCCTCGGGGGTGGCCTGGTCGGTGGCGGCCTCGGCCGCCTCCTTGGCGGCAGCACCTTCACCGGAGGCGCCGGTGGCCTCGGTGGCCGGGGTGTCCTCGGTCTTGGTGTCGCCACCGGTGGCCGCGACGGCAGCCTTGTCGGCCTCGCCCTGGAGCAGGTCGCGCTCCCAGTCGGCCAGCGGCTCGTCGGTGCCGATGCCCTTGGCGTCACCCTCGGTCTTGGCGCCCGAGCGGGCGATCAGGCCGTCGGCGACGGCGTCGGCGATCACGCGGGTCAGCAGGCCGACGGCGCGGATGGCGTCGTCGTTGCCCGGGATCGGGTAGTCGACGAGGTCGGGGTCGCAGTTGGAGTCCAGGATCGCGATGATCG
>JAOPYC010000096.1 GCA_025964795.1 Marmoricola sp.
GGCGCTGATCTCGCTGATCAACTGCAACTCCCCGCTGCGCTGGGATGACCGGATGCTCGACTCGCTGTTCGAGTACGCCGAGGCCAACCAGGCCGTCGTCCTCACCCCGTTCATCCTGATGGGCGCGATGTCACCGGTGACCATCCCGGCCGCCCTGGTTCAGCAGATCGCCGAGGCACTCACCGGGATCGCGCTGGCCCAGCTGGTCCGGCCCGGCTGCCCGGTGGTGTTCGGCTCGTTCCTGTCCAACATCGACATGCAGTCCGGCTCGCCGACCTTCGGCACCCCCGAGTCGGGCATCGGCCTGCTGTGCACCGGCCAGATCGCGCGCCACTTCGGGCTGCCGTTCCGCTCGGGCGGCACGCTCACGTCGTCGCAGGTCCCGGACGCCCAGGCGGGCTACGAGGCCCTGATGACCCTGATGCCGACCTTCCTCGCCGGCGCCAACTGGGTGATGCACTCGGCCGGCTGGCTCGAGGGCGGCCTGGTCGCGGGCTACGAGAAGTTCATCGTCGACATCGAGCTGCTGCAGATGATGCACGCGGAGTTCACCCCGCTCGACATCACCGAGGAGTCGCTGGCCTTCGGCGCCCACGAGGAGGTCGGCCCCGGCGGACACTTCCTCGGCGCGATGCACACGATGGAGCGGTTCCGCACCTGCTTCTACCGGCCGCTGCTGTCGTCCTCGGAGAACTTCGAGCGCTGGTCGCGCAACGGTGGCAACGACGCCGCGGCCCGGGCCACGAAGATCTACCAGGAGAAGCTCACGTCGTACGAGAAGCCGCCGCTCGACGAGGCGATCCGCGCCGAGATGGAGGAGTTCGTCAACCGTCGCCGCAAGGAGCTCGGTGACTGATGGGCCCCGCATCCCCCGGCCGTGTCTCGGCCAACGCCGGCCTCCCCTCGGGTGACTTCGTCGTCATCCTGGACTGCCCCGACCAGCCCGGGATCGTGCACGCGGTCTCCGGGTTCCTGTTCGAGCACGGCGGGAACATCATGGAGAGCCAGCAGTTCTTCGACCGCCTCAACGGGCGCTTCTTCATGCGGATCGACTTCGCGATGGCCGACCCGACCGCGACCGCCGAGTCGCT
Source organism: Marmoricola sp. (assembly GCA_025964795.1). Classification (GTDB taxonomy): domain Bacteria; phylum Actinomycetota; class Actinomycetes; order Propionibacteriales; family Nocardioidaceae; genus Marmoricola. The sequence goes on from JAOPYC010000096.1 coordinate 1,092, forward strand.
GCGCGCCGACTTCACCGAGGTGGCCGGCCGCTTCGGGATGAGCTTCGAGATCTGGGGCGCGCGCGAGCCCTACCGGACGCTGATCATGGTCAGCAAGCAGCTGCACTGCCTCAACGACCTGCTCTTCCGGCACTCCAACGGCAGCCTGCAGATCGACGTCCCCGTGGTCGTCTCGAACCACACCGACGCCGAGCCGCTGGTGAAGAGCTACGGCCTGGAGTTCCGGCACATCCCGGTCACGCCGGAGACCAAGGCCGACGCGGAGGCCGAGCTGCTGCAGCTGCACCAGGACCTCGGGATCCACCTCGTCGTGCTCGCGCGCTACATGCAGGTGCTCTCCGACAACGTCTGCCGCCAGCTGTCCGGCCAGGCGATCAACATCCACCACTCGTTCCTGCCGAGCTTCAAGGGCGCCAAGCCCTACCACCAGGCCTTCGACCGCGGGGTCAAGCTGATCGGCGCGACCGCGCACTACGTGACGGCCGACCTCGACGAGGGCCCGATCATCGAGCAGGACGTGATCCGTGTGGACCACAACCACAGCTCCGAGCAGCTGGTCGGCGCCGGCCGCGACGTCGAGGCCCAGGTGCTCTCCCGCGCCGTCCGCTGGCACTCCGAGTCCCGGGTGCTGCTCGACGGGCACCGGACGGTGGTCTTCCGCTGAGGCTCACCCGAAGTCGGCGTGGGTGTACTCCTTGTGCTCGACCAGCACCATCCAGTTGCCGGAGTTGTCGCGCAGCACCGCCTCGACGCCGTAGGGCCGCTCCTCCGGGTCCTGGATGAACTCGACGCCCTTGGCCTTGAGCTCCTCGGCCTGCTTGCGGCAGTCGTCGGTGGCCAGGCCGAGGCCGTTCATGCCGCCCTCGTCGAGCGACCGGCTGATCGACTCGACCATCTCGGGCGAGAACGGCGGGCCGGGGACGGCGAGGTGGACCTGCAGCTCGGGCTGGTTCGGGTGCCGCACGGTGCACCACCGGTAGTCGCCCAAGAGGATGTCCTCACCCTCGACGAAGCCGAGGACCTCCACGTAGAACTTCTTCGACGCGTCGACGTCCTTGACGAAGACGCTGGCCAGGGAGATGTTCGTGATCATGGGTCGACGCTAGAGGTGTCGCGGGGCTGGGCGCTTCTCCTGGCTTGCTTGCTTTCGACGGGCGCAACCGGCGGGGGTGGCGCCGGGCGCCTCTCGACCAGACCGGCCATCAGCACGTAGCAGCCCGGGATGCGGGGGGCGGCGGCTCCCCAGCGCTGCTGGAACTGCCGGGGCGTCTCGCCGGTGACCTGCTTGAACCGGGTGCTGAACGAGCCCAGGCTGGTGAAGCCGACGGCGTGGCAGACCTCGGTCACGCTGAAGGTGGTGGCGCGGAGCAGGTCCTGGGCCCGCTCGACCCGGCGCCGGGAGACGTACGCCGCGGGCGTGATGCCGTACGTCGCCGTGAACAGCCGGTGGAAGTGGAACTTGCTGAGCCCCGCGACCCGGGCGAGCCCCTGGAGCTCCAGCGGGTCCGCGTAGTGCCGGTCGACGTGGTCCCGGGCCCGGCGCAGGTGCACCAGCACGTCGCCGGGGGCACGGGTGGCCGGTCCGCTCATGCCGGCCATCATCCCCGATGTGCGACCGGTCACGTGGTCCGGGACGTGTATCCCTTTCGTACCTTTCGTACGCATCCTCATGAGAGCATCGACCCGTGATCAGTCCATGACCGGCCGCCAGGTGCCGCCGCGCCCGGTCGCGCTCGCGACGGGCATCGTCACCATCGCCGCGGTGGCGCTGCTCTCTGTCGTGGTCATCCTCGGCCACCAGACGTGGACGTCCTGGGTGAGCGCCGACTCCGTCACCGTGCTGGCCTGCTTGCTGGCCCTGGCGTGCGCGGTGTACGCCGTCGTACGCCGGCGCGGAGCGCTGCGCCGGGCCTGGCTGCTGCTGACCACGGTGATCCTGCTCAACACGGTGGGCGGCACGCTGGACCTCTTCCACGGCGGCGACACCGGTCCCGACGCACTCACCCTGGCCGACAGCCTGTACCTGCTCGCGCTGCTCCCCCAGGTCGCAGGCCTCGTCCTGTACCCGATGGCGCACGGGCTGCGTCGCACCCTGGGGCCGCTGCTCCTCGACGGCCTGGTGCTCGGCTCCTCCCTGCTCCTGCTCAGCGACCTCCTCGGGCTCAGCCAGGTCAGCGACACGCTGCAGGGCGCTGACGCGTTCGCCTTCCTGGTCTATCCCGTCACGGACGTCCTGACCGTGACCCTGGTCGTGGTGCTGCTCCTGCGCAGCTCCGGACGGACCCGCATCGACGCCGTCCTGCTGGGACTGGCCTTCGCGGCCTTCGACGTGGCCGACCACGGCTACGCAGTGAGCTCCGTGCGCAGCGACATGCTCAGCGACGTCTACCCGCTCGGCTACGTGGCCGCCGCGCTGCTGCTCGGGGGTGCCGCCCTCGCCGCCGCGACGATGGACACGGTCACGCCGGTCCTGCAACGTGACCTCTCCGGCCGGATCGCGCCGATCCTCCCCGACCTCGCCGCCTTCGCCGCCCTGGGAGCCTCCGTGGCCGCCGGGGTCGACGGCGACGTCCAGCTGGTGCTGGTGGTGGCCGTCCTGTCCCTGACGGCGCTGCGGCAGCTCTCGCGGACCGCGCAGAACCTACGGCTCCGGCACGACCTCGAGGGACGGGTGGCCGAGCGGACGGAGGAGCTCCGGCAGATCACCGAGGAGCACCGCCGGCTGGACGGGATGAAGCAGGAGTTCGTCTCGGCGGTGAGCCACGAGCTCAGGACGCCCCTGACCGCGATCCGGGGGGCCCTGGAGATGCTGGCCGACGGGGACGCCGGCGAGCTCCCCGTGCAGGCCCAGCCGGTGGTCGAGATGGCCACCCGCGGCAGCGAGCGGCTCTCCCGCCTGGTCAACCAGATCATCGACCTCGAGCGGCTCGAGAGCGGCTCCTTCGGCTTCCATCCCGCAGCCCACGACCTCCACCCGCTGCTCCTGGACGCGGCCGAGTCACTGGCACCGCTGGCCCAGGAGGCACGCGTCACCGTCCAGGTGCTGCCCGTCCAGGCCCGCGTGGTCTGCGACGGCGACCGGGTGGCGCAGGCGCTGGTCAACCTGATCGGCAACGCCTTGAAGTTCACCCAGCCCGGCGGCGCCGTCACGATCGAGGGTGTGGTGACGGTCGAGGGGGTCCAGATCTCGGTGCGCGACACCGGTCGTGGCATCCCCCAGGACGAGCTCGACGCCATCTTCGCCCGGTTCCACCAGGTCGAGCCGGACGACGCCCGGCAGAACGCGGGGACCGGGCTGGGCCTGTCGATCACCCAGCGCATCGTGGAGGAGCACGGCGGCAGCATCTGGGTGGAGAGCACGCTCGGGCAGGGCTCGACCTTCCACTTCACGCTGCCGCTCGACCCAGCCCCGGAAGGGCTAGGTGTGGTGGCTGGCCTCAACGGCGAGCTGGTCGACGAGGTCGTTCATCGGGTGGCCTGAGTGGCCCTTGACCCAGCGGAAGGCGACGTCGCCGCGCTCCTCGACCAGGTCGATCAGCGGCTCCCACAGGTCGCGGTTGGCGACCGGCTTCTTGGCCGAGTTGGTCCAGCCGCGGGCGCGCCAGCCGGTCCACCAGGAGTTCTTGAAGCAGTTCACGACGTACGTCGAGTCGCTCACCACCACCAGCGGGCCGGGCAGCGCGAGGATCGCCTCGTAGGCCGCGCGGACCTCCATCCGCTGGTTGGTCGTCGCCGGGTCGTGGCCGGAGCCCTGTGCGCCGTCGAGCACCGCCCAGGCCCAGCCGCCGGGCCCGGGGTTGCCCCGGCAGGCGCCGTCGGTGAACACCTCGGTCGTGCCCGCAGGCACCGTCAGCGTCTCGGTGTCCATCCCGGCCGCCCCCCTCGCCGGGGCCGACCCGCAGGCCGCGTGCACCCACGCCTTGCCGCTCGCCGAGCGCACGATCTCGGCCGCCGGCTCGATCCTCTTCGCGCATGCCGAGCACTGTCCGGCGTACCTCGCCTGCATCTGTTCGCCGTCTCCTCGCGTCGTTCCCGGCGCCCGTAGGCGCGTGGTCGTCTCGGATCATCCCACCTCGTCGCACTCTGGCGGCGTTGCGTCACCCGGTCTACAGTCGCGTCATGAGCAACACAGTGGGCGCGGCGCAGTGAGCAACGCCACCATCGAGCCCGTCGTCGGCGTTCAGTCGGTGGACCGGGCCCTGCGGATCCTGGAGATCCTGGCCCGCTCGGGCGAGTCCGGTGTCACCGAGATCGCAGCGGCCCTCGAGGTCCACAAGAGCACGGCGTTCCGCCTGGTCGCCACCCTGGAGCAGCACGGTCTCGTCGAGCAGGTCGAGGGGCGCGGGAAGTACCGCCTCGGGGTGGGCCTGCTGCGCCTCGCCGGCGCGACCAGCGCACGTCTCGACGTCGTCCAGGAGGCGCGACCGCTGTGCAAGCAGCTCGCGGCGACCACCGGTGAGACGGTCAACCTGGCGACCCTGAGCGGTCACAGCGCGCTCTACCTCGACCAGGTGGCCGGCCCCTCGGCGCTGCAGCCGCACAACTGGGTCGGCCAGCACATCCCGCTGCACGCCACCAGCAACGGCAAGGTGCTGCTGGCCTGGCTGCCCGCCTCCGAGCTCGACGAGCTGCTCGGCCGGCTGCCGGCGTTCACGGGGTCCACGATCACCACCAAGGCCCAGCTCCGGCGAGCGCTCGAGGGCGTCCGGGAGCACGGGTACGCGGTGGCCGTCGACGAGCTCGAGATCGGCCTGACCGCGATCGCCGCACCGGTGCGCAACGCCCACGGCGACGTGATCTGCTCGATGAGCCTCTCCGGCCCGACCTTCCGGCTGCCCCCTGAGCGGGTCGAGGACGTGGTCCCCCAGCTGGTCGAGGCGGCGGACGAGCTGTCGCACCGGCTGGGGTGGGGTGTCCGGTAAGCGGGGATAGCGGCGGCGTACCGATCCAGACCGCTAGGTCTCGATCCGTTCACGAGTCTTGACGTACCCCCTGCGGTTCACCATTGTGTTTCGCATAGCGCCGAGGCGTTGCAAGCAGCGCAACGATTGAGGCAAGGACGGACACCGGATGCCCGAGAACTTCATCGATGGACAGTGGATAGCCGCCCGAGAGGGTGGACGCCGCACGATCCGCTGCCCTGCGAACGGCGAGCTGGTCGCGGAGATCGACGAGTCGACCGCCGTCGACACCGAGCTGGCCATCGCCGCGGCCCGCACCGCGTTCGACGACGGGCCCTGGCCCGGCACCAGCGCCCGCGAGCGCGGCGACCTGCTGCTCCGCGTCGCCGACCTGCTCCAGCGCGACAAGGCCGGGCTGGCCCGGATGGAGTCGCTCGACACCGGCAAGCGGCTCGTCGAGAGCGAGTACGACATCGACGACGTCACCAGCGTCTTCCGGCACTTCGGACACACCGCCGACGCCGAGGCCGGTCGCGTCGTCGACACCGGCCGCGCCGACGTGGTCAGCCGGGTGGTGCACGAGCCCGTCGGGGTGTGCGGCCTGATCACGCCGTGGAACTACCCGCTCCTGCAGGTGTCCTGGAAGGTCGCCCCGGCCCTGGCCGCGGGGTGCACCTTCGTGCTCAAGCCGAGCGAGCTGTCCCCGACCACCGCGATCCACCTGATGCGCCTGCTCGACGAGGCCGGGCTGCCGGCCGGGGTCGGCAACCTGGTCCTGGGCGACGGGCCCAACGCCGGCGCCCCGCTCAGCGAGGACCCGCGCGTCGACCTGGTCTCGTTCACCGGCGGCCTGCAGACCGGGAAGCACATCATGGCGGTGGCCTCGGGCACGGTGAAGAAGGTCGCCCTCGAGCTGGGCGGCAAGAACCCCAACATCGTCTTCGCCGACGCCGACCGCGAGAGCGCGCTCGACATGGCGCTGACCGCCGTCTTCCTGCACTCCGGCCAGGTCTGCTCCGCCGGGGCCCGGCTGATCGTCGAGGACTCGATCCACGACGAGTTCGTCGCCGAGCTGGTCGCCCGCGCCCGGGAGATCCGGTTGGGTGGTCCCTTCGACGAGAAGGCCGAGACCGGCGCGCTGATCTCGCTGGCCCACCTCGACAAGGTCACGGCGTACGTCGACGCCGGCATCGCCGAGGGCGCCAAGCTGCTCCTCGGCGGCCAGCGGGTGATGGACGGCGACCTCGCCGAGGGCTACTTCTTCGCACCGACGATCCTCGGCGACGTCCGCTCCGACATGAGCGTGGCCCAGGAGGAGTCGTTCGGCCCGGTGCTCACCGTGGAGCGGTTCACCGACGAGGCCGACGCCGTGCGCATCGCCAACGACTCGATCTACGGCCTGGCCGGGGCCGTGTGGACCCAGGACGCCGGCAAGGGCCAGCGGGTCGCGGCGGGACTGCGGATGGGCACGGTCTGGATCAACGACTACCACCCCTACGTGGCCCAGGCCGAGTGGGGCGGCTACAAGCAGTCCGGCATCGGTCGTGAGCTCGGCACCGTCGGGCTCGACGAGTACCGCGAGACCAAGCACGTGTGGCACAACATCGCGCCCGCACCGCAGGGCTGGTTCGGGGGGACGCCGTGACTGGATCCGACAAGCTCAACCCGCGGACGTGGGACTACGTGATCGTCGGGGGTGGGTCGGCCGGGTGCGCCCTGGCCAACCGGCTCAGCTCCGACCCCGGCACCTCGGTCCTGGTGCTCGAGGCCGGGCGCAGCGACGTACGCCTCGACCCGTTCATCCACATGCCGGCCGCGCTGCCCTACCCCATCGGCAACAAGCTCTACGACTGGAAGTACGAGTCCGAGCCGGAGCCGTTCATGGACGGCCGCAAGGTCTACCACGCCCGCGGCAAGGTGCTCGGCGGCTCCAGCAGCATCAACGGGATGATCTTCCAGCGCGGCAACCCGCTCGACTTCGAGCGCTGGGCGGCCGACAAGGGGATGGACTCCTGGGACTACGCGCACTGCCTGCCCTACTTCAAGCGCATGGAGAACTGCCTGGCCGGCGCCGACCAGTGGCGTGGCGGCAGCGGGCCACTGGTCCTCGAGCGCGGGCCGGCCACCAGCCCGCTGTTCGGTGCGTTCTTCGAGGCCGTCCAGCAGGCGGGGCACCCGCTGACCGACGACGTCAACGGCTACCGCCAGGAGGGCTTCGCCGCCTTCGACCGCAACGTCCACCGCGGCCGCCGCCTCAGCGCCGCCCGGGCCTACCTGCACCCCGTGATGTCGCGACCGAACCTGAAGGTCGAGACGCTCGCCATGGTCACCGGCCTGGTGATGGACGGCGACCGGGTCACCGGGGTGGACTACCACCGCGCGGGTCGCGGCAACCGCCGCGCCGACGCCGCCGAGGTCATCCTCTGCGGCGGCGCCATCAACTCCCCACAGTTGCTGCTGCTGGCCGGCATCGGGCCCAAGGACGACCTCGAGAAGCTCGGCATCGACGTCGTCGCCGACCTGCCGGGAGTCGGCGCCAACCTGCAGGACCACCTCGAGGTCTACATCCAGTACGCCTCGAAGCAGCCGGTCTCGATCGGCCCCTGGCTCAAGCACCGGCACAAGCCGCGCATCGGCGCCGAGTGGCTGTTCCTGCGCCGCGGGGTCGGCGCCTCCAACCACTTCGAGGCCGGCGGGTTCATCCGCAGCAACGACCGCGTCGACTACCCCAACCTGATGTTCCACTTCCTCCCCATCGCCATCCGGTACGACGGCTCGCGGCCGGCCGCCGAGCACGGCTACCAGGTGCACATCGGGCCGATGTACTCCGACGTGCGCGGCAACCTGACCCTGAAGTCCCGCGACCCGTTCGAGCACCCGGCGCTGCGGTTCAACTACCTCTCGACCGAGAACGACCGGCGCGAGTGGATCGAGATGGTGCGCGCGGCCCGGGACATCCTCAACCAGCCGGCGTTCGCGGCCTTCAACGCCGGCGAGCTCTCCCCCGGCCCGTCCGTGGAGACCGACCAGGAGATCCTCGACTGGGTCGCCAAGGACGCCGAGACCGCGCTGCACCCGTCCTGCACGGCCCGGATGGGCGTCGACGACCAGTCCGTGCTCGACCCCGAGACCATGCGGGTGCACGGCGTGAACGGCCTGCGCGTGGTCGACGCATCGGCGATGCCCTACGTCACCAACGGCAACATCTACGCCCCCGTGATGATGCTGGCCGAGAAGGCCGCCGACCTCATCGCCGGCAACACTCCCCTGCCCGCCTCGCCGGCGCCGTTCTACCGGCACCGGGACTCCTCGACGCTCTATCCGCCCGGCGACAGCCGCAACCGTGAGGAACAGCCATGACGACAACGGCCATCACCCCTGAGGGCGGGCAGGCCTCGCCGGCCTCGATGGAGAACCCCGCCCTGCACGTCGACGGCCTGTGGAAGATCTTCGGTCCCCGCGCCGACAAGATCATCGGCACCGAGCAGGCCAACCTGTCCCGCAAGGAGCTCCAGGAGAAGACCGGCCACGTCGTCGGCATCCGAGACGTCTCCTTCGACGTCGCCCCCGGCGAGGTCTTCGTGGTGATGGGCCTCTCCGGCTCGGGCAAGTCCACGCTGGTCCGCCTGCTGACGCGGCTGATCGAGCCGACCGCCGGCACCGTCGAGCTCTACGGCGAGAAGATCACCGGGATGGACGACTCGGCGCTGCTCGAGACGCGCCGCCGCAAGGTCTCGATGGTCTTCCAGCACTTCGGCCTGCTGCCCCACCGCAAGGTCGTCGACAACGTCGGCTTCGGCCTCGAGGTCCGCGGCGAGGGCAAGAGCCAGCGCCGCAACCGGGCGCAGGAGATGGTCGACCTGGTCGGGCTCTCCGGCTACGAGAACAACTTCCCCGACCAGCTCTCCGGTGGCATGCAGCAGCGCGTCGGCCTGGCGCGCGCCCTCGCGGCCGACCCCGAGATCCTGATGTTCGACGAGCCGTTCTCCGCGCTGGACCCGCTGATCCGCCGCGACATGCAGAACGAGGTGATCCGGCTCCACGAGGAGGTCGGCAAGACGATGGTCTTCATCACCCACGACCTGGCCGAGGCGCTCAAGCTGGGCGACCGGATCCTGATCATGCGCGACGGCGAGATCGTCCAGATCGGCACGCCCGACGAGGTCGTCGGCGCTCCCGCCGACGAGTACGTCCGTGACTTCACCAGCGAGGTGCCCAAGTCGCACGTGCTCACCCTGAAGTGGGTGATGCGCCCCGACACCGGCGAGGTGCCCGCCGACGCGCCCGCCCTGCCCCACGACCAGATCGTGCGGGACGCAGCCCGGATCGTCCTGGACCACGACGGTCCCTGTCGCGTCGTGGACGGCGACAAGGTCGTCGGCGTGGTCGACGACGAGGACATCCTCCGCGTGGTCGTCGCCGAGGAAGCCCACTGACATGGCCGTCGACACCGCCACCGCCGTACCCCCGCCACCTCCCGCCCGGCAGCAGGAGAACAAGGAGGAGCAGCCCTACCTCGAGCGGGGCAAGAAGCGGCACACCGGCCCGCTGCTCCTCGGCATCCTGGTCGTCTGGCTGGTCGTCTTCGCGCTGCTGAAGAACCACGACACCCGCGCCCTCGGGCTCCAGGACACGACCGACTTCCACGAGTGGCTCAACCGGATCCGCGACTGGGTGCAGCTGCACGGACCGGACAACTGGTTCTTCGGCGGCGTGCTCGGCTTCATCGGCGACACGTTCAACAACATCTTCACGTTCCTGCAGAAGCTCGTCAGCATCCCCGCCTTCCCGAGGCCGGTCCCCCAGATCGGGTGGCTCGGTGTGGTGGCCGTCTTCGCCTGGATCGCCTGGGCCGTGGCCGGCCTGCGCTCGACCATCCTGGTGGTCATCACCTTCCTCCTCTTCGGCGTCTTCGGCCTCTGGCAGGACAGCATCGACCTGCTGCTGGTCACCATCCTGGCCGTGCTCGTCTGCTTCATCATCGGCCTGCCGCTGGGCATCGCGATGGCCCGTCGCACCACGATGTCCAACATCGTCACGCCCCTGCTCGACATCGCCCAGACGATGCCGCCGTTCGCCTACCTGGCCCCGGTGGCGCTCGGCTTCGGGATCGGCCCGACCACCGCGATCGTGCTCACCGTGGTCTACGCCCTGCCTCCCCTGGTGCGGATCACCGAGCACGGCATCCGCTCGGTGCCGGAGACCACCATCGAGGCCGCCCGGTCGCTCGGCCTGACCAGCTCGCAGATGCTGCGGCGCGTCGAGCTGCCGATGGCCAAGCGCACCATCGTCGTCGGCGTCAACCAGAGCATGATGGCGGCTCTCTCGATGGCCACCATCGCCGCCCTGGTCAACGGTCCCGGCCTCGGCAAGCCGGTCAACGCGGCCCTGCAGATCCAGAACATCGGCGCCGCCTCCGTGGCCGGCCTGCTGATCGTGCTGATGGCGATCATGCTCGACCGCACCACCACGGCCGCCAGCGAGCGCTCCGGCGGCGTCGCCTCGGTGAGCGGCCCGCAGGTGCTGCTGATGGGCGTGGTGCTGGAGAAGCTGCCGCGCTGGGCGACCGAGGACGCCGGCCGCGGCGTACGCCACCCGCGGCTGACCAACGCCGGCAAGTGGACGATCCGCGGCCTGTGGCTGATCCCCGTGCTGGTGGCGGTCTACCTCTCCCGCCAGCAGCTCAACTTCGCCCAGTTCCCCGGGCGTGACGTCTGGGGGTTCCTGAAGCCGATCGACGGCAAGTCCGTCACGAAGTACATCAACGACTTCTCCAACTGGTTCATCGACAAGGTCGACACCTTCACCCTGGCACTGAAGAACGACGTGACCAAGGTCGTCATCAACCCCTTCCAGAACCTGCTGGCCGAGTCGCCCTGGTGGGCGATGGCGCTGGTCATCCTGGCCATCGCCTTCGTCCTCGGTGGGTGGCGCCCGACGGTCATCTCGGCCGTCTGCCTGGCCATCATCTTCGGCACCGGCCTGTGGAACGACTCGATGGTCACCCTGGCGATGACCCTGCTCGCCACGCTGCTGGTGATGGTGGTGGCGGTCATCCTGGGGGTGGGCATGGGGCGGAGCCGGCGTACGGACACGATCATCCGGCCGTTCCTCGACGCCTTCCAGACCATCCCGCCGTTCGTCTACCTGGTCCCGGCGCTCGCGCTGTTCGGGGTCGGCCGGTTCACCGCGATCATGGCGGCGCTGGCGTACGCCGCGCCGATCGCCACCAAGCTGGTGGCCGACGGCATCCGTGGCGTCGCCCCCACGACGGTCGAGGCCGCCCGCTCCACCGGCAGCACCACCTGGCAGATGATCACCAAGGTGCAGCTCCCGATGGCCCGCGAGTCGCTCGTGCTGGCCACCAACCAGGGACTGCTCTACGTGCTCTCCATGGTGGTCATCGGCGGCCTGGTCGGCGGAGGCAGCCTCGGCTACATCGTGGTCTCCGGCTTCTCCCAGGACCAGCTGTTCGGCAAGGGCCTGGCCGCCGGCATCGCGATCACGGCCATGGGCGTGATGCTCGACCGGATCGCCCGGTACGCCGCAGCACGCGTCGGCCGCTAGCTCCACCCCACACACGTCTTCGCGGACGGACCGCGGAGCAGAGCAAAGAGGAGAACGACATGGCTCGAGGACTGACCCGGGGCCGGACCCGGCTGGTCGCGATCGTCGCCTCGGTGGGCCTCGGCCTCGCCGCAGTCGCCGGCTGTGGCAGTGGCGGCGGCATCAAGGATGCAAGCGGCGGAAGCTCCAGCGGGAAGGACTGCGGCGACCTGCGCATCGCCGTCAACCCGTGGACCGGCTACGTCGCCAACGCCCACGTCATCGGCTACCTGGCCAAGACCAAGCTGGGCTGCAACGTCACCTACCCCGACGTGAAGGAGGAGGTCGGCTGGGCGGGCATGGCGAGCGGCTCCATCGACACGATCGTGGAGAACTGGGGCCACCCTGACCTCGTCAAGAAGTACATCGACGAGCAGAAGAGCGTCGTCGACGCCGGCCCGACCGGCGGCAAGGGGATCATCGGCTGGTACGTGCCGCCGTGGATGGCGCAGAAGTACCCCGACATCACCGACTGGAAGAACCTGAACAAGTACGCCGGCCTGTTCAAGACCTCCGAGTCCGGTGGCAAGGGCCAGCTGCTCGACGGCGACCCGTCGTACGTCACCAACGACGAGGCCCTGGTGAAGAACCTGAAGCTCAACTACAAGGTGGTCGTCGGTGGCTCCGAGGCCGGCCTGATCCAGAGCTTCAAGTCGGCGGAGAAGAACAAGACCCCGCTGCTGGCCTACTTCTACGAGCCGCAGTGGTTCTTCTCGGAGATGAAGCTGGTGCACGTCAACCTGCCGACCTACAAGGACGGGTGCGACGCCGACGCGGCGAAGGTCAACTGCGACTACCCGCCGTACGAGCTGAACAAGCTGATCGCCAAGAAGTTCGACGACTCGGGCTCGCCAGCGGTCGACCTGGTCAAGAAGTTCTCGTGGAGCAACGACGACCAGAACGTGGTGGCGAAGTACATCGCCGCCGACGGCATGTCGCCCGACGACGCCGCCAAGAAGTGGGTCGACGCCAACCCGGACAAGGTCAAGGCCTGGCTCGGTTCCTGACCTGATCCTTCTAGTCAGCTCTCTTTCGGGGGCCTCGTGCCTTGACAGGTGCGGGGCCCCTGACGGATTCTAGAGTTGTTCCGTATCGCGCATTGCGTTGCGCATCATGCAACACCGTAGAGAACCGCCAGGAGCCCCCGTGTCTTCAGTTCCCGCCACCGCCAAGGTCGTCGTCATCGGAGCCGGCATCGTCGGCAACAGCCTCGTCCACCACCTCGCCGAGCTCGGCTGGACCGACATCGTCCAGCTCGACATGGGGCCGCTGCCCAACCCGGGCGGCTCGACCGGCCACGCCTCGAACTTCATCTTCACCGTGGACCACTCGCGGGAGATCACCGACCTGACCCTGGACTCCGTGCGCCAGTACAAGGAGATGGGCGTCTTCACCGAGTCCGGTGGCTTCGAGGTCGCCCGCACCGAGGAGCGGATGGAGGAGCTGCGGCGCCGGATGTCCAGCGCCAAGGCGTGGGGCATCGAGGCCTCGCTGGTCACGCCCGAGTTCGTCAAGGAGAAGGTGCCCTTCCTCGACGCCGACCAGATCGTCGGTGCCTTCTGGACCCCGGGCGTCGGCGTGGTCGACTCCCTGCGGGCGGGGACCATCATGCGGGAGAACGCGCTGGCCAAGGGCGTGCTCACCGTCGTACCCAACGTGGAGGTGGAGGACCTCGGCGTCGAGGACGGCCGCATCCGCAAGGTCGTCACCAGCCAGGGCGACATCGAGGCGGAGTACGTCGTGATCGCCTGCGGCGTGTGGAGCCCGAAGATCGGCGACATGGCCGGCGTGAAGATCGCCCTGACCCCCGCCGTGCACCAGATGATCTCCGTCGGGCCGTGCCCGCAGCTCGCCGAGCGCGAGGGCGAGATCTCGTTCCCGATCGTGCGCGACATGGACACCTTCTGCTATGAGCGCCAGCACGGCGCCGACATGGAGGTGGGCTCCTACGCGCACCGCGCGATCCTGCACGAGCCCGAGGACATCCCGTCGCTCGACCAGGCCAAGCTCTCCCCCACCGAGATGCCGTTCACCGAGGACGACTTCGACCCTCAGCTCGAGCAGGCGCTCGAGCTGATGCCGGAGCTGCTCGGGGCCGAGGGCGCCGAGATCCGCTACGCCATCAACGGTCTCCTCTCGCTCACCGCCGACGGGTCCCCGATCCTCGGCGAGAGCGAGGTCAAGGGCCTGTGGGTCTCCGCCGCGGTCTGGATCAAGGAGGGCCCCGGCGTCGGCCGCGCGGTCGCCGAGTGGATGACCCACGGCCACTCCGAGATCGACATCTCGCACAGCGACATCGCCCGGTTCTACCCGCACGAGCGCGAGCGCGAGCACGTCCGTGCGCGCACCAGTGAGTCGTTCATCAAGACCTACGGCATCGTGCACCCCGCCGAGCAGTACGAGTCCGACCGCGGCGTCCGCTGGTCGCCGATGGCCGACTCGCAGAAGTCGCTGGGTGCGGTGTTCTACGAGACCGTCGGCTGGGAGCGGCCGTGGTGGTATGAGTCCAACGCCGGCCTCGTGGAGAAGTACGGCGACGCCGTGATGCCGCGCGAGAACGAGTGGGACTCCCGCTGGTGGAGCCCGATCATCAACGCGGAGCACCTCGCGATGCGCGAGAACGCCGGCGTGATCGACCTGACCGCGTTCTCGACCTTCGACATCACCGGTCCCGGCGCGCTCGCGTCGGTGCAGCAGACCTGTGTCGCGCAGTGCGACGTCGCCGTCGGCAAGGTCATCTACACGCCGGTCCTCGACGCCAAGGGCGGCTTCCTGTCCGACCTCACCGTGATGCGGCTCGGCGAGGACCACTTCCGCGTCGTCACCGGCGGCGCCCACGGCCGGGCGGACCTGCAGTGGTTCACCCGCCACCTCACGGACGCCGAGATCCATGACTCCACCGAGGAGATCTCCACCGTCGGCCTGTGGGGTCCGAAGGCCCGCGACATCCTGTCCTCGCTGACCAGCGACGACGTCACGGATGCCGGCTTCGGCTTCCTGACCAGCCGGGAGATCACCGTCAAGGGCGTGGACAGCCCCGTGCTGGCCTCGCGGATCTCCTACGTCGGCGAGCTCGGCTGGGAGCTCTACGTGCCCTTCGCCGCCGCCGCGCAGCTGTGGGACGCGCTGCTCGAGGCCGGCCAGGACCACGGGGCCGTGCCCGTCGGCATCGGCGTCTACGGGAGCACTGGTCGCCTGGAGAAGGGCTACCGTGCCTTCGGCGCCGAGCTCGACGCCGAGCGCAGCATCGTCGAGGCCGGGATGATGCGGCCCAAGGTCAAGGCGGCCGACTTCGTGGGGCGCGAGGCCTACCTCGCGCAGCGGGAATCGGCTCCCGCCGCGGTGCTGTGCACCCTCACGGTCGACGACCACACCTCTGCGAGCGGCGTGAAGCGCTACATGCTCGGCGGCGAGCCGATCCTCACCCCGGCCGGCGAGCTGCTGACCGACGGCCACGGGCACCACCCCTACGTGACCTCGGCCGGCTCGGCGCCTTCCCTGGGTAAGCACGTGCTGCTCGCCTACCTGCCGCTCGACCAGGCCACGATCGGCAACCAGCTCTCCGTGTCCTACATGGAGGAGCTCTACCCGGTCACCGTCGGTTCCGTCGACGCCACCGCGCTCTTCGATCCTCAGAACGAGCGGATCCGCTGATGGGCAACGTCCTCGTCTGCATCAAGCGGGTGCCGGACTTCTCCGGCGAGGTCCTGCTGGCCGAGGACGGCCAGTCCGCGGACGCCCGCTTCGTGGGGTTCACCCTGAGCGACCACGACAGCTGCGCCGTCGAGCTGGCCGTGCAGCTCGCCTCGACGAGCGGTGGCCAGGCCACGGTCCTCACGGTCGGCTCCCCCGACTCGGTCGAGCAGCTCCGCTCCGCCCTCGGGGTCGGTTGCGCCGCAGCCGTCCTGGTCGAGGCCGACCCGGTGGCGCTGGGTCCCGCCGACGTGGCGCGCGAGATCGCCGCGGTCGTCCGTGACCACGAGGCAGCCGGCACGGCGTACGACCTGGTGCTGCTGGGCAACGACGCCGCCGACTCCGGTGACTTCCAGGTGGGCATCCGGCTCGCGCACGAGCTCGGCCGCCCGGTCGTGACCGGCATGCAGACCGCGGCCGTCACCGACGGGACCGTGCGGCTGCAGGGCGACGGGCCGGAGGGACGTGAGACCTACGAGGTGCCGCTGCCCGCCGTGGTGACGGTGATGGAGGGCGGCGTCGAGCCGCGCTACCCAACCATCACAGGACGGATGAAGGCGAAGAAGATCGAGATCGGGACCCGCCCGTCCGCGCAGGCCCCTGCCGGGAGCGGCCGGGTGCGGCTGACGCTGCCGCCTCCGACCCCGTCGAGCGCCGAGCTGCTCGGTGAGGGACCCGAGGCGGCCGCGAGCGTCGTCGACCTGCTGAACCGACTGGGGGTCGGACGATGATCCTGGTCTATGTCGAGACGACGTCCGAGGGCGTCAGCGAGGTGTCCCTGGAGACGGTGTCGTTCGCACGCGACCTCTCCGCTGCGGGCAACGGCGTGCCGATCGATGCAGTGCTCGTGGGGCCGGTCCCCGAAGGCGCGGCCTCCGAGCTCGCGGCGTACGGCGTCCGGACGGTGCACCACGCCGACAGCGACGACTTCGACCGCTTCTCCGGAGCCGCGACCGCAGCCGCTGTGGTCGCCGCGCGCCAGGCCGCGGGCTCGGTGGTCGTGATGGCCGGCGGCACCAACCGCGGCAACGAGGTGC
>JAOPYC010000113.1 GCA_025964795.1 Marmoricola sp.
GGCGACGGGGACGCCGAGGCGGATGGGGTCGGCGACGGGGCTGCGGACGGCGAGGGGGTCGGCGTGGGGGCCGGCGGGCGGAGCCTGGCCGCCAGCGCGGCCGGCAGCGCGACCTGGCGTACGACGGAGTGCACGCCCTCGCTGCTCAGCCGGATCCGACCGGCGGGCCCCACCGAGATGCCCTCGCCCTGCCGCTGGCTGGGCAGCGCGAAGCCGCCGACCCGCTGGAACTGCGGGAACGTGTAGACGCTGGCCCGGCCCGGGCCGCGGACGACCACGTGCTTCCCGTCGGGCAGCATCGCCGCGTCGGTGGCGAACTCGACCACCCGCCCCGCGGGCTGCAAGCGGTTCACGCGCCTGGTGCTCAGCGGCAGCGGCGCCCGGTAGACGGTGCCGCCGAGGAACGACTTGGTGATCACGTAGAGCCGACCGGTGCGGTCGAGGAACATCGACTCCGCGTCGTGGGTGCCGCGCGGGTAGGCCAGGCGGTAGCCCGCCGGGCGCGCGTCGCCGCGGCCACTGGTCCGCACCTTCACCTTGTAGACGCTGATCGACTTCCGCTCGCCCTCGTTGTCACCGATGTCCCCGACCCATACGGCGCTGCCACCGGCCGGGGCCAGCGCCTCGACGTCGACGGTCGCGGTGTGGAAGTCGGTCACCCCCAGCGTCTTGCCGGTCGCAGGATCGACCGCGAAGAGCACCGACGGGTTGCCGGAGTCGTTGGCGGTGACCATCGACGAGCCGAGGTCCACGAGCCCGCTGGACTCGGCGATCCGGGCGTCGGCGAACGCGAGGACCCGACCGTCGTCGGCATGGGCTGCCGACGCAGGGACCACCAGCGACCCCCCGGTCAGCAGCGCGGCGATGAGCGCGCGCCACCTCAATGCGGATCCCCCTCGTTCAGCAGCTCCGCCAGCTGCGGTTGCAGGTGCCACGTGGACACCAGTGCGTCGTACTCGTCACGGGCCTGCCTGGGCGGGGCAGTCCCGGTGCGCACCGCACGCAACAGGGTGTTGCGCGGAGTGTGCACGCTGTCGACGAATTCGACCACGTCGACTCGGTAGCCGACCTGACGCAGAATCCCTGCCCGCAGGGCGTCGGTCAAGGTATCGGCCAGTCGTTCTCGCAAAATCCCATCTCGGGTCAAACTGGTGTAGCCCAGAGGGGTAGGGTTTTCACGTAATTGTGCGGATATGTCGTGGTGGCAGCACGGGGCTGCTAGCACCAGCTCGGCTTCCCAGCCGACCGCCCGCAGCAGCGCGTCGTCGGTCGCGGTGTCACACGCGTGCAGGGCGAGGACGACGTCCGGGTGCTCCTCCAGGGTCACGTCGCGGATGCCCGCGGCGACGAAGGAGAGCTCGTCGGCGACCCCGAGCCGCTCCGCGACCTCGGTGTTGTGCCGCCTCGACTGCTCCTTGACGTCCACCCCGACCAGGTGGACCGGCCACTGGTCGCGCAGCCAGGCGTGCGCGGCGAAGGTGAGGTAGGCGTTGCCGCAGCCGAGGTCGACGATCCGCAGCGGGTGCTCGGCCGTCGGGACGCGCAGCTTCCCGGACCGGGTGGCGTCGTCGATGGCGCTGGACAGCTCGCGCAGGAACTCCTCCACCTGGCGGTACTTCGCCTGCCGCGACGGCTTGATCCGCCCCTGGGCGTCGGAGATGCCGAGCGCCTTCAGAACCGGGTGGTCCTCGGGGAGCAGCCGCTGCTTCACGTGGTCGTGCCCGCGGTCGGGGGTCACCGGCTCGGCGCGCCGCGTGGTGTGCAGCAGCGGCTGACCCTTCTTGGTGACCCGCAGCTGGTGGGTCTCGGTGGTGGTCTCGACGTGCCAGTTGGCGAACGGCTCCGCCATCAGGTCCGCGAGCGCGGCGTCCGCGTGCTCGTGGTTGGTCACGTGCGCCTGGGTGTCGTCGTACGCCGTGACCTGGAGGCGCCGACCCGCCTTCAGGTCGACGTACCGCAGCTCGACGCGGCGCCATCTGGGCTCCGGCAGACCCCGACGCCGGCCGGACGCCAGGGCGCGGACGAGGTGCTCGCCGTCCAGCACGACCTCGCGCAGTCGGGCCAGGGCCCGCGGGAGCTCGTCGGCCATCACAGCCGGCCCTACTTCGCCAGGGCGGCGATCACGACGATGAGGAACAGCCCGCCCAGCGCGACGGGGATGACCAGTCGGCGGTAGCGGGGGTTCATGCGGGCGAGTCTATGGGCTCTCGGACAGCTGCCCTGACCGGCGACTTCTCGGCGACGGTGACCCGACGCTCGAAGAACCCGCGACCGCGGGTGAACACCGCGATCGAGACGAGTACGCCGGCCAGGGTCAGCCCGCCACCCCCGATCAGCGTCCACCGGGCACCGAACTGCTCGCCGATCCAGCCGATGAAGGGCGAGCCGATCGGGGTGCCACCCATGAACACCATCAGGTAGAGCGCCATCACGCGTCCGCGCAGGTGGGGGGCCGTGGCCAGCTGCATGGTGGTGCTGGCCGCCGTGATCATGGTCAGCGCCGCGAAGCCCAGGACGGGGACGATCAGCACGTAGGTGAGGTAGCTGGGCGCCAGCCCGGCCAGGATCTCGACCACGCCGAACAGCAGCGCGGCGCCGGCCACCAGCCGCAGCCTGATGCGGGTGCGCCGGGCGGCCATCAGGGCGCCGGTGAGGGAGCCGATCGCCATCGCCGAGCCGAGGATGCCGTACTCAGTCGCGCCCTTGTGGAACACGTGGGTCGCCATCAGGGCGGAGGTCATCTGGAAGTTGAGGCCGAACATGCCGGCGAAGCCCACGATGCTCAGGATCAGCATCAGGTCGGGCCGGCCGCGCAGGTAGCGCACGGCGTCGCGGATCATCCCCTTGTGCCGGGGCTCGCGCTCGGCGACGTGCAGGTCGGCAACCACCATCCGGCGCAGCGCGAGCACCACGGCCGCATAGCTGACGGCGTTCAGCAGGATGACGTAGCCGGTGCCCTTCGCTCCCCCGCCGAACGCCCCGATCAGCAGGCCGGCGAGCGCCGGTCCCGCCACGCGGGCGGCGTTGAAGGAGGCGGAGTTGAGGCCGACCGCGTTGGACAGGTCGTCGGGACCCACCATCTCGCTGACGAAGCTCTGCCGGGCAGGAGCGTCGAAGGCCGAGCCGACACCGAAGACGAAGGCGAGGATGTAGACGTGCCACACCTCGACGGCCCCGGTGACGGCGAGGGCGCCGAGCAGGAGCGCGGTCAGCGCCATCACGGTCTGGGTCACCTGCAGCAGCCGCTGCTTGGGAAAGCGGTCGGCGATCAGGCCGGCGTACGGCGAGAGCAGCAGGGCGGGCAGGAACTGCAGCCCGGTCGTGATGCCGAGCGCGGTGCCGTCGTTGACGGCAAGCACCACGACGAGCCAGTCCTGGGCGACCCGCTGCATCCAGGTGCCGGTGTTCGACACGACACCGCCCGTGGCGTAGAGGCGGTAGTTGTGGTTGTGCAGGGAGCGGAATGTCGGGCTCAAGCAGTGGCCAATCTCTGGATCAGGGGGGCGGCCTCCCGCAGGAGGGCGCGTTCGTCGGGGGTGAGCTCGCGGAGCCGCTGGGCCAGCCAGGCGTCGCGACGACGCCGGTCGGCGAGCAGGATCTCCCGGCCCTGGTCGGTCAGGTCCACCAGGACCTGGCGACCGTCGGTCTCGTGCGGTCGGCGTACGGCGTAGCCGTCGTCCACCAGGCAGTTCACCGTGCGGGTCATCGAGGGCGGCTGCACGCGCTCGTAGGCGGCGAGGGCGCCGATGGTGCACTCGCCCTCGCGGAACAGGATCCCCATCGCACTCAGCGCCGCGACACTCAGCGGGTTGTCGGGCTCGCGCTCGCTTCGCAGCCGCCGCGACAGCCGCGCCACCGAGAACCGCAGCTCGCTGGCGAGCCCGGTGTCGGTGCGTGCGGCTGACTGGACGGTGGGAGGCATGTACTTAGCCTAACTCATTACCCTTGCTAAGTATTTCGCTCCTACACCGGCGAGCTCCCTGCACTCCCCACCGCGCGCTACGTGAGGAGGGCGGTCACCGGGTGGATGGCGAAGTAGAGGACGAAGAGGAGGCTGATCAGCCAGAGGAGCGGGTGGATGGCACGCACCCGGCCGCGGACGATCTTGATCAGGACGTAGGCGAGGAAGCCGGCGCCGATGCCCACGGTGATCGAGTAGGTGAACGGCATCAGCACGATCGTCAGGAAGGCGGGGATGGCGATGTCGAGGTCGTCCCAGTCGATGCCCTTGACCTGCTGCATCATCAGGAAGCCGACCAGCACCAGGGCCGGCACGGCGGCCTCGCTGGGGATCACCGCGACCAGCGGCGAGAGGAAGATCGCCAGCAGGAAGAGCACGCCGGTGACGACCGAGGCGAGCCCGGTGCGCGCCCCCTCCCCCACCCCCGCCGCGGACTCGATGTAGGACGTGTTGGACGAGACGCCTCCGAGACCACCGGCGGCCGCGGCCACGGAGTCCACGATCAGGATGCGCTGGGTGTTCGGGGGTACGCCGTCCTCGTCGAGCAGTCCGGCCTCGGCGCCGATCGCGGTCATCGTGCCCATCGTGTCGAAGAAGTCGGCCAGCATCAGCGTGAAGATCAGCAGGATCGCCGAGACCGCACCCACCGAGGCGAACGAGTCGAAGAGGTTGAACTGGCCGAGGGTGCCGAAGTCGGGTGAGTCGAAGATCTTGCTCGGGAACTTCGGCACGGTCAGGCCCCAGCCCGTGGGGTTCTTGGCGCCTCCGGCCCCGAAGCTGCCGATCGCCTCGACGACGACCGCGATCACGGTGGTGACCAGGATGGAGATGAGGATCGCGCCCTTCACCTTCCGGACCCACAGTGCGATCACCAGCGCCAGGCCGATCACGAAGACCACCACCGGCCACCCCTGGAGCTGGCCGGACGGGCCGAGCTGCACCGGCACCGTCGTGTTGGCGGCGTCCGGGATGCGCCGCACGAAGCCGGCGTCCACGAACCCGATCAGCGCGATGAACAGGCCGATACCGACCGAGATCGCGATCTTCAGCTGGGCCGGTACGGCGTGGAAGACTGCCTCGCGGAAGCCGGTGAGCACCAGCACCAGGATCACGATGCCCTCGAGCACGATCAGGCCCATCGCGTCGGCCCAGGTCATCTGCGAGGCGATGGAGAAGGCGACGAACGCGTTCAGGCCCAGGCCCGTCGCGAGCGCCAGCGGGTAGTTGGCGACCACCCCCATCAGGATGGTCATCACCCCGGCGACCAGCGCGGTGCCGGCGGCGATCATCGGCAGGTTCCCGGGCGGGGCGGTGCCACCCAGGAAGCCGCCGTCCACATCCTTCGCGAAACCGAGGATCAGTGGGTTGAGCACGATGATGTAGGCCATCGTGAAGAAGGTGACGACGCCTCCGCGCACCTCCCGGCCGACGGTCGAGCCACGCTCTGAGATCTTGAAGAACTTGTCCACGCGGCGCATCCAACCACGAACGGACCGTCTCTGCGTAAGCGGCACCGGGACGCCGGTGCGGGTTACATTGGCGGCATGCTCCCCGACGACGAACAGCCGATGGTGCACGAGATCGGCAACCGCACCTACATCGTCGCCGACGTGGACCCGCTCGACCTCGACGGCGTCCGGACCATGCAGGTCGGTACGGCGCTGTGGGCCGTCGCTCTCGTCCTGCTGCTGCCCTTCTACAGCCGGCTGCAAGAGGACGGTCACCTCTGGTGGCTGTGGACCTGCGTAGCCGGCTTCGGCCTCGGGCTCGTGGGCTGGGACCACTGCCGCCGGCGTCGCAACGCCAGGCAAGGGCTGCATTGACCCGGTCGACCTACTACACCGCCACCACGCTCGACGGCTACATCGCCGACGAGCACGACTCCCTGGCCTGGCTCTTCGAGCAGAACACCGAGGAGGGCGGTCCGGCGGGCTACGAGGAGTTCATCGCGACGATCGGGTCGATGGTGATGGGCGCGACGACGTACGCCTGGATCGGCAACCACATGCGCGCCCACGACGAGCCGTGGGCCTACGACATCCCGTGCTGGGTGTTCACCCACCGCGACCTCGAGCCGCTCGGCGAGGACGTCCGGTTCGTCTCCGGCGGGGTACGCGAGCACCACGCGGCGATCGCCGAGTCGGCCGGCGACCGCGACGTGTGGGTGGTCGGCGGCGGTGACCTCGCCGGTCAGTTCGCCGACCTCGGCCTGCTCGACCAGGTGGTGCTGTCGATCGCACCGGTCACGCTCGGTGCCGGCCGTCCGCTGTTCCCGCGCCGGTTCGACCTCAGGCTGGTCGAGCTGGGCCGCAATGGCGACTTCGCCGTGGCGACGTACGACGTGGTCGGCGCCCGCTCCGACTGAGGACCGTGCGAGCGGTCAGAACTGCTCGAAGTCGTCGACGCTGAGCGAGTCGAACACGTGGTCCGGCAGCGGCGGAGGAAGCTGCTTCTTGCGCAGCTGGGCCTCGGAGTGGGCACCGCAGCCGTGGTTGAAGGTGACCACCCGGCCGTCGTCGTTGGCGAACTCGTTGGCGCACACGCCGAAGGTCTCCGAGAGCGGCCCGGCGAGCCGCACCAGGAAGCCGCAGCCCTCGCAGCGACCGGGGGCGGACTGGGCCATCGGGGAGTCGGGACCCTGGTCGCCCTCGTACCAGCGCTGCGCGGCCAGCTCGCGACCCTCCAGGGACAGCACCCGGGAACGGCCGAGGCCGAGCTCCTCGACCACCGCACGCTCCCACTCGTCGAGGTCACCGGCGAGGTAGGCCGGGACCAGGCGGGGGTCGTCCTCGTCGGTGGGGAGCAGGTCGCCGGGTGAGAGGTCCCCGGGCTGGATCCGCTCGCGCCACGGCACCCAGACCGGCGCGATGATCGCGTTCTCGCCCGGGAGCATCACGATCTCGTCGATCGTCACGCGGTCGGTGCCGGGGGCGCGGGCCACGGTCACGGCCCACACCCAGTCGGGGTAGCCGGCCTCGCGGCTGGCGAAGCGGTGCGTGACCACGCCCTCCTCCTCGGGGCTGGCGTCGAGGTGCTCGCCGACGACCTCGGCGCCCACCTGCTCCACGAGGGCGGCGCGAGCAGCCTCGGCGGCGTCGAGGGCGGAGGGGTCAGCTGTCGTCATCACGTCGATGATTGTCCCTCATCGGCATGGGCCCTGTCTGCTCGGCCCACGGGCTTGGCAGGATGGGGTCGTGGAGGACGAGCCGAGGGGGGCCACAGACGCCCCCGAGTCGTCCGCGTCGGGTCAGGCCCGCCATCAGGCCCCGGATCCCGCGCGGGGCTCCGGCGCGGGGCGACGCGCCGCGGGAGCGACCGGCCGCGGCCTGAAGAAGGCCGGTTCGGCGACCGGCAGCGCCGCGACGTACACCTTCCGGCAGGCGCGCCGTGCCTCGCACGCCGACGGGGCCGGCGACTCCGGGCTCTACCGGCTGATCGAGCTGCACGCGTTCAACGCGGCGGGCGACGCGGCCGTGACGGTGTCGCTGGCGGGCACCCTGTTCTTCTCCCAGCCCGGCGAGGCGCGCGGCAACGTGGCGCTCTTCCTCGGGCTGACGATGCTGCCGTTCGCGGTGGTCGCGCCACTGCTAGGCCCGATCCTGGACCGGTTCAGCCACGGCCGCCGCTGGGCGATCGGCGGCACCATGGCCCTGCGCGCGTTCCTGTGCTGGCTGATGGCCGACGCCGTGGCGACTCAGTCGCTGGCGATGTACCCCGCCGCGCTCGGCGTGCTCGTCTCCTCCAAGGCGTACGGCGTGGCCCGCGCGGCGACCGTCCCCCGGCTGGTCCCACCGAGCCTGACGCTGGTCAAGGCCAACAGCCGGATCTCGCTCGCGGGGGTCGTCGGAGCCGCCATCGGGGGGCCGCTCGCCGCGGGTGCCGCCACGTTCGGCGGCCAGTGGTCGCTGCGCTTCGCGTTCGTGGTGTTCGCCGGCGCGACCATCCTCTCGGTGCTGCTGCCGGCCAAGGCCGACGCCCACGCCGGAGAGCTGCCGGTGAGCCTGACCGGCAAGAAGGAGAAGTTCCGGGTCCCGCCCGACGTGGTCTTCGCCCTGCGCTGCAACGCCGGGCTGCGGATGCTGTCGGGGTTCTTGACGATGTACATGGCCTTCCTGCTCCGTCAGCACCCGCTTCCCGGGTTCGAGCACCGGACCACCCTGTTGATGGGCCTGGTCATCGGGGCTGCCGGTCTCGGCAACACGATCGGCATCGGCCTGGGGTCGATCCTGCGCCGGCTGAAGCCGACGGTGACGGTGGTCGTCGCGCTGCTCGCGGACGCGACGGCGGCCGTGGTGGCCGCGGTCTTCTACGGGCTGGTCCCCGCCATCGCCCTCGGCCTGACCGCGGGCATCGCGCAGGCGATGGGCAAGCTGGTGCTCGACGCCACCGTCCAGCGGGACGTGCCCGAGCGCCAGCGCACCTCTGCCTTCGCCCGCTCCGAGACGCTGCTGCAGCTCTCCTGGGTCGTCGGCGGCTTCATCGGGATCGCGCTGCCGCTCATCCCCCGATTGGGGCTCGGGGTGCTCGCCGGCCTGATGGTCGGCTGGACACTGTTCGTGCTGGTCAAGCGACCGGGCCAGGCCGGCCGTCCGGCGGCGGCGGGCTAGAGCTCGAGCTCGTCGGCCAGCCCGCGCAGCAGCTTCGCGGTGGGCTTGGCCATCTTGGCGTCCGGGCGGCGACCGATGCGGTAGCCCTCCTCGACGCCCTCGAGCAGCCGGATCAGGTCCTCGACGATGCCGACCATCTCCTCGGGCTTCTTGCGCTGGGCCTCACGCCGGTTGGCCGTGACCGACGCCGGGGCGTCGAGCACCTTCACCTGGTGGGCCTGCTCGCCCTTGCGGCCGGAGAGGATGCCGAACTCGACCCGGGTGCCGGCCTTGAGCGTGGCGACTCCCTCGGGGAGGGACGAGGACCGGACGTAGACGTCGTCGCCGTCCTCGCGCGAGAGGAACCCGAAGCCCTTCTCGGCGTCGTACCACTTGACCTTTCCGGTGGGCACGGCACTGCCTTTCTGATCGATCCGAGACTGCGGCCGACGGCCGCAGCGACTGCACAGCGTACGCGGTGCCCCGACGCCTCGCGAACGAGTTCCGGGGCCCTGGGTCAACGGTACTTGTCGGGTTCCGGGAGCAGCTCGTTCATGGATCCGGAGCGGAACCCCAGAGGGTCGACCTCGGCCTCCGCGAACCCGGCTGCGCGTACCACGTCGAGGTGGTCCGCGACCACCGCGACCAGGTCGCGGTCGACCTCGACCCGGGCCACCTCACCGAGGTCGCGCACCCGGACGTCGCGCACCCGGTGCCCGGCCTCGGTGAGCGCCCGTCGTACGCCGGCCTCGGCCTGCTCCACGCGGGCCAGCCGGGCCGGGGTGATCTCGATGCCGTAGGCGACCCGTGAGCTCAGGCAGGCGGCCGCCGGCTTGTCCCAGGTGGGCAGGCCCCAGGCACGGGAGGCGCTGCGGACCTGCTCCTTGGTGAGCCCGGCGTCGAGCAGCGGGGTCACGGCGCCGCGGTCGGAGGCCGCCGCGATGCCCGGGCGGAACCCGGCGCGCGCGTCGTCGGCGTTGGTGCCGGTCGCGACGGCCGCGTAGCCGTGCTCGGCGGCCAGCGGCGTGAGCGTGTCCAGCAGCTCGGCCTTGCAGAACGCGCACCGGTCCCCGGCGTTGGCGCGGTAGCCCTCCCGGTCCATCTCGGAGGTCTCCGGGGTGAGCACCTGGACGCCCAGCGACCGGGCGAAGTCCAGGGCCGGGCCGCGCTCGGACCTGGGCAGCGAGTCGGAGTAGGCCGTGGCGGCGCCGACGTTCTCCGCGCCGAGGGCCCGGACCGCAGCCGCGAGCAGGAAGGCGCTGTCGGCACCCCCGCTGAAGGCGACCAGCAGCCGCTCCCGTGCCCGGAGCTGCTCCTCGAGGCGGGCGAGCCGCTGCTCGAGCACGAACGACTCCAGCCACGCGGGGAACTGCTCGAGGTCGTCGAGGACGACGTCGGTGCCGGCCTCCTCGAGCTCCTTCCGGGTGCACCCGCCGGTCAGCACCGAGACACTGGTGACGCCGGCCGCCCGGGCGCCCTCCACGTCGTGGACGTGGTCGCCGACGTAGACGTCGGCGCCGTGGCGCAGCAGCACCTCGCCCTTGCCGGTCCCCCAGACCCGTCCCTCGACCACGTCGACGTCGAGGCCGAGGTGGTCGACGTGGAGCTGGGCGTTGGGGGTGAACTTGCCCGTGACCAGCAGGATCCGCCCGTCGTGCCGACGTACGGCGGCCAGGGCCCCGGCCACCCCGACCAGCACCGGAGTGGGCGTCACGGCGACGTCCGGGTAGATCTCCCGGAACCGGTCCACGGCGGGCCCGATCCGCTCGGCGTCGAGGTGCGGCTCGAGGAGCAGTTCCAGGGGCGGGCCGAGGCGGGCGCTCATCTCGGCGGTCGGGAAGTCCACCCCGAGCTCCGCCGCGAGCACGTCCAGGGTGGCGGCGAAACCCACGACGGTGTCGATCAGCGTCATGTCGAGGTCGAACCCGACGACCAGCTGCGTGTCCACCCGCACAGCCTAGGCGGCCGGGCCGACATCGCGGACTCGCAGCAAACGCTCAGGTAGGCGCTCTAGGGTCGGGGCGTGCTGATCACCAACCACGTCCTCGGCGGAGCGCTCGTCGCCCTGGCCTCGCCCGGCACCACCTCCGCGTTCGGCGCCGGTGTGGTCTCCCACTTCGCGATGGACGTGGTGCCGCACTGGGGCGACCCGGACCAGGAGGTGTTCCTGCGGGTGGCCGTGGTCGACGGTCTGGTCGGGCTGGCCACGATGGCGCTGGTCGCGCGACTGGCCCCGGCGGAGCGGCGGGCGACCGTGGTCGCGGGCATGCTCGGCGCCTGCCTGCCCGACGCGGACAAGCCCAGCGAGCTGTTCTTCGGTCGCTCCCCCTTCCCGGTGGCCGTCGACCGGTTCCACAAGGCCATCCAGACCGAGTCGACGCGGCGGATGCCGCAGGAGTTCTTGGTCGCGACCGCTCAGCTGCTGACGGTCGGCCTGCTGGTCAGGCGAGCAGTCCGCGGCGCAGGGCCTCGGCGAAGGTAGGCGCGAGCGGCAGCCGTGGGACCAGCGTCGCCTGGAAGGCGTGGTAGGTGTCCGGCTTGCCCTGCCAGGTGACGTGGCTCGGCTGGTTGTCCGGCGAGAGCTCGTGGCGCCAGGAGCCGTGCTCCCGGTCGATGAAGCACGCGTCGATGTGCTCCCACCAGGCCGTGTAGAGGGCGTCGTACGACGGGTCACCGGTCACGGCGTACAGCTCGGCCGCGGTGGCGGTGCCCTCGGCGGCGACCCAGTGCATCCGCTCGCGCACCACGGGACGCCCCTCCCAGTCGACCGTGTAGACGAAGCCGTCGTGGCCGTCGACGGCCCAGCCCTCGCGCACGGCCGTGTCGAACAGCGAGCGGGCGTCGTCGAGCAGCCAGTCCGGGGCCGCGTCGCCCAGGCCGGCCCGCAGGTGCAGCGCCAGCCGGGACCACTCCAGGGAGTGCCCGATCGTGGCGCCGTAGGGGCGGAAGGGGTGCGCGGGCTGGTCGGCGTTGTACTCCAGGTCGGGGGTCCAGGAGGCGTCGAAGTGCTCCGGGATCCGCCACCGGTTGCCGGCGGCCAGGTGGTGCACCACCCGGGTCAGGATCCGTTGCGCCTTCTCCCGGAGCGAGGCGTCGTCGAGTGCGTCGGCCGCGGAGAGCAGCGCCTCGACGGAGTGCATGTTGGCGTTCACGCCGCGGTAGCCGTCGAGCACGGTCCAGCTCGCGTCCCACTGCTCGCGGACCATGCCGAACTCGTCGTCCCAGAAGTGCTCGAGCAGGACGGCGACGGCGTCGTCGAGCAGCTCGCGGCCGCCCGGACGGCCCGCCGAGGTGGCGCTGGCTCCCGCGAGCACCACGAACGCGTGCTCGTAGGCGGTCTTGTCGCTCACGGTCGGGCCCTCGGCGCCGACCTGGGCGAACCAGCCGCCGTGCTCGGGGTCCAGGAACCGGCCGCGCAGGGCGGCGAGCCCGTGGTCGACGAGCTCGGCGCAGCCGGGACGGCCCAGCAGGTGACCGAGGGCGTACACGTGCGTCATCCGGCAGGTGATCCACAGCTCCACCGGCCGGTCGAGCTCCGGCGCACCCTCGTCGTCGAGCCAGGCGAAGCCGCCGTCGGGGTGCCGGGAGGCGCGACCGAACTCCAGCAGCCGATCGCCCTCCGCCTCCAGCCAGCGGGTGTGCTCGGGAGAGCCGATCACGGCGTCGCCAGCGCGGACCAGCTGGTGCCGACCCGATAGGTCGCCACGCCCAGCGTCGAGTCGCTCTGGCCGTAGTAGGCGAACCAGGTGTCCTTGAAGTGCACCAGGCCCTCGACGAAGGTCACGTTGGAGACCAGGCCGTGCTGGTCCTCGTAGGTGGACGGCTCGAGCCACGGGTAGTTCATCTGGGCCATGATCTCGGCCGGCCGGTCGGGATGGAAGAGCAGCTGCCCGCTGGTGTAGCGGACGGTGCCGTCGTCGTACTTCACGGCGGCGTTGTGGATCAGCAGGATCAGCCCGTTGCTGGTGAGGATCGGCTGCGGGCCCACCTCGACCAGGAAGTCCCCGAAGGTCCCCTCCGGCGTGGGCAGCATCAGCGGCTCGTCCTGGGGGGCGGGCGTCCAGTGGATCAGGTCGTCGGACCAGGCGTGGTAGATCGAGCCCTCGCCGAAGTACATCAGGTAGCGGCCGCCGATCGGCGTGGCCAGGATGCCCCCGGCCTTGCTCCATGGGGTCGGTACGTCGTCGGCGTTGGGCTCGAAGGTGTTGAAGCCGGGGAACAGCGGCCCGTGCTTCTCCCAGGTGAACAGGTCGGTCGAGGTGGCCAGGCAGAGCTGGGCGTTGCTCCGGTCCCAGGCGGTGTAGGTCAGGTAGTAGGTGCCGTCGATCTCGCACACCCGCGGGTCCTCGCAGCCGAACTCCTCGTAGGGCTCGCTCGGCGAGAGCACCGGCTCGGGGTGCCGCTCGAAGTGGATCCCGTCGTCGCTGGTGGCCAGCCCGACGTGGCTGACGATGTCGTCGGCGTGCGCCCGGTAGAGCAGCACGACCTTCCCGTCCTTGACGATCGCGGCCGGGTTGTAGACGCTGCCGGACTCCCAGCCGTCACCCTGCGGAGTGAGGATCGGGTTCCCGTCGTACGGCGTGAACGGGCCGAGCGGGAACTGTGCTGGTGGAACCGGGGCGGGTGGGGTCTCGGTCATGGGGTGAGCCTCCTCGATGGGTGGTCGGATGTCGCTCATCGGCGGACCAGGGTGACGCCGCCGGGGGCGACACGGACCGGTACGACGTGAGCGGTGCTGGTGGTGTGCCGGAGCAGGTGGCCCCGGCCGTCGTAGGAGCGGATGTCCGCGCGGCCGGTGCCCGGGACGGCCACGGTCGCGCGGGCCGCGACGGTGGCCGAGCTGCGCAGCAGGGCCGTGCCGTGCCCGTCGCTGCCGAGCACGAGGCGCGAGAGCAACGGCTGGACCATCACCGCGTCCAGGCGCGCGGTGTCGCGGCCCCTCGCCGTGGTGGTGGCGGTGAGGCTCCGGACGGAGCCGGGCAGGGTCGCCCCCAGGGTGACCGGGAGCAAGGCGCCTGGGGCCGGGGAGGCACCTTGGGCGCCCACGTCGCCGGAGCGCACGGAGCCCAGGAGGCGGCCGCCGGCGGTGAACCGGGTGACGGCCGAGCTGCCCTGTTGCAGGTCGAGCACCGGCAGCACGAGCGCCTCGGGCTGGGGCCCGAGGTCGATGGTCGTCGCGCCGCCGTCCCGCTGGGAGACGTAGCCGGTGCCGGCGTACTGCGACTCACCGGTCCACGTGGGCATCGGTGTCACCGCGGTGGCGCCCGGGCCGATCCGTCCGTCCTCCGCCTGGACGTAGCTCGTGCCGACCACCTGCTTCACGGCGGAGGCCATCGCGATCCGCCGTACTGCCGGGTGGGCGTCGAGGGCGAGCATCGTCAGCAGGCCGTGGATCGTGGACTCCGCGCCGGAGTTCTGGTTGGACGTGCCGTCGGCGGCGACGCCGTCGAGGGTCACCCCGGTCGTCGGGTCGTACGTCGGAGCCCCCGAGGCGTTGGCACCGAAGAACCACGCGGCGGCCATCCCCGCGAGCTGACGGGCACCCCCGCCGACGGCCAGCAGGTTCTGGGTCCGCGAGTCGGCGCCGTAGGCGATCTGGGTGGCGTCGACGCGCGCCGGGAGCCGGCCGTTGTCGGGACCGCCCGAGGTCAGCATCCACGGGTCGAAGGTGAACGCCTCGCGCTGCGCGACCCGGCGCCAGGCGCGGTGGCCGGTGACGTCGGCGGCCCGGGCGAGGGCCCCGGACATCTGTGAGCTCCAGGCGTGCCAGTCCGAGCGGGACAGCGCCCAGGGCAGCACGCCGCCGAACGGCCAGCGGCGCGCGTCCCCGCCCGCCATCGCGGCGATCCCGTTGCTCAGCTCGGTCAGGGCCCGCCTCGCCGCGGCGGTGCCACCGGCCCGGAGGTAGGACGCCAGGCCGAGGACCGCCTCCGCCGAGGCGTCCGCCCCGTCGGCGATCAGCCACGCGGGCGTCCGGCGGCCGTCGACGCTCTCGTAGGTCCCGTAGGCGTCCAGCACCTGCCGGTCGATGGCGCCGACGGCGAGGTCGAGCCGCTGGGCCAGGAAGCGGGCGAACCCGGGGTCGGTGCGCTGGAAGGCGGCGTAGCCCTCCCCCAGCGCCCAGACGCTGCGGGCCAGCCAGTACGACGCGTCGCTGTCCGAGGGGTCGGGCAGCTCGGCCGGCTCGGCGCTGCGGTTCAGGGTCCCGTCGGGCTGCATCCAGAGGACCACGTTGCCGGCGTTGCGACCCGTGGTCGTCTGCAGGTAGGTCAGCCCGCGGAGCATCTCCTTGGCGCGGGTGCGGCTCGCGGCGTGCCCGGTCTGCCGCCAGTCGCGGAGGTAGACGACGGCGGCGCGGGCCAGGTCGTCGGCGTTGAAGGCCCCCTGGGCGTAGGTGTTCGTCGTGGCGTCGTACGGCCCGCCGCCGACGCGCTCGAACCCGGTCGGGCGCTTGTCGGCGTAGGTCCAGAGCACGCCGACCTGCGGGTGCTGCGCCAGCCGGTACGTCGTGTGGCCGGCCTGCGCCGGGGGCGCCACCCGGTCGCCGAGGAAGTCGAGGTGCGCGAGGTTGGTCAACCTGCTCGGGGGAGCCTCCGCCCGGGCCGGCGCGGCCACGGACACCAGGCCGGCCATCATGGCCAGCGCGACGATCGCTCTCATCCCTTCACCCCGCTGCTCAGCTCGGAACCGGTGAACCTCTTCTGGAAGACCACGAACAGGGCCACGGCCGGCACCGCCAGCACCACCGCACCGGCGAGGATCGCGCCGTAGGGGTTGTCCGCCCTCCCGGCGATGTTGCTGATGTAGTTGGCCAGCGTCACGGCGAGCGGCTGGCGCCCCTGGTCCTTGGTGACCAGGAACGGCCACAGGAACTCGTTCCACGGACCGATGAACGTCAGCAGCGTGGCGGTCAGGACGGCCGGCCGGACGAGTGGCAGCGCGATCGACCACATCGTGCGGAATTCACCGGCCCCGTCGAGCGCGGCCGCCGCGAACAGGTCCTCGGGCAGCTGCAGGAAGAACTGCCGGAAGACGAACACCGCGGTCGAGTTGATGGCGAACGGCGCGATCATCCCGAGGTAGGAGTCGGCCAGCCCGTAGTTGCGCACGATCATCACGTAGATCGGGATGATCAAGAGCTGGAACGGCACGATCTGCACGAGCAGCATCACCGCGAACAGGCTGCCGCGACCACGGAAGTGCAGCCGGGCCAGGGCGTAGCCGGCCAGCACGCCGAAGACGATCGTGCCGAAGAGCACCCCCCCGGTGAAGATCACCGAGTTCAGCAGCGACTGCAGCAGGTGCACGCGCTCGTTGATCTGGGTGTAGTTGTGCAGCGTGAACCCACCGGTGGGGAAGGCCCCCTTGAGCGAGGTGTCCGGCTTCCTCTGCAGCGAGCCGATCACCATGTAGTAGAAGGGGAACAGGAAGACCAGCGCACCCAGCACGAGGGCGGTGGTGCTCCAGACCCGACGTTGTGGCTTCATCGTCAGTCACGCTCCAGGATCCGTCGGTTGACCAGGGAGATCGCCAGCACGAGCACGACGAGGATCACGCCGATCGCGGACGCGGTGTCGGGGTTCCCCTGCTCGATGCCCTTCTGGTACATCACGAAGACCGGCGAGGCCGAGGCCCCGTCGGGGCCGCCCCCGTTGGTCAGCAGGTAGGGCTCGGTGAACAGGTTGGCCCCGGTGATCGTCGCCAGGATCACGACGAGCGTGGTGGCCGCGCGGACACCCGGCACGGTCACGTTCATGAACGACCGGAACCGGCTGGCGCCGTCGATCGACGCCGCCTCGTAGAGGTCCTTCGAGACCCCCTGCAGGGCCGCGAGGTAGAGCAGGATGAAGAACCCCATCTGCTTCCACGTCACGAACAGCGCGATCAGCGGCATCGCGGCCTTCGAGTTGACGAGCCACGAGGGCGACGGCGCCAGCGGCCCCAGCAGGTCGTTGACCAGCCCGCCCTGGCTGAACAGGAACAGCCACACGGCGACCAGCGCGACGCTCGCGGTCACGTAGGGCACGTAGTAGGAGACGCGCAGGAACGTGCGCCCCCGGGTGACCGAGTTCAGCGCCGTGGCCAGGACCAGGGAGAGCACCACCGTGAGCGGCACGTTGATCACCAGGAACACGCCCACGTTGAAGAAGGCCCGTTGCACGTCCGGGTCACCGAGCACGTTCGTGTAGTTGTCCAGCCCGACGAACGGCCGGTCCACCTGCGCGCCCGGTGCGGCGAAGAAGTAGTCGTGGAAGCTGATCCAGACCGCCAGCCCGAGGGGGTAGGCGAACACCAGCGCCAGGAACAGCGCGTACGGCGCCGCGAACACCGTCCCCAGCGGCTGGCGGCCGAAGACCTTGGTGAGGACCGGCTTCATCACTTCTTGGCGAGCTTGTCGGCTGCGTCCGCGGCCTTGGCGATCGAGTCGTCCACCGAGGTCTTGCCGAAGATCACCGCGGAGGAGAAGTTGTCGCGGATCTCCTGCCAGATCTCCACCGAGTTGGGCACGTTGGGCACCTCCACGGTGCGCGAGGCCTGGTCGGCGAAGAGCCTGTAGTCGGGATGCGAGGAGAAGTAGGACGCGTACGTCGTGGCCAGGTCCTTGCGGATCGGCATCTGACCGGTCGTCTCCAGCAGCTTGTTGTCCTGGTCCTTGCTGGTGGCGAACTTCAGCACGTTCCACGCGGTCTTCTGGTTCTTGCACGCGGAGTAGAGCGCGATGTTCTTCGCGTCCGTGAAGGTGTGCACCTCGCTGGCGTCCATGCCGGTCTTGGTCGGAACCGGTACGGCGCCCCAGTTGACCTTGCCCTTGTAGACCGCGATGGCCCACGGGCCGACGACGGCCATCGCCGCCTTCTTGTCGGCGAACGAGTCCCCGTCGTACTTCTCCTTGGGCGTGTAGCCGTCCTTGTACATCTGCGCCCAGAAGTTCCAGACGTCCTTGCCGGCCGTGTCGTCGAAGGTCGCCTTGCCGTCCTCGACGGTCTGCTTGCCGCCCGACTCGGCGGCGTAGAGCGGGTAGAAGTCGAACCAGGACTGGAAGAACTCGCTCGACGGTGCCGGCGCGATCGCCGCGGGGGCGGACCCGCTGTCGACGAGCTTCTTCGACGTGGCGAGGAACTGGTCATAGGTCTTCAGCGGCGGGTTGGCCGGGTCGATGCCGGCCTTCTTGAACAGGTCCTTGTTGTAGAAGATCATCACCGGGTTCTGCTTCCACGGGATCTGGTAGTACTTCCCGTCGGGCGACTGGTACTGCTCGGCCTGGTCGCCGGAGCGGTCCTCGACGTACTGCTTGCCGCCGGAGAAGCCGTCCAGCGGCACCAGCCCGCCCTGCTTCTCGAACTGCGGCACGGCGGCGGGGCTGGTGTTGAACACCAGGCACGGGGCGTTGCCCGCGGTGATCGCCGCACCGATGACCTCCTCGGAGGTCTTGCCGGCCGGGATCTCCTGCGCCGTCACCTTCTGGTCCGAGTGCTCGGCGTTCCACTCCTTCACCATCGCCTTGCCCCAGGCGATCTCCTCCGGGTTGTTCGAGAGCCACACCTTGATCGGCCCCGAGGCGGATCTCGCCTCGCCGGAGCCCGAGCTGCTGCCGCAGGCGGCGGTCACGCCGAGCGCGAGGACAGCGACGGAGGTGGTCAGGAAGGTGCGTCTCATCAGGTGCTCCCTATCGGTTGGTGCGTCTTCGGTGAGGTGCGGTGCCGGTCGAGGAGCGCACGACGAGCCGTGCCTCCGGTAGGTCGGGGACGACGCCCCCGACGCCGTCGACGAGCTGCAGCAGCCGGGTGGCCGCTGCTCGTCCCCAGGCGACGACGTCGGTGTGGACGGTGGTCAGCGCGGGCTGCAGGTGGGCGGAGATCTCGATGTCGTCGAAGCCGGTGATGGACAGGTCGTCCGGCACCGAGACGCCGCGCGACTGCGCGAGCGAGAGACCCGCCATCGCCATCAGGTCGTTGGCGAAGACGACCGCGGTGGGCGGCTCCGGGAGGTCCAGCAGGGTCGCCATCGCGCGGGCCCCGGACTCGGCGGAGAAGTCGGCCTCGACGCACGGACCCTCGGACCGACCGGCCTCGCGCAGGGCCTGGCTCCAGGCGTCGCGCCGGGACCGGCCGTGAACGAGGTGCTGCGGGCCGGAGACGTGGGCGATCCGGGTGTGACCGAGGTCGACCAGGTGGCGTACGGCCGCCCGGACCCCGGGGGCGTCGTCGACGCCGAGCGCCGCCTGCCGCGGGCCGGGCTGCTCACCGAGGTGCGGGCCGATGACCACGGCGGGCAGGCCGAGCTGCTCGAGAAGAGCGGGCCGCTCGTCCTCGACCTGCAGGTCGGTGACGAAGACCCCGTCCACACGGCCCTCCTGCACCAGCCGACGGTAGGCCGCGTGGTCCTCGTGCTCAGCCACCTGGAGCAGCAGGGCGTGGCCGCGGGTGGAGAGCACGGTCTCCAGCCCGGAGATGAACGCCGGGAAGAACGCGTCGGCGCGCAGGATCTCGGGCGGCCGGGCGATCACCAGACCGACGGCCAGCGCCTTGGACACCGACAGGGCGCGGGCTCGCGGGCTCGGCGTCCAGCCCAAGGTCTCCGCGGTCTCCAGGATCCGGCGACGGGTGTCCTCGGAGATGCCCGGACGACCGTTCAGCGCGAACGAGACGGCACCCTTGGACACACCGGCGGCCGTCGCCACGTCGTTGATCGTCGGTCGGGTCACCCGATCGACTAAACCGGTTTAGCAGTCCTGTGTCAAGGGTCACACTCATCGCGGCCGGGACGCTCAGGCGGGCTGGTGCTCCGGCTGCGCACCGCCGGCGGCGTCCTCCTCGGCGGTGAGCGGCTTGGCGATGTTCTCCAGTGACTGACCCTCGGCCCTGACACCGAGGAAGGCCTCGACGACCCCGCCGGCGATCATCAGCGCGGCGCCGATGAAGTAGCCGATGGCGATGGCGGTGATGTCCTTGTCGGCCGACGCGTTGTCGATCAGCCTGCCGAACAGCAGCGGTCCGGTGATGCCGCCGACCGCCGTCCCGATGGCGTAGAAGAAGGCGATGCACAGCGCCCGGGTCTCCATCGGGAAGACCTCGCTCGCGGTGAGGTACGCCGCACTGGCACCCGCGGAGGCGAAGAAGAAGACCACCGCCCCGAACACGGTCAGGGTCACCGCGTCGAGGTCCCCGAGCACCACCCCGGCCACGGCGAGCAGCACCCCGGAGAGCACGTAGGTGCCGGTGATCATCCGGACCCGGCCGAGCCGGTCGAACAGCGGGCTCAGCGCCAGCGCCCCGACGAAGTTGCTGGCCGCGAAGACGGCCAGGAACCACCCGGTCTGCTTGACGTCGAAGAACGTGGTCAGGGTGTCGCCGTAGGTGAAGAAGAACGCGTTGTAGAGGAACGCCTGACCCACGAACAGCGAGAAGCACAGGATGGTGCGCCGCGGGTAGAGGGTGAACACCGTCTTGGCGATCTCGGGGATGCTGATGGTCTTGCGCTGCCTGATCGTGATCGTCTCGTCGACCGGGGGAAGGTCCTCCCCCGTCTCCTCGACCACGGTCTTCTCGATGCTGCGCACGATTTGCTCGCCCTCGTCCTCACGACCGTGGATGACAGCCAGCGCGGGCTCTCCGGCACGTGGCGGCGTACGACGAGGATGCCGACGGCCAGCACCGCACCGAGGCCGAACGCGAGCCGCCAGCCCCACGCCGCCGCCACGATCGAGGGGTCGAGCAGCGGGATGGTCAGCAGCGAACCGCCTGCGGCACCGACCCAGAAGGAGCCGTTGATGGCGACGTCGACGCGACCGCGGTACTTGGCCGGGATCAGCTCGTCGATCGCGCTGTTGATGGCGGCGTACTCCCCGCCGATGCCGGTGCCGGTCAGGAAGCGCGCGACGAAGTACCACGTGGGGTTCACGGAGAACGCGGTCAGCACCGTGGCCACGGTGTAGACGCCGAGCGTCACCAGGAAGAGCTTCTTGCGGCCGAAGCGGTCGGTCAGCTGGCCGAACAGCAGGGCGCCGAAGCACGCGCCGGCGACGTACACCGCGCCCGCGACGCCGACCTGGTAGCTGCTCATGCCGAGGCCGGTGCTCTCCGGCTTGAGCGCGTCGCTCATCGAGCCGACGATCGTGACCTCGAGACCATCGAGGATCCACACGGTGCCGAGGCCGATCACCACCAGCCAGTGCCAGCGCGCCCAGGGCAACCGGTCCATCCTCGCGGGGATGTCGGTCGTGATGCGCCCGGTCTCCACTGTCCCTGCCATGCGCCCTCCCAGACTTCGCGGCACTCCGCGAGAACGGGTACCCGCGGCCCCGGCGGGCGAAACGCTCAGTCGAGCCGGTCGCGCACCACCTGGTCGAGGACACCGAGGGGCAGGGAGCCGGAGTCGAGGACGGCGGAGTGGAACTGCTGCACCGCGAAACCGCTCCCCTGGCGCTGCTCGGCCTCGGCGCGCATCCGCTGGATCTCCAGCCGACCGATCATGTACGACGTGGCCTGCCCGGGCGCGACGATGTAGCGCTCGATCTCGGGGCGGACGACGCCCTCGGCCAGCGGCGAGTTGTCCACCATGTACTGCACGGCCCGCTCCCGGCTCCAGCCGAGGGCGTGCAGCCCGGTGTCGACCACCAGCCGGCAGGCGCGCATCGAGTCGGCGGAGAACATCCCCATCCGGTCGACCGCCGAGCTGTACAGGCCCATCTCGTCGGACAGCCGCTCGGTGTAGAGGCCCCAGCCCTCGGCGTACGCCGCGTTGTGGATGTGCTTGCGGAACTCCGGGACACCGTCGAGCTCAGCGGCGATGGCGAGCTGGAGGTGGTGTCCCGGGATGCCCTCGTGGAACGCCATCGACTCGAGCTCGAAGATCCCCCACGACGACGGGTCGGCGACGTTGATGAAGAACGTGCCCCCGCGGCTGCCGTCACCGGCCGGCGGGAAGTAGAACGCCTTGGCGCCCGACGTGGTCGCCTGCACCGCGCACGGTGCCTGCGGCAGCACCTCGAACCACGCCGGCATCACGTCCCAGGCACGTTGCATGGCGACCTCGGCCGCGTCGACGAGCTGGTCGCCGCTGCTGAAGTGCAGGGCCGGGTCGGTCCGCATCGCCGCGAAGATCTGCTGGAGGTCGTCGGTGCCGACGACCTCGGGACCGAGGCTGCGGTATTCCGCGGCGATCTTCTCGATCTGCGCCAGCCCGATCTCGTGGATCTCCTGAGCGGTCTTGTCCGTGGTCGTGTACTTGCGCAGCGTCGCCGCGTACGCCGCGTCGCCGCCGGGAAGCCAGCCCAGTCCCGGACGGTCGTCGGGCCGCGCGAGCGGGAGCACCTCGTCGCGCAGGACGTCGCGGTAGGCGCGCATCCCAGGTCGTACGTCGGACTCCACCACCGCGCGCAGCCGGGCCTTCCAGCCGTCGACGTCGAGACCCGCGGGCGGCGACGTGGTGTTCAGCAGCGGGTCGTCGGCGATCGGCGTCGCCAGCAGGTCGTCGAGCTGGGCGACCGTGTCGGCCGCCGCGAAGGCCGCGGGCAGCCGGCCCGCGGCCACGCCCTCACGCTGCCGCTCGGCGAGCTCGCGGTAGTAGCGGCCGAGACCCCGGAACTTGTCGACTAGCGCCTCGGCGACGTCGGCGTCCGGGAGGGCGAGCATCCCCATCAGGATCGGCATCGAGACCTGGTCGCCGAAGATCGGGTCGGCCGCGAGCTCGGTGAGCCGGGCCTCCGCCACGTCGGCGGCCGTGGTCGCGTCGGAGATCAGCACCGCCCGGGTGAGCCGCTGCTGATCGTCCAACTCCGTCTCGTCGAGCTTCTCGGCCCGCTGCACGAAGTCGCGCATCGCGGCGATCTCCCGGTCCTCGGACTCCCGGGTGGCCTCCTCGAAGAGCGCGGCGCCGCCGTACTCCCCGATCAGGTGCGCACTCGTGGGTGAGGTCTCCAGGTGGTGCGCCCAGTAGTCGTCGGCCAGGGTGTCGATGTCGCTCATGCACTGCCTTTCGAGCTGTCGGAGGTGGTCGCGAGGCCGAGCTGGTCGGCGGTCTCCTCGCGCATCTGCACCTTGCGGATCTTGCCGGTCACCGTCATCGGGAACTCGTCGACCAGCAGCACGTAGCGCGGGATCTTGTAGTGCGCCAGCCGGCCGGAGGCGAACTCGCGCACCGCGGCGGCGTCGAGCTGGGGGGCGCCCGCACGCAGCTTGATCCAGGCGGCCAGCTCCTCGCCGTAGCGCTCGTCGGGGACGCCGATCACCTGCACGTCCTCGACGTCGGGGTGGGTGTAGAGGAACTCCTCGATCTCGCGGGGATAGATGTTCTCCCCTCCCCGGATGACCATGTCCTTGATCCGGCCGACGATGTTGCAGTACCCGTCCTCGCGCATCTCCGCCAGGTCACCGGTGTGCATCCAGCCGTCGGCGTCGATCGCCTCGTCGGTCTTCTCGGGGTCCTGCCAGTAGCCGAGCATCACGGAGTAGCCGCGGGTGCACAGCTCGCCGGTCACGCCTCGCTCGACGGTCTCGCCGGTGGACGGGTCGACGACCTTCACCTCGACGTGCGGGTGCACCCGCCCGATGGTGGCCGTACGACGGTCGAGGTCGTCATCCGCACGGGTCTGGCAGGAGACCGGCGAGGTCTCCGTCATCCCGTAGGCGATCGACACCTCGGCCATGTGCATGTCGTTGATGCAGCGCTTCATCACCTCGACCGGGCAGATGGAGCCGGCCATCACGCCCGTCCGGAGGCGGGAAAGGTCGTGGCCGGCGAAGCTCGGGTGGTTCTGCATGGCGATGAACATCGTCGGCACGCCGTAGAGCGCCGTGCACCGCTCCTCGGCCGTCGCACGCAGCGTGATCCCCGGGTCGAAGCCCGGCGCCGGGATGACCATGGTGGCGCCGTGGGTGGTGCAGCCGAGATTGGCCATCACCATCCCGAAGCAGTGGTAGAAGGGCACCGGGATGCACAACCGGTCGGCGTGCGTGAAGTTGATCAGCTCCGTCACGAAGAAGCCGTTGTTCACGATGTTGCGGTGGCTGAGCGTCGCGCCCTTGGGGTAGCCGGTGGTGCCGCTCGTGTACTGGATGTTGATCGGGTCGCCCGGCTCCAGCGTCGACATCCGCTGGGCGACGGCGTCCTCGGGCAGCCCCTCCCCGTCGGCGACCAGGCCGGCCCAGTCGTCGGTGCCGATGTAGACGACGCGCTCCAGGCTGCCCCCGTCGGACGAGCCGGTCGAGACCCGTGGCCACACCTCCTCGACCATCGCGCGGTAGTTGCTCGTCCGGTGCGACTCGGCACTGACCAGCAGCTTGACCCCGGACTGGTTGACCGCGTAGGAGAACTCGTGGGTGCGGTAGGCCGGGTTGACGTTGACCAGGATGGCGCCCGCCTTGGCGCAGGCGTACTGCGTGATCGTCCACTCGGCACAGTTCGGCGCCCAGATCCCGACCCGGTCGCCCTTGGCGATCCCGGCGCCGATCAGCCCGCGCGCCAGGGAGTTCACGTCGCGGTCGAGCTCGGCGTACGTCCATCTCCGGCCGGTCGCCACCTCGACCAGCGCCTCGTTCTCGCCGTACGACGCCACGGTGCCCTCGAAGTTGGCGCCGATGGTCTCCTCGATCAGGGCCGGGGTCTTCTCACCGGCTGCGTAGGACTCCATGCCAGCGAACCTATGCCCGCGGCGGGAAGCGGGCAATCAGCCCATCCCGCCGTCGACGGCCAGCACCGCACCCGTGACGAGTCGCGCCTCGGGCGAGGACAGGTACCGGATCGCCGCGGCGATCTCCGCCGGCGCGATGGTCCCGGACATCATCATCATCAGCCGGTCGGCGACGCGGGTGTCGAGGTCGTCGGTGATCTTCTCGAACACCTCGGAGACGATCGGGGTGTCGACGGTGCCGGGGCAGATCACGTTGACGCGGATGCCCTCCGGCGACAGCTCGAGGGCCAGGGCGCGGGTGAGCATGGTGAGGCCGCCCTTCGCCGCGGAGTAGGCCGTCGTGTACGGCTGCGGCACCCGCCCGGCCACTGACGAGATGTTGACGATGTTGCCGCGACCGGCGCGGATGAGCGGGAGCGCCGCCTGCATCACCATGAAGGGACCCTTGAGGTCGATGTCGTGGACCCGGTCCCACTCGGCGTCGGTGATCGTCTCGAAGCGACCGAACTGGACGACCCCCGCGACGTTGGCCAGCACGTCGATGCGTCCCTGGGCCGAGCACGCCTCGATCGCCGCGTCGACCGACTCACGCCGGCCGACGTTGCACTGCACGTAGGTCACGCCGTCGGGAACGGTGGGCCGCAGGTCGAGGCCGTAGACGACCTCGCCCATCTCGGCGAACATGGCCGCGGTCGCGTACCCGATGCCGGAGGCCGCGCCGGTGACGACGACGACGCGTGGCTCGCTGGTGCTCATGCCCCGCGACGCTACCAGCGGACCTAGAACAGGTTCTAGGTTCAGCCGACCGGGACGTCGCTGGTCACGAACTTGGTCTTGGCGCCGGTGTAGGGCATCGAGTCCACCAGCTCCACCCGCAACGGGACCCGGTGCTCCAGGCGCACCCGGAGCCGACGGGCCACCTCGTCGATCTGCTCCCGGGCCCGCGGGTCGGGCCCGGGGACCACGCTCAGGCACACCGAGTAGTCGGCGTCCTGGTGGAGGCGGAACTGGCGCGCTGCACTGGGCACCTCGTCGAAGAGGCCCAGCAGACCGCCGGCGACCATGGTCCCGCCGGGCAGCTTGAGGGTGTCGATGTTGCGACCGTCGGGCGAGTCCATCAGCGGAAGGGTGACGCCGCACGGGCACACCCCCTCCCGGATCGACCCACGGTCGCCCAGCCAGTAGCGCACCAGGGGGAAGACCCGGTTGGTCAGGTCGGTCACCACCAGCTCGCCCGCGGTGCCCTGGGCGACGGGCCGGCCCGTGCGCTGACCGTCCACCGCCTCGATCTTCCGCATGTCGGCGAAGACGTGCAGCCCGTTGCGCTCACCGCACTCACCGGCCATCCACGGGACCTCGGAGCAGCGGTACTGGTCGTGCACCGGAGCGCCGAGGGTGGACTCGATGAACCGCCGGACCTCGGAGGTCAACGGCGCCGAGGTGGATCCCAGCGCGACTGGGGGACGGAAGTAGACACCCTCGTTGTGGACGTGGTTCGCGAGCGCGACCAGCACGTGGTGGTAGCCCTCGATCAGCTTGGGCCGCCTCTGGTTGAGCATCGCGATCATGTCCCCGTAGGCGTGCTGGTCCAGCAGCCCCACGGAGACAAGGGTCACCCTCGACGGCAGCCAGGCGATCCGCTTCGCGAGCTTCTTCCGCTTCGGTATGTCCCAGCGGCCGATGTGGGCGGCGTCGTCCGAGGGGGCGACACCCCACCACCGGTTCATCCGCCAGGCCAGCGGGGCCAGCGGGACCCGCTCGTCGCAGTACGTCGTGAGCGGCTGGCCGGTGCTCCCGGTGGTGTGGTGGGTCCGGAGGTTCGCCTCGGTGGCCTCCGACGAGCGGAGGAGGGGCTCGTTCTCCTGGATCATCGAGCGGTCGATGACCGGGAGGGAGCCGAACGCCTCGGGGTCCCGCAGATCCGCGCGGCTGATCCCCGCGCTCGTGTAGAGATCCCGGTAGAAGGGCGTGTGGTCGAACGCGAAGGCCGCGATGTCGATCGCCCGCTGGTCGGTCAGTCGATCCACCTCGGCGCGCGGCAGGCGCTCGTTGTGCAGGAGCTCCGAGTAGACGCGCTTGGTCTCGCGCTTCGCGAGCGAGAGCTTCAGCGACAGCGCCACCTCCCGGGCAGACACCAACAGCCTCCTCAGACCCACCCCACCGTTGAGGCTGGCTCAAGATACAGCCGGCTCAGTCCGAGCGGAACACATTCGCCTGAACCCCGCTGGCGCAGGTCGTGCTGCCGTCGTGGGAGATGAGCCCGGTGATGATCACGGTGCGCCGGGTGGTTCCCTCTCGGGTGGTGCCGGCTCGATCACGCCCACCCGCTGGAAGTACGCCGAGAGCCGGTCGCGGTCCCACCCCCGGCTCTCCTCCAGGCCGGTGGCCAGCACCGCGAGGTACGCCGCCGACGGCTGCGTGTGCTCGACGTGGTCGACACCGTGGGGCGCGGTGAACAGCAGCATCGGCGCGCCCTCGAGGCGGCCCACCTCGATGAGCGTCTCGTAGTGCCCCGGGCCGGCCGTGTGCACGCCACCGTCGATGCCACCGAGGACGATCTGCTCCAGCGGGTCGCCGGCCTGGGGCACGCGGTACATCTCCTGGGCGGCGATGTCGGTGAACTGCTGGGCGGTGACCAGGTAGGCCCGCGCCGCGGTCGGCGCCCCGCTCTCGGCGTCCCGGGCGTCGTGCTCGTAGAACGCCACCCCCCCGCCCCACTGGCGCGAGTGGCCGGCGAAGTAGAGGCTCCCGGGCAGGTCGACCGGGACGCTGTGCCGGGGCGGCCTGCTGTCGCGGGCGCCCGGGTTGGTCCGTGTCCCCCCGGGCGGGACGCCGCCCTCGAGGTAGGCCGACAGCCGCACCGCCGACATGTTGGAGCCGTAGCTGACGTACCAGACCTCACCGTGCGTGGGCAGGGGCCGAGCTGCTGGTTCGTCGGACATCGGCCAGAGGCTACCGAGACCGGTCCTCCTCCAGGAAGACGCGTACCACCGGCGACCGTGCCCGCGGCGCCGCGCGGGTCGAGCACCCTGCAGGACCCGCGTAGAATTCTCCGGATGCCCTCCGCCGCCCCGCGCACCCTCGCCGACCAGTTCCGCACCTGGCCGGACACGCAGCTGACCACACTGCTGGAGGCGCGCCCGGACCTGGCCACTCCAGCCCCGCACGACTCGTCGCAGCTGGCGGCCCGGGTCGTGGTGAAGGCCTCGGTGCTGCGGGTGCTGGACTCCCTCGACGCGCTGGAGCTGACGGTGCTGCAGGCCGTGGTCCAGGGCACCGATCCCGCAGAGCTGCCGGCCAAGCCCGACGCCGTGGCCACCGCGCTCGAGCGCCTCGAGTCGCTGGCCCTGGTCTGGGGCTCCCCGACCAGGCCCGTGCTCGTCGTGGGCGAGCTGCTCCGGCTGCCCGCCGGTCCGCCGGCCGGCGAGGTCACGGCCCTGCTGGAGGCGGCGTCGGCACCGGCGCGGCAGATCCTGGACCATCTCCACGAGACCGGGGCCGACGGCCGGTGGAGCGGTGGCGCCGGCCCGACGGCCGACCTGGTCGAGGCCGGGCTGCTGGCCCGGATCGACGACCGGCACGTCACCGTCCCGTGGTCGGTGCGGCTGGGCCTGCGGCTGGCCGACGACCGCCGGCTCGACGAGCCACCCGAGCTGGCGACCTCCGAACGGGCGCAGCCGATGGTGGACCGGGCGGCGGCCGGCGCCGCGTTCGAGTTCGTACGACGCACCGAGCTGCTCCTCGACCGGTGGGGCACCCACCCACCGCCGGCGCTCAAGGCCGGCGGGCTCGGCGTACGCGAGCTGCGGGCGGCCGCCACCCTGCTGCACGTCGAGGTCGACGTGGCCGCGCTGGTCATCGAGACC
This sequence comes from Marmoricola sp., assembly GCA_025964795.1. Taxonomy (GTDB): domain Bacteria; phylum Actinomycetota; class Actinomycetes; order Propionibacteriales; family Nocardioidaceae; genus Marmoricola. Next base: position 28,045 of record JAOPYC010000113.1, read on the forward strand.
GCGGCCGCGGCCGGCCTGGTCGACCAGGGCATGAGCGACAGCGTCGACGCCGGCTGGCTTCCGACCGACCTCTACGACGCCTGGCAGCTCGGCTCGACCTCCGAGCGCTGGGGCACGCTCGCCCGCGCCTGGCTGGCCAACCCGCGCCTGGTCTCGGCGGTCGGTGGGCGGATCGCCGACAAGCCCGTGAACGCCCTCTCCCCCGACCTGGCCCGCAACTGGCAGGTGGGGCTGAGGTCCGACGTGCTCGACGAGCTGGGGCGGCTCCCCGCCGACCGGGCCCTGGCGGCCGGAACCGGGGTCGCCTCACTGCTCGACCGGATGCGCTGGCGGCGCCCGCGTCGCCCGGCCATGCGGCTCCACCAGGTCGGCCCGACGCTCGTGGAGGCGGCCCTGCTCGGGGTCACCGGCCTCGACGGGTTCTCGACCTTCGGCCGTCAGCTGATCGCCGGGGGCGACGCGACCAAGTCCCTCGACGCGCTGCTGCCCGCCCCGGTGGACCACATCCTGCTCCAGGCCGACCTGACCGCGATCGCCCCGGGGCCGTTGGAGCACGACCTGGCGCAGAAGCTGTCGCTGGTCGCGGACGTGGAGTCGCGCGGCGGTGCCACCGTCTACCGGTTCGCCGCCTCGTCGATCCGCCGTGCCTTCGACGCGGGCTGGTCCGCGGGCGAGGTGCACGACTTCGTCGCGGCCACCTCGCGCACCCCGGTCCCGCAGTCGTTGACCTACCTCGTCGACGACGTGTCCCGTCGGTTCGGGACCCTGCGCGCCGGGCACGCCGAGTCGTTCCTGCGCAGCGACGACGAGACGGCGCTGACCGAGCTGCTGCACGCCCCCGGCGCCGACGCCCTGCGCCTGCGCCGGATCGCGCCCACGGTGGTGATCTCCGACGTACCCCTCGGCACGCTGCTCCCCCGCATCCGCGAGCTCGGGATGGCCCCGGTGGTCGAGGCCGTCGACGGCACCGTCCGGGTCGCGCGTCCCGACGTCTTCCGCGCCCGCTCCCCGCGCCGACGCCCCCCGGCCGAGGCCGGCGCCCGCGCCGTGGCCCGCACCGGCGCCGTCGTCACCGCCATCCGCGCCGGCGACCGGGCCTCCGCATCCCGGCCGAACCGCGGCGCCAGCGCCTCCAGCCCGACCGACGTGATCGCCATGCTCCGACAGGCCGCCGAGTCCGGCGAGCAGCTGGTGATCGGCTACGTCGGCGACGACGGCACCGTCGCCGAGCGGATGGTCACCCCCGAACGCGTCGAGGGCGGCCGCCTCACGGCGTACGACGAGCGCAGCGACTCCTCCCGCCACTTCGCGATCCACCGGATCACCGCGGTCTCCCGCCCGGGGTAGGGCTGCACCGATGAGTACGGCGGCGCCGCCGGGTCCACCTTGGCGACCCCGACCGCAGGAGCCAGGATGATCGACCTCACGCGACGGCCTGTTCGGTACGGTCGTCGACGTGCCCGCAGACGCTCCCGTCTTCCACCGCGTGCTCGGCCTCGCCGGCCGGGACCCCGCGTGGCCCGCCGACTCCGCCGGCTGAGGGGGCGGGCGTGCGGACCATCGGCCTGATCGGCGGGATGAGCTGGGAGTCGACCGCGATCTACTACCGGCTCGCCAACGAGATGGTCCGCGAGCGCCTCGGCGGGCTGCACTCCGCGCGCATCGTGATGACCTCCGTCGACTTCGCCGAGGTCGAGGAGCTGCAGGCCTCGGGCCGGTGGGACCGCGCCGGTGAGCTGCTGGCCACCGAGGCCGCACGCCTCGAGGCGGCGGGGGCGGACTTCCTCGTCCTGTGCACCAACACCATGCACAAGGTCGCGGACGCCATCGATGTCGCGACGAAGATCCCGCTGCTCCACCTCGGCGACGTGACCGCCGACGCCGTGCGCTCCGCCGGGCTCGACCGCGTCGCCCTGCTCGGCACCGCCTTCACGATGTCGCAGGACTTCTACCGGGGGCGGCTCGAGTCGCACGGGCTCGAGGTGCTCGTCCCTGACGAGGCCGAGCAGGCGGTGGTCCACCGCGTCATCTACGACGAGCTGTGCCGGGGCGTCGTCCTCACGGATTCCCGGCGCGCGTACGTCGACATCGTCGACCGCCTGGTCGCCCGCGGCGCCCAGGGAGTGATCCTCGGTTGCACGGAGATCGAGCTGCTGCTCTCGCCGGAGGACCTCGACGTGCCCTCGTTCCCGACCACCCGGCTGCACGTCGAGGCGGCCGTCCACCAGGCACTTGTCGGACGCAACCGACGGTGAGACGACCGATGCTCAGGCTGTGGACGCGAGGGTCGCGGCAATCGCAAGAGCGGACATATCGTGCACGCATGCCTTATGCAGATTGGGCTGCGGTCACGCGCGACCTGACCACGGCCCTGGATCGACTCGACGACCGCGAGTTCCTCATCATGGGTGAGAAGGAGGCTTGCTCCACCCCCCGCCGCAGGCTCTTCGGTCGTCGTACGACGCCGGAGCCGACCCGCTACGTCCAGGTGCTGCGCGTCGGCGAGGTCCTCTCCACCGAGTGCGTCGGCGCCGTCTGCCTCGGTGGCACCTGGGAGATGGACCACGTGACCATCGAGGGGCTGCGCGGGCTGGGCTGGCTCACGCCCGCGGAGAGCCGGGCCGAGTTCGGCAGCCTGAGCCCCAACTTCGCGCTGTACGTCGACATCGAGTGCACGCACGAGCTGCCGCCCTTCCTGGTCGCGACCCTCGCCGTCCTGGGCGCTCGGCCCGAGGCCCTCGTGCTCACCTACTCCAGCGGCGCCGCCGCCCAGGTCGCCGGCTGACCTGCCGGACCGCACCCATCCACCCGGCCGAGGGCTCCGAATACCTGGTGAGCTTCGTCGGGGCGCTGTGCGCTCGCTTTTCCCGGACCCGGGCAACAGCGCCCCGGCGAACCCTCGGTCCGTAGGATCGGACTCCTATGAGAAGAACACCCCGATGACCGACGGCCCACTCATCGTCCAGTCGGACAAGACCCTCCTGCTCGAGATCGACCACGAGCAGGCTGACGCGTGCCGCAAGGCGATCGCGCCGTTCGCCGAGCTCGAGCGCAGCCCCGAGCACATCCACACCTATCGCCTCACGCCGCTCGGCCTGTGGAACGCCCGCGCCGCCGGCCACGACGCCGAGCAGGTGGTCAACGTCCTGCTGACCTTCAGCCGCTACGCCGTCCCGCACGCGCTGCTCGTCGACGTCGCCGAGACGATGGACCGCTACGGCCGGTTGCGGCTGGACAAGCACCCGGTCCACGGGCTGGTGCTCAGCAGCGTCGACAAGGCGGTCTTCGAGGAGGTCATCCGCGCCAAGAAGGTCGCCGGCATGATCGGGGAGCGCATCGACGCCGAGAGCGTCGTCGTGCACCCCAGCCAGCGCGGCAACCTCAAGCAGGCGCTGCTCAAGCTCGGGTGGCCGGCCGAGGACTTCGCCGGCTACGTCGACGGCGAGGCCCACGCGATCGCCCTCGACGAGTCCGAGTGGACGCTGCGGCCCTACCAGCGCGAGGCTGCCGACTCCTTCTGGCACGGCGGCTCCGGGGTCGTCGTCCTCCCCTGCGGCGCGGGCAAGACCCTCGTCGGCGCCGCTGCCATGGCGCAGGCGCAGGCGACCACGCTGATCCTGGTGACCAACACGGTCAGCGCCCGGCAGTGGAAGTCCGAGCTGGTCCGGCGGACCAGCCTCACGGAGGACGAGATCGGCGAGTACAGCGGTGCCAAGAAGGAGGTCAAGCCGGTCACGATCGCGACCTACCAGGTGCTGACCATGCGCCGGAAGGGCGTCTACCCCCACCTCGAGCTGCTCGACGCCAAGGACTGGGGCCTGATCGTGTACGACGAGGTCCACCTGCTGCCCGCTCCCATCTTCCGGATGACCGCCGACCTCCAGGCCCGCCGGCGCATCGGCCTGACCGCGACCCTGGTCCGCGAGGACGGCCGCGAGGGCGACGTGTTCAGCCTGATCGGCCCCAAGCGCTACGACGCCCCGTGGAAGGACATCGAGAGCCAGGGCTGGATCGCCCCGGCCGACTGCGTCGAGGTGCGGGTCACCCTCCCCGAGGGCGAGCGCCTCGCCTACGCGACGGCCGAGCCCGAGGAGCGCTACCGGCTGGCCGCCTGCACCCACGCGAAGGTCCTGATCGCCGAGCAGCTGGTCAAGCAGCACCAGGGCGAGCCCACCCTGGTGATCGGGCAGTACCTCGAGCAGCTCGACGAGCTCGCCGAGCACCTCGGCGCGCCCGTCATCAAGGGCGAGACGAGCGTGAAGGAGCGCGAGCGGCTCTACGCCGGGTTCCGCTCCGGCGAGATCGAGCTGCTCGTGGTCTCCAAGGTCGCCAACTTCTCGATCGACCTGCCGAGCGCCGCGGTCGCCATCCAGGTCAGCGGCTCGTTCGGCTCCCGCCAGGAGGAGGCCCAGCGCCTGGGTCGGCTGCTGCGCCCCAAGGAGAAGGCCGCCGACGGCACCCAGAAGCCCGCCCGGTTCTACACGATCGTCAGCCGCGACACCGTCGACGCCGACTTCGCCCAGAACCGTCAGCGCTTCCTCGCCGAGCAGGGCTACGCCTACCGCATCGTGGATGCGGCCGATCTCTGAAATGGCCGCCTCGTAGGCTGTTTCGGTGAGCAACAACGAAGTCCTCCTCCTCGAGAACATCCATCCGCTGGCGACCGAGGTCTTCGAGCGCAACGGTTTCGTCGTACGCACGCACCCGGGGTCGCTCGGTGAGGACGATCTGATCGAGGCGCTGCAGGGCGTCTCGATGGTCGGCATCCGGTCCAACACCAAGGTCACCGAGAAGGTCCTGGCCAGCGCGCCGGACCTGCTGGCGATCGGCGCCTTCTGCATCGGCACCAACCAGATCGACCTCCACGCCGCCGCCCAGCGGGGCATCGCCGCCTTCAACGCGCCGTACTCCAACACTCGCAGCGTGGTCGAGCTCGTCATCGGCGAGATCATCGCCCTGGCTCGCCGGCTCACCGAGAAGACCCAGCGGATGCACGACGGCATCTGGGACAAGTCCGCGGAGGGCAGCCACGAGGTTCGCG
>JAOPYC010000124.1 GCA_025964795.1 Marmoricola sp.
GCTTGCGGGATCCCTTGCGCTTGACCGGCACGTGCACCAGCGAGAACCCGATGCCCGCCTCGTCGTCCCCGTCCACGGCGTCGTCTTCGGCGCCATCCTCCGCGCTGTCCTCCGCGTCCCCCTCGTCGTCCTCATCCGACTCGTCGGTGGGCCACGTCGGGTCCGCACTGGCCCCGGCACCCGCCTCGTCGTCGACCCGTGGGTCGGGCTCGGCGACCGGCTCAGGGGTCGACGTCGGGTCGGTGACCTGCGTGGCCTCGTCGCTGCGCCCTTCGTCCCGGCTCTCGGGCGCGTGTCCGTCGGAGGGGGAGTCGACCGGGATGTCGGCCGCCTCGGCCGACGGGAGCGACTGCTTCCCGGTGGCCGTGTCCTGGGCCGTGTCCTGGGCCGCGTCGTTCGGTGCCGTGGGCGGACCTGCCGGGCGCCTGGCCGTGCGCCGGCGGGTGGTCCGCACGACTCGCGGCGCCCCGGCCGGGGCCGGGGGCTCCTCCGTGGACGTCCCAGTGGTCGTCTGGACGGCCTCGGGGACCGTCGCCTCCGCGCGGGGCGCCCCGGGGACCGAGGCGGACTCGGACGGGACGTCCTGTGGCTCCGGGCTGATGCCGGCCGGCTTGCCGATGACGGCCTGCTCGACCTGGGCGTCTGCCGGTGCCTCGAGGGGCACGACCTCCGTGGCAGGTGCGTCCTGCGAGGCCTCGTGCTCGCCGTGCTGGTGGTCGTGCTGGTCGTCGTGCTGGTCGTCGTGGTCGTCGTCGTCGTGCTTCTCCGCGGGGCGGATCTTGGCGAGGTCGGCCGGCGAAGGCTTCACCACTGCTCCCCCACCGTTCCCGCCACCCTGGTTGCCACCGCTGTCGTTGCCTTGTCCGCCACCACGGTTGCGGCCACTACGTCCCCGACCACGTCCGCGTGCGTCGTCCTCCTCGGGCCTGGAGCCAGACTCGACGGGGTGGTCGTGCAGGACCAGGCCGCGGCCCTTGCAGGCCTCGCACTCGGTGCTGAAAGCCTCGACCAGGCCGGTGCCGATGCGCTTGCGCGTCATCTGGACCAGACCGAGCGAGGTCACCTCGGCGACCTGGTGGCGCGTGCGGTCGCGACCCAGGCACTCGACCAGGCGACGCAGCACCAGGTCCCGGTTGGACTCCAGGACCATGTCGATGAAGTCGATGACGATGATGCCGCCGATGTCACGCAGCCGGAGCTGGCGCACCATCTCCTCGGCCGCCTCCAGGTTGTTCTTGGTGACCGTCTCCTCGAGGTTGCCCCCGGACCCGGTGAACTTGCCGGTGTTGACGTCGACGACCGTCATCGCCTCGGTGCGGTCGATGACGAGCGAGCCACCGGAGGGCAGCCAGACCTTGCGGTCCAGGCCCTTGGCGATCTGCTCGTCCACGCGGTAGCTGGCGAACAGGTCCCTGCCGTCCTCGCCGGGCTCGTAGCGCTCGATCCGGTCCTGCAGGTCGGGGGCCACGTGCGAGACGTAGTCGCTGACCAGTTTCCAGGCGTCGTCACCCTGAACGACCAGCTTGCCGAAGTCCTCGGTGAACAGGTCACGGACGACCTTGAGCGTGAGGTCGGGCTCGCCGTACAGCATCTGCGGCGACTTGCCGGACTTGACCTTCTCCTCGATCTCGGCCCAGCGGGCGGTGAGCCGCTCGACGTCGAGGGTCAGCTCCTCCTCCGAAGCCCCCTCCGCGGCGGTGCGGACGATCACGCCCGCGCTCTCCGGGACGATCTTCTTGAGCAGGGTCTTGAGACGGTTGCGCTCGGTGTCGGGAAGCTTGCGCGAGATGCCCGAGGTGTTGCCGTCGGGCACGTAGACGAGGAAGCGGCCGGGCAGGCTGATCTGCCCGGTGAGCCGGGCGCCCTTGTGGCCGACCGGGTCCTTGCTGACCTGCACCAGGATGGTCTGGCCCGAGGACAGCACCGACTCGATCTTGCGCTGCTGGCCGTCCTTGTGCCCGACCGCGGACCAGTTGACCTCGCCGGCGTAGAGCACGGCGTTGCGACCCTTGCCGATGTCGACGAAGGCCGCCTCCATGGAGGGCAGCACGTTCTGCACGCGACCGAGGTAGATGTTGCCGATCAACGAGGTCTGCGACTCGCGGGCGACGTAGTGCTCGACGAGCACCTTGTCCTCGAGCACGCCGATCTGGGTCAGGTCGTCCTTCTGCCGGATGACCATGACGCGGTCGACGGCCTCGCGACGGGCCAGGAACTCCGCCTCGCTGACGATCGGGGCGCGGCGGCGGCCGGCCTCGCGACCCTCGCGGCGGCGCTGCTTCTTGGCCTCGAGGCGCGTGGAGCCGCCGATGCTGGTGATCTCGTCCTCGGGGTTGCGCTGCTTGCGGACCCGCGTGGTGGTGTTCTGCGGGTCGTCGGCGCCTTCGCCGTCGTCACCGGTGCGGCGCCGACGACGGCGGCGGCGCGAGCCGTTGCCGTCGTTGTCACCGTCGGAGTCCTCGGAGTCCTCGGAGTCGTCCGAGCCGTCGGACTGGTCGTCGTCCGTGGAGTCGTTGTCCGCGGAGCCGTCGGACGGCTTCCGGCGGCGACGGCCGCCACGGCGGCGACGGCGGCGGTTGCCACCCTCCCCCTCGCCGGACTCGTCGTCGGAGTCGTCCTGGTCGTGCTCGCTGCCGGACTGCTCGTCGTCCGAGTCGTCGGACGCGTCGGCCTTGCCGCGCTGGCCGCCGCCCTGGCCGGACCTGTTGCCCTGGCCGCCCCGGCTGCCGCCCCGACCCTGGCCGCGGCCGCGGCCACGTCCCTGCTCGCGCTCGCCGTCCTCGGTCCCGGAGGTGTCCTCGGTGGCCTCGTTGCTGTCTTCGGCGTTCTCGTCCGTGCTCCTCGCCGCGGGCCGGTCGCCCTCGCTGCGGGCGGTGCTGGTGGTCGCGTCCCCGGACTCGGTCTCGGAGTCCGCCTTGGGCTCTTCCTTCGAGGCGGACACCTTGCGCGTGGTCCGCTTGCGCGGCGCGGTGGTCGGCTCGGGGGCCTTGAACAGGACGGGAGCGACCGTGGGGGCGCTGGCCTTCTCGCCGTCGCTCTCCGCGGGGGCGGGTGAGCCGAGGTCCAGGGTCGGCTCCTCGACCTCGGGTGCGGCGACCCGCTTGGCGGCCGCCTTCTTCCGGGGAGCGGCCTTCTTCTTCGGCTTCTCGGCCGCAGCGCCGGAGTCGGCGGGAGCCTCGGCCGGGGCGTCGACAGCGACCTCGGAGACGGGCTCGAGCGGAGGGGTCTCGCCGGACTCGTCCGGGACGGCCTTGGCGGACTTCTTGGCCGTGGTCCGCTTCGCCGCGGCCTTCTTGGCGGGCGCCTTCGCGGCCTTCTTGGCCGCGGTCTTGCGGGCGGGCTTCTCGGGCGCCACCACGGCGTCCGTCCCGGGCGTGTCGGCCCCGTCCTGGGGCTGGTTCCGGGGTTCGCTCCGGGGTTCGTCCGCCGGCGGGGTCTCGCTGGCAGCGGGGGCCGGTCGGCCCTCGGTCGCTGCCACGGTGTCGTCGTCGGTGGAGGTGGTCGGTTCGTTGTCGAGCACTGGTGAGCTCCTCGTGCGCGTCGTCCGGGCTCCCACCCTGGCGCCGTGCTGGTCGGGAGTACGGCGCGGCGAGATCCGCTGCGGGCACTCCAAAGCTTTCGGTGGCCGGCGACCTCCTCCGCACCATCGCGTCGGTGGATTGCCCCTTGGGAACCCGCCGCGGTCGCTGGGCCGTCACGTCAGTGGAGCTGTCACCTTCACTGACCAGCCGCGTCGCGGTCGGGTGTCAATGGATCACCCACCGTGCCGTCCTCATGATCCAACGGACCCTGCGCCAACCGCTGCTGGAGGGCTGCGGTGACGCTCAGACCGGAGATCTCGTGAAGAGCGGCGAGAACGTCGTCGGGTCTCACGGACGGCGAGCCGTGACGCAAGACCACGTCGAGTATCGCACACGACCCCATTTCGGACGGCGGATCCGAGACCACCAGGGACACGATGGCCGCTCGTGCGTCGAAGCTGCGCCTGCCCTTCTTGGTCATCCGCTCGACGATCACCTCCTCGGTCGAGAGCAGCGCCGAGACGGCGTCACCGGTCTCCTCGACCGACGGGCCGTGCAGCGTGATCCGCCACCACGATCCCTCGAGGAGGTCCGCCAGCGAGCCCCCGGCACTGGGCACCACCTCGATCACGTCGAGCCCCTCGGGCAGCGCCTCGTCGATGTCGGCGTGGGCGCTGGCCGCGTCGACGACCTCGGCGAGGGCGATCTCGACGTACTCCGCCTCGCTGGCCGAGCCCATCGGCGCGGCGCCCATGTAGGAGATGCGAGGGTGGGGGTTGAAGCCCGAGGAGTAGGCCATCGGGATCCGGGCGCGGAAGACGGCCCGCTCGAAGGCGCGGCTGAAGTCGCGGTGGCTGGTGAAGCGCAGCCGCCCCCGTTTCGCGTAGTGGATCCGGAGCCGCTGCACCGGTGGGGCCTGCTGCTCTGGCTGTTCACGCATCCGCCGACCCTACGGCCATCGCACCCGGGGTCGAACGCGCGGCGTACGACGATCTGCCGAAGTCCCGCCGCCGGACCACCGGACTGGATAGTCTCGACGCCCAGGTCGTCGATCTAGGGAGCCGATCATCGCCCGTTTGACCACTGGCGGGCTGGCCGACCGGCTCGAGGTCGGGCTGCCGCTGCTCGGTTACCTCGTCGTCACGCTGACCGGCGCCACGACGTCGTCCCTCGGCATCGGGGTCCTGCGGACGGATCCCAGCCAGCGGCCCGGGGTCACGCTCGGCGTGGCGCGCTCCATCCGCAGCGACGAGTGGTTCACCCAGGCGCCGATCGAGCTCGGGGTCCTGTCCCACGGCTCCCCAGTCGTGTCTCCGCTCACGCACGGTCCGGACCTGATCAACCAGATCCCCTCCGGGGGGTTCTTCGAGACGCTCCTGTTCTCCGAGGGCAACCTGCTCCGGCTCGGGGCCTGGTTGCCCGACAGCATGTTGTTCGCCGCCTACCGGGCGCTCCCCCTGCTGCTCGTCCTGCTCGCCCTGCCTCCCCTGCTGCGGCGGTTCGGCGCCACCAGGCCGATGTCCTGGCTCGGCGTCCTGCTCAGCGTGCTCGCACCGGCGACGTTGTGGTGGTCCTACGGCCCGATCCGGGTGCTGGGGTTCGCCGTGACGGGCAGCTACCTGCTGGTGCTCGCCCGGGACCGGCTCGCCCGCGGATCCCGGCTGCCCGGCGTCGTGCTGGCCGTGCTCGGCGGCGTGGGCATCGGCCGGCTCGGCGCCGGCTACGTGCCGTGGGGGTTGACCGTCGGGGTGCCCGTCGCGGCCGCGACGACGGCCTACCTGCTCGCCGACCGCCGCGCCTGGCGGTCCGGGCTCGCGACGCTCGGCCTGGGTGCCGTCACGACCCTCGTCCTGATGGGCGGTGCCTTCTGGGAGAACCGCAGCGCCCTCACGTCCGGCCTGGCCACCGTCTACCCGGGCATGCGCCGGGCCGGAGGCGCGGCCCTGTCGCCCTACGAGCTCTTCGGCGCCCCCGGCCTCTCGGTGATGCAGCTGCCCAACGACCCGATCCTCTCCAACAAGAGCGAGATCTCCTCGGCCTTCCTCGTCGCCGGCCTGTGGGCCCTCGTCCTGTGGTTCCACCGGCGCCGCGACCTCAGCTCCACCGAGCGCTGGGCACCCCGGGTGCTCGCGTTCTCCACGGTCCTGTGGGCCGCCTGGGCGATGGTGGACTGGGGCTGGCTGGGCCCCGAGATCCCGCTGATGTCGCTGGTGCTCCCGACCCGTTCGGCGCAGACCGTGGGCTTCGTCGCCGCCCTGCTCGCGTGCGTCGTCGTCAGCCAGACGGCCCTCGAGCGGCGTACCCGGATCGGGCTGGTGGCGGGTGTGGCGTGCGCCCTCGTCACGGCGTACGGCGTCCACGACCTGGGCCGGGCGTTCCCGCACCTCTCGACCACGACCGTGGTGGTCACGGCCGTCGTCACCGGGGCGCTGGTGGCCGCGGTCACGAGGTGGCCGGACCGCTCGCTCCCGGTGGTGCTGATCGGCCTGGTGCTCGCGGCCGGCGGCTTCGCCGTCAACCCCGTCATCCTGGGGCTCGGCGACCTCCGGGACAGCGCCTCCGCGCACACGGCCCGACAGCTCGGCCGGGACCTGAGGGCGGAGCACACGCTGGTGGCCGCGGACTCCCAGTCCGTCTCGGCCCTGCTGGTCGCCAACGGGGTCCCGTCGCTCACCGGCTACCAGGTGTCCGGCCCGGTCCTGTCGGCCTGGCACAAGCTCGACCCGTCCGAGCGCTACGAGAAGAAGTGGAACCGGGGCGTCAGCTACCTGCAGGTGCGGTTCGACGCACCACCGGGCGAGTCCGCCTGGGTCACCAACCCCAACAACGACATCATCCGGGTGCACGCCGACCCGTGCGCCCTGAGCGCTGACTTCGGGGTCAGCCGCGTGATCTCGGAGCACCGGCTCCGGCAGTCGTGCCTGACCGAGGTCGGGATCCTGCGGTGGAGCGGCAAGCTGCACCGCATCTACGAGGTGCGACCGCCCACCTGATCGACGCCGGCCTTCATCAGCGCCGAGGGGTAGACCGTCCCGACTCGGTGGCCGTCGAGCCACGTGGTGAGCCGATCGGCCTCGACGTCGAGGGCCGCGACACCGTCGGCGCCGATGTCGTGGCCCAGGACGACCGAGACGACTCCGTCCGGGTCCTGGACCCAGCAGCCGACGATGCGCCCGTTCCACCAGGCCGTGGAGCCGGCGTTGCCGTTGCCGTCGAACAGGTGCGGGACGTCGCCGGGCGCCAGGTAGAACCCGCGCTGCTTCCAGCCCATGGTCGTCGGGTCGAGGACGGGCAGCAGCGCACCCCAGGGCTCGGGCGCCGGCACGTCCTCGAGGTCGTCCGGAAGCAGGTAGCCCACGCCCTCGGCGACGGCGACCTCGACGGCGCCGAGCTCACCGAGGGCACGGCGTACGGCGGCCTTGGTCGCGCCCAGCCACCAGACGAGGTCGGCCTCGGTGCCCGGCCCGAAGGTGCGCAGCCAGCGCTCGACGAGCGCCAGGTAACCAGCAGCGGGATCGGTGCGCTGCACGGGCTCGCCGAGCCAGTCCTCGGTCAGCGACCACCGCGGGCGGGAGAGGTGCCAGCCGCCCTCGTTGGCGCCGCGCACCACGCGCCCGGACGCACCGAGGGCGCCCAGCAGCCGCGACGCGATCGGGAAGCTGCCACCGTAGGACTTGCCCGGCGCCAGCTCGACCCGCTGGCCCAGCCCGGGAAGGCGCTCGCGCAGCTCGGCGGTGGTGGAGGGACCGTGCTCGGTGAGTGAGCCGACCACCTCCCCGCACCGCCGCTCCAGCCAGGCGGTACCGGAGTCCGAGAGCCCGTTGCTCTCGACCTCCTTGGCCAACCGCGTCCACAGCTGGCCGGCGACCCGGTCGGCGGCACTCCCCCACACGGCGGGCAGCAGCTCACGGGGAAAGACGAACAGGGTGCGGCGCATCGCGAGCTGCTTGACCACCGACCGGTCGGCGTAGAGCGCGGCGTCGACGGCGGCCACCGTCGCCTCCGTGCGGGCCAGCACCGACAGGTAGACGCTGGCCGGCTCGGTCGCGTGCAGGCAGGTCATCTGCTCCACGGCCTCGGCCACCGAGTCGACCCGTACGGCGAGCGCGTGCCGGCGGGCGAGCCGGGCCCGCCGCTGGTCGTCGCTCACCTCGCGCATGGGCTCGATCCAACCATTCACGACCGACAGCCCCGCCCCGCAACCGGCCGCGGCCCTCGGGCACGATGCGGGGGTGAGCCTCACCACTCGCACGTCAGCGCAGCGCGCCCTCGTCGTGCTCGGCATCGTCGTGCTCGCCTTCAACCTGCGCCCGGCGGCAGTGAGCGTCGGGCCGATCCTGGGCGAGATCAGCCACGGCCTGGGCATGTCCACCACCGAGACCGGCGTCCTGACCTCGCTGCCGGTGCTCGCCTTCGCGGTCTTCGGCGCCGTGGCGCCACGAGGCGCCCGGCTGGTCGGGCTGCACCGGCTCACCCTCCTGGCCCTGGTGTGCCTGGTCGGCGGGCTCGCCGGACGGTCGGCGGTGTCGTCGGCGCCGGTCTTCCTGCTGCTCTCCCTGCTGGCGCTCGCCGGCATGGCCTCGGCCAACGTGCTGCTGCCGTCACTGGTCAAGCTCCACTTCCCGGAGCGCGTCGGCCTGATGACCTCGATCTACTCCACGGCGCTGGCCATCGGGCTCACCTCGGCCTCGGTGCTGACGGTGCCGATCAGCGACGCCGGCGACGGCTGGCGCACCGGCCTGGCGGCCTGGTGGCTCACCGCCGCCATCGCGGTGCTCCCGTGGCTGGCGCTGGTCAGGCACGACCGGCGCCCGGCCGACGTCCCGCTCGCCGGTGGAGACGTGCGCGGCCCGATCGGCCTTCTGGACGTGGCTGGCACCCGGCTGGGCTGGATGATGGCGCTGTTCTTCGGTCTGCAGTCCCTGCAGGCCTACTCGATCTTCGGCTGGTTCGCCGAGCTCTACCGCGACGCCGGGTTCTCGGGCCACACGGCCGGGCTGCTGCTCGGCGTGATCACCGGCGTCAGCATCCCGCTCTCCTTCGTCATCCCCTGGCTGGTGGCGCGGTCGCACAACCAGACCGCGCTGCTGTGCGCGGTGATGAGCTGCTATCCCCTGGGCTACGTCGGCCTGATCCTCGCGCCGCACGACGGGGCGGTCGCCTGGGCCGTGCTGGTGGGCATCGGTACGACGACCTTCCCGCTGATCCTGACGCTGATCGGGCTGCGCGCCCGCACTCCCGCGGGCACGGCCGCGTTGTCGGGCTTCACCCAGTCGGCGGGCTACCTCATCGCCGGGACCGGACCCTTCTGCGTCGGCGTGCTGCACGACGCCTCCGGCGGCTGGACGGTGCCGCTGCTGGCGCTGCTCGCGCTCACCGTGCCCCAGCTGGTCGTGGGAATGGCGGTGTCGCGCCCGGCGTACGTCGAGGACGAGCTCGACGCAGCCGGACGCGACGTCCGCTGACTCAGTGGTGCGTCACCGCGGGATGCGGACCACCCGGCTCGGGCCGCTGAAGCTGGCCGTGCCGATGTAGAGCTTCTTCTTCGTGGCCTCGATCGACACCGCGCCCGGGACGGTCGCCTTGGTGAACCGGCCGCCCTTGCCGAACTTGGTGATCTTGCCGGTGAAGAACTCCGTCACGTAGATGCGTCCCTTGTAGGTCGCCACGTTGGTGGCGCCGAGGAACCCCGTGGCCAGCCGCGTGACCACGCCGCGCTTGGAGATCCGGTAGACCGAGCCGCGCGCACCGAGCGCCGGGCTCTCCGGGCCGCCGGGCAGGGTGGTGACGAGCAGCGAGCCGTGGGGCCCGCGCTCCACGTCGGTGGGCACGGGCTCGAACGCGTAGGTCTCACCCGCGCAGTCCGGCGCCCCGGCGGCGTTGGCCTGGGCGGTCGTGAGCGTGATCGGCTGCGCCGGGAGCAGCGCGATCCTGGAGACACGTCCCCTGGGCCCGATCCGCAGGATGTCGTTGCCGCCGGCGTCGGCCAGGGCGAAGGCCCCACCACGCAGGGGGGCGAGCTGGTAGGGGTGCGAGTCCACGAGGCCCTTGTAGGTCGCCGGCGGGGTCTGGCCCGGAGGGGTGCCCGGGGCCGGGGTCTCGAGCTCCGCCTTGCACGCGGGGCTGGCTCCGGTCGTGATCCCGTAGGTCACGTTCTTGTCGGGGTTGACGTTCTTCTCGTAGGCCAGGGTGTTGACGTTGATGGTCCTCCTGCCCTTGCGCACCAGGGACACCCGCTGCGGCAGCCCACCGGGGCTCCCGTGCGCGATGGCCATCGTCTTGCCGTTGGCGGAGAACTCGACCCCGGCGGCGTCGCCCACCTTGAGGACGAGCGCACTGGCTCCACTCCTGGTGATCTTGTTGATCCCTACGCCGTCCGTGTAGTAGGTCGTGCCCTTGCGTCGGGCGATCTGGAACACCGGCCCGTTCGCGTTGGCGATGGTGCGCTGCGACGACGGCGGTGCGGCGGCGTCGGCGCCCACCGTGGTCGTGAGCGCGGTGCCGGCCAGGGCCAGGACGCTGCCGAAGGCCGTCACCGTGACAGAGGTTCTGCTGAGCTTTCGCATTGAGGCACTCCCCGTGAGTACGCCGGACCTGGCGGATCCTCGGCCCGGTGGCGACCCTCCAGCCGCCGGTCTCCTGGGGACGTTACTGACAGCGGACCCACAGGTCTCCTGGCGTCCCGGATTGTCCGGCTTCCCGGTCTATCCCAGTGCTCAGACGACGGTGAGCGGCAGCAGGCTCTGGCCGGTCGGGCCGATCTGGATGTCGGTCCCCATCTCGGGGCACACCCCGCAGTCGTAGCAGGGGGTCCAGCGGCAGTCCTCGACGTCCACGGAGTCCGGGTCGAGCGCGTCCTCCCAGTCCTGCCAGAGCCAGTCCTTGTCGAGCCCCGAGTCCAGGTGGTCCCAGGGCAGCACCTCGGCGTACCCACGCTCGCGGGTGGTGAACCAGTCGAGGTCGACGCCGGTGCCGGCCAGGGCGGTCTCGGTCGCGGAGATCCAGCGCTCGTAGGAGAAGTGCTCGCTCCAGCCGTCGAACCGGGCGCCGTCACGCCAGGCCTGCTCGATGACGCGACCCACGCGGCGGTCACCCCGGGACAGGAGTCCTTCGATGATGCCGGGCTTGCCGTCGTGGTAGCGGAAGCCGATGGCGCGGCCGTACTTCTTGTCCGAGCGGACCTCCTCGCGGAGCTTGCGCAGCCGCTCGTCGGTGGTCTCGACGTCGAGCTGGGAGGCCCACTGGAACGGCGTGTGCGGCTTGGGCACGAACCCGCCGATCGACACCGTGCACCGGATGTCGTTGTGGCCGGCGACGCGGCGTCCCTCGGCGATGACCTTCTTGGCCAGGTCGGCGATCGCGAGGACGTCCTCGTCGGTCTCGGTCGGCAGCCCGCACATGAAGTAGAGCTTCACCTGCCGCCAGCCGTGGGAGTACGCCGCCGAGACGGTCCGGATCAGGTCCTCCTCGGTGACCATCTTGTTGATCACCTTGCGCAGCCGCTCCGAGCCACCCTCGGGCGCGAAGGTCAGGCCCGAGCGGCGGCCGTTGCGGGAGAACTCGTTGGCGAGCGTGATGTTGAACGCGTCCACCCGGGTGCTGGGCAGCGACAGCGAGACGTTGGTGCCCTCGTAGCGGTCGGCCAGGCCCTTGGCGACCTCGCCGATCTCGGAGTGGTCGGCGCTGGAGAGCGAGAGCAGGCCGACCTCCTCGAAGCCCGACTTGCGGATGCCGTTCTCCACCATCTCCGCGATGGTGGTGATCGAGCGCTCGCGGACGGGCCGGGTGATCATCCCCGCCTGGCAGAACCGGCACCCCCGCGTGCAGCCGCGGAAGATCTCCACGCTGAAGCGCTCGTGCACGGTCTCGGCCAGCGGCACCAGCGGGTTGCGCGGGTAGGGCCAGGAGTCGAGGTCCATCAGGGTGTGCTTCCGCACGCGGTCGGGTACGCCGGGGCGGTTGGGCAGCACCCCGAGCACGGCACCGTCGGGCCCGTAGGCCACGTCGTAGAACTTCGGCACGTAGACGCCACCGCTGGCCGCCAGGCGCATCAGCACGCCGTCACGACCGCCGGGGCGTCCCTCGGCCTTCCACTCGCGGACGACCTCGGTGATCGCCAGGACGATCTCCTCCCCGTCGCCGAGCACGACGGCGTCGAGGAAGTCGGCGACGGGCTCGGGGTTGAAGGCGGCGTGACCGCCGGCGAGCACGACCGGGTCGTCCTCGGTGCGGTCGACCGCATGCAGTGGAATGCCCGCCAGGTCAAGCGCGCTCAGCATGTTGGTGTAGCCCAGCTCGGTCGAGAACGAGAGACCGAACACATCAAAGCCGCGAACCGGGCGATGTCCGTCTACGGTGAACTGCGGAATGTCGTTCTCACGCATCACCGACTCCATGTCGGGCCACACCGAGTACGTCCGTTCGGCGAGCACTCCATCGCGCTCGTTGAGAACCTCGTAGAGAATCTGCACGCCCTGGTTGGGCAGGCCGACCTCGTAGGCGTCCGGATACATCAGGGCCCAGCGGACGTCGGTCGACGCCCAGTCCTTGCACACCGAGTTGAGCTCGCCCCCGACGTACTGAATCGGCTTCTGAACTCGAGCCAGATGTGGCTCGAGCATGGCGAAGACTGACTCACCTGGTGGGACGGGCATGCATGAACCTTCCACTAAATGGGGAAGTAGACAGCCTACGTGCTCGCCCAGCACGTGCCCAACCCGAGATCAAAGGGGGAATCGGGGTGGCTGACCATGCCCTTGCCTGGCGTCCCTCGCGACGCCTGTCGGTCCCAGCGATGTGGACCCTGTGGCTGGTGTGCCTGGTATCGATCCCTGGGGCGCTGGTCCTCGAGCACGTGTCCTCCCTGCAGGTCTCCGACATCGGCTCGATCCACGTGGCCGCGCTGGTCACCTTCCTCTGGGTGGTGCTCGCCTGGCTGTGGCCGGTCCGCAGCCTGCGCAACCAGATCCTCGGCCTGACCGTCGGGCTTGCGTTCTCGGTCAACCTGCTCACCGTGTTCGTCATCGACGAGGACTGGGCGGCCGCGTCCCGGGGAGCCCTGGCCACCGTGGTGCAGGCCGGTGTGACGCTGGCGTTCTACCGCTGGCGCATCGGCGACGACAACCTGACGCCCCACCGTCCCAGCGACATCGTCGACCTGCTCGTGTCCAGCATCGTGGGCGCGCTCGTCGTCATCCCGCTGGGACCCGTCCCGGGCGTGTGGGTGGACAGCTCCACCTTCGACCTCTTGTGGTGGACGGCGCTGAGCACCGTCTACGTCTTCGTGGGCAGCGCCTGCGTGATGCTCCTGGTCCAGCGGCGACCACGCACCGAGGCCATCCCCACCCGGGTGCTGGACGTCTACCTCCAGCTCGTGGTCACCGGCGTCTGCCTCGGCCTGGTGTTCGCCTACAACGACTACCCGCTCACCTGGATCGTGATGCTCCCGGCGATCTGGGCCGGGCTGAGCCTGGGCCCGTGGACCTCGGCGGCGTACAGCCTGACCGGCACGCTGGCGGTGATCATCGCCCAGTCCATCCCCGTCTCGCACCGGGTCTACGGCCCGGCGGACCTGCCCAACTTCCTGCTGCTCGAGAGCCTGATGGCGGCCTTCGTGTTCGTGGTCCTGCTGCTCTCCCTCGTCCGCGACCAGCGCGCCCACCTCGCCGGGGAGGTCGTACGCCGGCGCCAGGAGGCCATCGACCAGGCGGGGCTGCTCGGCACCGTGTTCGAGTCGATCAACGAGGCCCTGGTGCTGATGGACACCGCGGGCGCCGTACAGCTGCACAACGCGGCCGCGGTGCAGATCCTGGGCCGCGAGAAGCTGACCGTCGAGCCCGCCCGCTGGCTGCCCCGGATGACCGAGCGCGCCTCGTTCACCTACTCCTACAACCGGGACGGCTCGGAGGACGGGCTGCGCATCCTGGCCGTGCAGCTCGCGCCCGTGCAGTACGCCGGTTCCGACAGCGTCGTGGCCATCGTCCGGGACGTGACCACCGAGCAGCGACGCATCGAGGAGCTGGCCAGCTTCGCGGCGGTCGCCGCGCACGACCTGAAGAGCCCGCTGGCCGCGGTCCAGGGCTGGATCGAGGTCGCCGAGGACGCGCTGGACGGTGATCCCGACCTCGCCCTGGAGGCCCTGCAGCGAGGCCGGCACGCCACCGACCGGATGTCCCGCGAGATCGAGGACTGGCTGACCTACAACGTCGCCCGCGAGGGCGTGGTGCAGCCCGAGGCGATCGCGCTGCAGCCGTGCCTGGACGCGATCGTGGCCGGCTACCCCGGCGTCGACTTCGTGGTCCGGACCCCGGACACCGTGATGGTCGACCCGACGCTGCTGCGGCACCTGCTCACGAACCTGATCGGCAACGCGGTGAAGTACACCGTCCCCGGCGAGCGGCCCGCCATCACCGTGCGCAGCTTCTCCGGTGGTGACCGCGGGTGGGTCCGGCTCTATGTGGTCGACGCCGGGATCGGGATCCCCGAGGGCGAGGAGGCGACGATCTTCGAGCCGTTCCGCCGGGCGTCGTCGGTGATCGGCAACTACGAGGGCTCCGGCCTGGGGCTCGCCCTGTGCAAGCGCATCGTGCGCCGCCACGGTGGCCTGATCACCGCGGCCCGCAACGAGGGCCCCGGCACCACCATCACCGTGACCCTCCCGCGCGGCTGAGCCTCGAGCGGGAGGCCGTCCCCACCACCGCTCCGTAGGCTGCGGACATGCGTGCCCTCCTTGCCCGGCGTCCGAGCTGGAACGAGATCGCGCCACCCGTCGCCCTGGTCGGCCTGGTGCTCACCTGGGGCCGGCACCCGCCCGTGGTGGGGCTCGTCGTGGTCGCGGTGCTCCTGGCCACGGCCGTGCTCGCCGCCGTCCACCACGCCGAGGTGGTCGCCCACCGGGTCGGCGAGCCGTTCGGCTCGCTCGTGCTGGCCGTCGCCGTCACCGTCATCGAGGTCGCGCTGATCCTCACCCTGATGCTCGGCGGGGGCAAGGACACCTCGACGCTGGCCCGCGACACCGTCTTCGCCGCCGTGATGATCACCTGCAACGGGATCGTGGGGCTGTGCCTGCTCGTGGGCGCCGTGCGGT
The DNA here is from genome assembly GCA_025964795.1 of Marmoricola sp. GTDB lineage: Bacteria > Actinomycetota > Actinomycetes > Propionibacteriales > Nocardioidaceae > Marmoricola. The sequence goes on from JAOPYC010000124.1 coordinate 14,608, forward strand.
TCGGGACGACCCACTTCAACGCCGAGGGCACCGGCGGCGCGCTGGCGACCGTGATCACCCTGGCCGTGGTGTGCCTGGTGCTGCCCAACTTCACCACCACCACCATCGGTCCCGAGTTCTCCGGCTCCCAGCTCGCCTTCGCGGCGGTGGCCTCGCTGGCCCTCTACGCGATGTTCGTGATGACGCAGACGGTCCGGCACCGGGACTTCTTCCTCCCCGTCGGCCACGGCGGGGAGCTGCTGCCGGAGGACGACCACGCTGAGCGGCCCAGCGACCGGCGCGCCCTGGTCAGCCTGGCCCTGCTCGTGGTCTCGCTCGTCGCCGTGGTCGGCCTCGCGAAGATCGAGTCGGACCCCATCGAGCAGGGGGTCAAGGCCCTCGGGCTCCCCCAGGCCGTGGTCGGGGTCGTGATCGCGCTCCTGGTGCTGCTGCCGGAGTCGATCGCCGCCGTGAACGCGGCCCGACGCGGTCGCACCCAGATCAGCCTCAACCTGGGCCTGGGCTCGGCGATGGCGAGCATCGGCCTGACCATCCCGACCATCGCGGTGGCCTCGATCTGGCTCGACGGCCCGCTGCGACTGGGCCTGGATCCGACCCACATGGTGCTGCTGGGGCTGACCGCGGTGATCAGCGTGCTCACGGTCGTCCCGGGCCGCGCGACCCGACTCCAGGGCGGCGTGCACCTCGTGGTGCTGGCCGCCTACCTGGTGCTCTCCGTGCAGCCCTGACCAGGGCCCTGACCAGCGCTCTTGGCCCGCGTGGGCCAGGCGGCGAATCGGGACAATACCGAGACGCATACCCGGCCTGTCCCTAGACTCGACAAAAGGGGAAAAGGGATAAATGGTACGCCATCCGCACGGACTCGCGACGGGGCGTCGACACTCACGGGTGGACGCCTTCTCAGCCATGTCCTTGCGCGAGGTCGCGCCGTACTTCGCGTTCGCGGCCGTCTGCTACTGCATCGCCCCCTACCTGGGACTGGACAGCCGGGACGTCGACCCCCGGATCGCCGAGGTGTGGCCGCCCGGTGGCGTGGGCTTCGTCCTGCTCACCACGATCTGGTTCACCGGTCGCCGCGTCGTCGCCGCGACCCTCGTGGGCATGGTCGTGGTCTTCGCCGCCACGGCGGTGGCGATGGACTACGCGCCCCAGGTCGCCCTGTGGCTGGCCCTGGTGGGCGTGGGGCAGCCGCTGCTGATGACCTGGTGGTACCGCCGTGGCCTCGCGCACGAGGGCTGGGCCCCGGAGACCCCGGGTGAGGTCGCCACGCTCCTGTACGCCGCCCTCGGGTCCTCGGTCCTCCAGGGCGTCCTGGGTGGCTTCCCGCTGCTGGCGACCACGGACCTGCCCTCCAAGGTGCTGCTGTGGTGGGTGCTGCGCAACACCGTCTTCTGCTTCGTCGGCGGCGTCACTTTCATGGTGATGTTCTACGGGCGCCGGTCCACGATCCTGCCGCCCAGCTCGTGGCTGAACCGGGTGGCCCTGGTCAGCACGGCGGGGCTGTGCGTCTACGGCACCTACTGGGACTCCTCGCTCCCCCTGTCGTGGCTGCTGCTCGTGCCCAGCGTCTGGGGTGGCCTCACCCTCACGGTGCGAGGCACGGGCTACCTCGCCATCACGATCGCCCTGCTGGCCGCCGGGATGACCTACCTGCCGCAGAACCAGTTCGGGTACGTCGGGCTGCTGCCCGCCTCCTCGATCGTCGACCTGCTCCTGATCGCCAGCACCGGCTTCCTTCTCCTGCTGACCTTGATGCGGGAGCAGCGCGGCGCCCTGATCGACGAGCTCGACCGCAAGGGCAAGGAGTCGGAGACCCAGCGCCGGGTGCTGGAGACGGTGTTCAACTCGATGACCGACGGGGTGGTCATCGTGGACGACTCCGAGGTCTCGATGTTCAACCACGCCGCCCGGCAGCTGCTCGGCCGCCCCATCCCGGTCGGCCGTCCCGACTCGTGGGTCGAGAGCTTCGGCCTCACCGACACAGAGGGCGGGAACCTGGACGACGAAGTGCTGCGCGCCGGGCTGTTCGTCCCCGAGCCCGGCGGACACCCCAGGTCCGTCGAGGTCCGGGTGGGGCACGACGACGCCCCCCGGATCCTCGACGTGACCGCCCAGCCGCTCGGCGGAGCCGGCGAGCGCTCGACCATCGTGCTGCTCCACGACGTCACCGCCCAGCGGGCCCGGCTGCGCGAGCTGAGCAACTTCGCAGGGATGGTGGCCCACGACCTGCGCGGCCCGCTCACGGTGCTCGACGGCTGGCTCGAGGTCGTCCAGGACGGCGGCGAGGATGCCGAGGACCGCTACGTCATCGAGGACGCGCTGATCAAGGCCCGGGACGCGAGCAAGCGGATGCGCCAGGTCATCGAGGACTGGCTGAACTACACCGTCGTCCAGAACGGGCAGATCCGCACCAACGCGGTCAAGCTCGAGGACGTCGCCATCGAGATCATCGCCAGTCGACGCGCCCACTGGGCCGAGGCCGACGAGCCGCGCTTCCTGCTCGACCTCTCCCACCGGGTGGAGGTGGACCCGGGGCTGCTGCGTCAGCTCCTCGACAACCTGGTCGGGAACGCCATCAAGTACACGCCCGTCACCGAACCTCCCTGGGTCGAGCTGCACTCGGGGCAGGACGTCGAGCCGGGCTGGATCCGCGTCGAGATCGTCGACCGCGGCATGGGCGTCCCGGCGGGCCAGGAGGAGCTGATCTTCGGCGAGTTCCACCGCGGCCCGGTCGAGGGCCGCTCCGCCGGCACCGGCCTGGGCCTGGCGCTCACCCGCCGCATCGTGGCCCTGCACGGCGGGGAGATCACCGCGCGCCGGAACCCCGAGGGCGGCTCCACGTTCAGCTTCACGCTGCCCGAGGCCTGAGCCGTCAGATGCGCCGGCCCCGTCGCGGGTCGGCGGATCCGCGCATGGCGATGTTCTGCAACAGCCCCAGGGCCATCATCGAGGCGAACATCGAGGACCCTCCGTAGGAGACCAGCGGCAACGGCACACCCGTGACCGGCATGATGCCCAGGCACATGCCGACGTTCTGGAAGGTCTGGAAGGCGAACCAGCAGGCGATCCCGGCCGCCGCCACCCGCCCGAACATGTCGTCGGCGTTCAGCGAGATGTGCAGCGCCCGCCACAGCAGCACCGCGAAGAGCAGGATCAGCACGCCCGCGCCGATCAGCCCGAGCTCCTCCCCGGCGACCGTGAAGATGAAGTCGGTCTGCTGCTCGGGCACGAACCGCGACCGGGTCTGCGAACCGTCGAAGAGGCCCTGGCCGAACAGGCCGCCGTTGCCGATCGCGATCCGGGCCTGCGTGGTGTTGTACCCCGCGCCCCGGGGATCGAGCGCCGGGTTGGTGAAGGCCATGAACCGGTTGATCTGGTACTGCTTCAGCAGCCCCATCGAGACCGCCAGGAAGGCGATGGTCACGCCCGCGGCGAACAGCGAGACCAGCCACCGCCGCGGGACGCCCGCGACCGCGAGGACCCCGAACACCGTGGCCGCGAGCACGAGCATCGTGCCGAGGTCGGGCTGCAGGATGATCAGCAGGGCCGGGATGCCGGCGATCGCGCCCATCAGGGCGACGTCGACGACGCCCACGCTGCGACGCCGGGCGTTCTCGGTGCGCTCGGCGATGATCATCGCCATCCCGATCACGACCGCCAGCTTGGCGAACTCGGCGGGCTGGATCGACATCCCGCCGATGATCAGCCACGAGCGCGAGCCGTTGATGGTCGAGCCCATCACCAGCACGAGCAGCAGCCCGATCACCGATCCTACGTACACCAGCGGGGTGACGATGCGCACCCAACGGTGGTCGGTCGCCATCACGGCGGCGGCGAGCACCAGCCCGATCAGGATGTTCACCAGCTGCTTGTGCAGGTAGGCCGTCGACTGACCGCCGGTGAGCGTGTCGTTGCTGGCCGTGGCCGACCAGACGAGCACGGTGCCCATGGCCAGGATCAGGCCGGCGGAGCCCAGCAGGACGTAGTCGAGGCGGGGCACCGCGATGCGGGTACGGCTGACCGCGAGGCGGCCCATGGGCAGGACGGTCATGGTCACTCCCCCTTCTTCTTCGTCGAGGGCGGCAGGATCGAGCCGTCACGGGCGAACGTCGGCAGGCCCTGCGGCGGCGTGGTCCCGGGGAGCGCGGCCTTCGACGGCAGCACCTTCTCGCCCTTGATGCCATAGAGGTTCTCCCAGATCTTGCGTACGGCGGGCCCGGAGGTGCCCGACCCGGTGCCGCCCTGGGTGATGACCATGATCACGACGTAGTCCTTGGTGTAGGTCGCCACCCACGAGGTGCTCTGCTTGCCGTAGACCTCGGCCGAGCCGGTCTTGCCGCGTAGCTGCACCTTGTCGAGCGGGAAGCCGCCGAACTTCCACGCCAGGGTGCCCTCCTTGGGCGTCCCCTTCAGCGCGTTGTCGACGTAGGCGATCGCGGACTTCTTCGAGCTGATCTTGCGGACCACCTTGGGCTTGATCTCGCGGATCAGCTTGCCGTCGGGGCTGACCACGGCCTTGGCCACCTGCGGGGCCATCAGCTTGCCGCCGTTGGACAGCGCGGAGTAGGCCCGGGCGAGCTGCAGCGGGGTGACCATGGTGTCGCCCTGCCCGATCACGAAGTTGACCGCGTCGCCGGCTCGGTAGTTGAACCCCTCGAGGCAGAACTCGTGCGCGAACACGTGCAGGAAGTCCCGCTGGTTGGAGGTGTTCTTCCGGTCGACCCTGCAGTAGTAGCCCTTCATGGCCTTCCAGTAGGCCGCCTTCCACTTCCGGTCGGCGATCCGCCCGCTGGCCGCGCCCGTGACGTCGCCGCCGGTGTCGGAGCCGAAGCCGAAGTCCTTGGCGGTCGTGACGAGCGGGTCCTTGGCCTTCACGTTGGCCGGGTCGCTGCCGTACTTCTGCCAGAAGGAGAGGCCGACGCGGTAGAAGAACGTGTCGCAGGAGAGCTCCAGCGCCTTCGCGAAGCTGATGTAGCCGTAGGCGGCCGACTCGTAGTTCTTGAACCACCGGTTGCCGACCTGCAGGCCCGAGGAGCAGTCGAGCTGGGTGCCCTCGGAGAACCCGTTGCTGAGCGCGGCGACCGTCATGAACGGCTTCCACGTGGAGCCGGGCGCGTACTGGCCCTGGGTGGCCCGCGAGAGCAGCGGCGTCCCGGACTTCTCGGAGTAGAGCTGCTTGAGCTCCTTGGCCGAGATGCCGCCGGACCAGACCGTCGGGTCGTACGTCGGCTGGCTGGCCATCGCCACGATCCGGCCGGTCTTGGCCTCCATCACGACGGCGGCACCGCTGTCGGCGGCGTAGTTGCGGCCGGTCACCTTGTCGAAGGTGCCCCGCGCGGTCATGATCGCGGCGTGGAGCTGCTTCTCCACGTCGGCCTGGACCTTGGAGTCGATCGAGGTGACGAGGGTGTCGCCGGGGGTCGAGTCGACCTCGCCCCCGTCGCCGAGCACACGGCCCATGGAGTCGACGGCGACCTTCTTGTAGCCGGGCTTGCCGCGGAGGTACCCGTCGTACGCCTTCTCGACGCCGGCGCGGCCCACCACGGAGGCGCCGTTGACCGAGGTGTCGTCGTTCTTGTCGGCCTTGTCGAGCTCACCCTCGGTGATCGGGCTGAGGTAGCCGAGCACGTGGGCGGCGTTGACGCCGTAGGGCGAGGGGTAGGCGCGCACGCTCTCCTGCTGGGCGAGCACCCCGGGGTAGTCCTCGGCCTGCTCGAGCACCTTGACCGCGGTCTGCTGGGGGACGTCCCGGGCGACCGGGACCGGCTGGTAGGGCGAGCCGTTCCAGCAGGTGCCGGCCTTGGCGTTCGGCTGGCCGCACACCAGGATCCGCGCCTCGATCTCGGCCAGCGGAACGTGCACGACCCGGTGGAGCTTCTGCAGCGTGGTGTCACGGGTCGCGGCGGGCAGCTTGCCGAGCAGGGTGCGGTCGATGCTGACCACCCAGCTGCTGCGGTTCGCGACGAGCGGGCGGCCCATGTCGTCCACGATCAGCCCGCGGGCCGGCTGCACGACCACGTCGCGCACCGACTGCGAAGCCGCCTGGGCGCGGTAGCCGTCGCCGGTGAGCACCTGCATGTACCAGAGCCGCGCGAACAGGGTGAGGAACAGCGCGAGCACCATCGCCTGGATGACGAACAGCCGCAGCCGGCTCTTCTGCGCGGCGTTGGGGCGGATGAGGACTGCGGCCATGAATCAGTAGGCCAGCTCGGAGGAACGGGTCCGCTCGAACAGGGCCATCAGGCCGGGGAGCAGCAGCGGCGCACACACGATGTCCCAGAGCAGCGCGATCCCGACCACCTGCATCATCTCGCCGGCCGGCAGGGCGTGGTCACCGAGGACGACCCCGCTCAGGGCGAACACCGAGGTCGCGATGAACGAGCACACGGCCACGGTGGCCAGGCCGGCGATCGGGCTGCGGCGGGCGTCCGAGCGGACCCGGCCGGCGAGCACCGCGACCAGCACCAGGGCCAGCGCCCAGCGGCCGGCGACGTGGTCGGCGGGCGGGGCGAGGTCGAGCAGCAGGCCGGCGATGAAGCCGACCGTGGCACCGAACTGCGGCCCGCGCGCGATCGAGGCGGCGACCACGACGATCAGGGCCAGGTTGGGGACCACGCCGTTGACCGAGAACAGGTTGAAGACGGCGACCTGGAAGATCACCGCGATCACGATCACGACGCCGACCAGTCCCGTGCGCGTGAGGTTCATCGGGCGCCTCCTGTCTTCGCGGCCAGGCCGTTGATGACCAGCCGGTCACCCGCCGTCTTCTTGGGTACGACGACCCCGACCACGTCGAGCGAGGTGAAGTCGACGTAGGGGTCGATCACGGCGTGCTTGGCCAGCTCGCGCGGCGTGGAGAACACCGACTCGACGGTGCCGATCGGGATCCCGGCCACGTAGGGCACGCCGTTCTGGCTGCCCCAGGTGACGACGACGTCACCCTTGGCCGGCGTCACCGAGTGGTCGACCAGGTCGAGGTCGAGGCGACCGCGGTTGCCGGTGACCCCGCGCCCGCGCAGGAATCCGATCTCCATGTTGGAGCCGAGTCGCCCGCCGACGACCGAGTCCGTGTCGAGGATCAGCAGCACGTTGGCGGTGGTGCGGGTCGTGCTCAGCACGCGTCCGACCAGGCCGTCGTTGTTCAGCACGGTCATGTCCGGGCGGATGCCCGAGGAGGCCCCGGCGTCGATGGTGACGGTCCGGGAGAAGGACTGCATCGGCCCCATCCCCACGACACGGGCGGCGACGAGGGCGTAGCCGGTCTGGTTGGCCGTGGTGGTCAGCCCGTCGAGCTCGGCGAGGCGGTTGCGGTCGAGCGGGGTCTGCTCCACCTCGGACCGCAGCTGCGAGTTCTGGGCGGAGAGCCGGGCCACGTCGTCGCGCAGGTCGCCGTTGGAGCTGAAGTAGGCCATCGTCTCGCGGAAGGGCCGCGTGGCGGTGGCGGTGCTGGACTCGATCGGGCCGAGGACGTTGCCCACGGCCGAGCGCGCCGGGTCGATCGGCGAGCGGTCGCCGCTCGCGGCGTCGACGGTGATCACGGTCAGCGAGGCGGCGACGAGCAGGCCGACGACCACGCGGGAGGAGCCGCCGCGCTCGCTGCCGAAGCGGGTGCGACCGTCGTCGTCGGTGACCGGGCGTCCGAGCGAGGGACCCTTGACGTTGCCCATCCTCGCTCCTGCACGGTGGCCCGACCTGGTGCGGAGACGCTTGGAGGCCACCCGTCTACCGCCTGTGGTCCGAGACGAGCACCTGCTGGAGGGCCTCGAACTCCTCCACGCACTTGCCCGCGCCGAGCGCGACCGAGGTCAGCGGGTCGCGGGCGATGTGCACCGGCATCCCGGTCTCGTGGCGGATGCGCTCGTCGAGGCCGAGCAGCAGGGCGCCACCACCGGTGAGCACGATGCCGCGGTCCATGATGTCGCCGGCCAGCTCGGGCGGGGTCTGGTCGAGGGTGGTGCGGACAGCGTCGACGATCGCGTGCAGCTGCTCCTCGAGCGCCTTGCGGATCTCGGGGCTGGAGACGGTGACGGTGCGCGGCAGGCCGGAGACCATGTCGCGGCCGCGCACCTCCGCCTGGCGCTCCTGGGGCAGCGGGAAGGCCGAGCCGAGGGTCATCTTGATCTCCTCGGCGGTGCGCTCCCCCAGCATCAGGGAGTGCTCCTTCTTCATCCAGGCGACGATCGCCTGGTCGAGCTCGTCACCCGCGGTGCGCACCGACAGGGTGGTGACCAGGCCGCCCAGGGAGATCACCGCGACCTCGGTGGTGCCGCCGCCGACGTCGACGACCATGTTGCCGGTGTGCTTGTGGACGGGCAGGCCAGCGCCGATCGCGGCGGCCATGGGCTCCTCGATGATGTAGACCCGGCGGCCGCCGGCCTGGTAGCCGGCCTCCTTGACCGCGCGCTGCTCGACGGCGGTCACCCCGCTCGGCACGCAGATGATCATCCGCGGCTTGGCGAAGTAGCGGCGCTTGTGCACCTGCTGGATGAAGTGGCGCAGCATCTCCTCGGTCGCGTCGAGGTCGGCGATCACACCGTCCTTGAGCGGCCGGATGGCGGTGATGCCGTCCGGCGTACGACCGATCATGCGCTTGGCCTCGTGACCCACGGCCAGGATCTCGTGGGTCTGGCTGTTCATCGCGACGACGGAGGGCTCGTCGACGAGGACACCCTTGCCGCGGACGTAGACGAGCGTGTTCGCAGTGCCGAGATCGACTGCCATGTCACGGCCGATGAGACTGTTGGCCATCCGTTCCGCCTCGCAGGTGCCGGTGATGGGGGAAGAGGTGTGACGCACCACGCGCCCCACCCGTCACCGAAGCGTAAGAGCGACCGGCGTACTTCCCGTGGCGACACGCTGCGGGTCCACCTCGGCATCTGCCGGGGTGACCCGGCCGGGAAGCGCGACCACGGCCACCACCGCGCCGACGAGGCAGAGCACGCCCACCACCAGCGAGGACGTGTGCAGCCCGGCCATGAAGGCGTCCTGCATCGCGGAGACCAGGTCGGGTGCCGAGCCCGCCATCGACTGGGCCGCTCCCACGGAGTCCTGGGCCTGGGCGAGCGCGCCCCCGGGCAGCTTCGCGAAGTCGCCGTCGGCCAGGTTCGCGGCGTAGACGGAGGAGAAGATCGAGCCCACGACGGCGACGCCGAGCGTGCCGCCGAGCTCGCGGGTGGCGTCGTTGACGGCCGACCCGACACCGGCCCGGGCGGGCGGCAGCACCAGCAGGATGGACTCGGTCGCCGGCGTCGAGATCAGCCCCATCCCGAGGCCCATCAGCACCATCTGCGGCACGATCACCCGGGCGTACGACGCGTCCACCGTCACCGTCGAGATCCACACGAAGCTCAGGCCGAAGAGCACCAGCCCGGTCGTGACGACGACCTTGGTGCCGATCCGGGGGGCGAGCAGGGCACCGACGACCGAGGCGACGGCGATGCTCGTGGCCACGGGCAGGATCCGCGCGCCGGTGGAGAGGGTGCCGTAGCCGCGGATGAACTGGAAGTACTGCGTGATCAGGAAGATGAACCCGAACAGGGCGAAGAAGGTGATCGTCACCGAGCCGCTGGCCGCGCTGAACCGGCGGTCGCGGAAGAGGGAGACGTCCAGCATCGGGTGCGGCGTACGACGCTCCCGGGCGACGAAGGCGACCAGTAGCAGCGCCACCACGGCGAACCCGCCGACGGTCGCGGCCGAGGACCAGCCGTACTCCGGGGCCTCGATGATCGTCCAGGTGAGCAGGCCCAGCATCGCGATGGACAGGCCGATGCCGGGCAGGTCCAGGGCGGGCACCTCCGGGTCCCGCGACTCGGGGACGAGGAAGAACGCGGCCAGGGCGGCGAGCAGGGCGAGCGGGACCAGGGCCCAGAAGACGCTGCCCCAGTAGAAGTGCTCGAGCAGCACGCCGCCGGTGACCGGGCCGGCCGCGACCCCGATCCCGACGACGGCGCCCCACACTCCGAGCGCGGCGGCGCGCTCGCGGCGCTCGCGGAAGGTGTTGGAGATGATCGACAGGGTGGTCGGGAAGATCAGGGCGGCGAAGAAGCCCATGGCTCCGCGGGCCGCGACCAGGGCGACCGGGGTGGTGACCAGGGCGCCGGCGACGCTGGCCACGGCGAAGCCGACCAGTCCCCCGATCAACGCCGGTCGTCGCCCGAACCGGTCGGAGACGCTGCCCATGGCCAGCACCAGGCCGGCGAACGCGAGGTTGTAGCCGTCGACGACCCACTGCAGCGCCCGGGTGCCGGCGTCGAGCTCCCGGCTGATGCTCGGCAGGGCGACGTTGACGATGGTCGTGTCCAGGTTGATGGCGAGCACCGCGGCGCACACGGTGAGCAGGATGCCGAGCTTCGGTCGCATGGCGGCCTCCGGGAAGTTCGAAGTGGACGGTGTCAACATGGACTGTGCCACCGCATGTTACCGCTGTCAACATCCGGCTAGGATGGGGCCATGGGCACCTACCACCACGGCAACCTGCGGCCCGCCCTCGTCGAGACGGCGGTCGGTCTCGCCCAGGCCAGCGGCCCCGAGGGCGTGGTGCTGCGCGAGGTCGCCCGGCAGACGGGCGTCTCGCACAACGCGGCCTATCGGCACTTCGCCGACCGGGACGAGCTGCTCGCCGAGGTCGCCCAGGTCGCGATGCTGGAGCTCGCCGGCGCCATGACGGCGGAGATGGCGGGGGTCGCGGAGCGGGAGCCGCTCCCCCGCGCGGTCGCCCGGCTGCGCGCCACCGGTCGCGCCTACGTCCACTTCGCGCTCGCCCAGCCGGGGCTGTTCGAGGTCGCGTTCGCGGCGCACGGCGGCGTCACCCTCGACGACGAGCCAGACGAGCCAGCCGAGCCAGACGAGTCCGACGAGCCCGAGGCGGAGGACGACGGCCCGCCGGAGGGAGATCCCTACGCCCTGCTCGGCCTGGTGCTCGACGACCTGGTGCGCGCCGGCGGCGTCACCACCGAGCGACGAGCCGGGGCGGAGGCGCTGTGCTGGTCAGCCGTGCACGGGTTCGCCGTGCTGCACCTGCACGGGCCGCTGCGCGACGTACCCGCGGACGAGCGCGAGCAGAGCCTCGAGCTCCTGCTGGACCAGATCCAGCGGGGCCTTCTCTAGGAGAGCTCGGGGAACCAGAGCGCGATCTCGCGCGTGGCGGACTCCGGGCTGTCGGAGCCGTGCACGAGGTTCTCGCGGTTGGACAGCGACAGGTCGCCGCGGATGGTACCGGGTGCGGCCTTGCGGCCGTCGGTCGCGCCGTTGAGGGCGCGCACCACCTCGATCGCCTCGTCGCCCTCGAGCACCGCCGCGACCAGCGGCCCGCTCGTCACGAAGTCGCGCAGCGGCGGGTAGAAGTCCCGGTCGACGTGCTCGGCGTAGTGGGCGTCGGCCTGGTCGGCGTCGATGTGGCGCTGCTCGAGCGCGACGACGGTGAGACCCTTGGCCTCGAACCGGGAGAGGACGTTGCCGACGAGGCCGCGCCGGACGGCGTCGGGCTTGAGCAGGACGAGGGTGCGCTGGGACATGGCGCTCACCCTAGTGGGCGGCTCAGCGCGACTGCTCGTCCGCGTCCTCGCGGGGCAGGCCGGGGTACTCCCCCGTGCGCTCCCACTCGGCGCGCTCGACCTCGATCTTGCGGCCCAGGAAGTACGCCGTGGCCCACAGTGCGAGGAAGATCGCGCCGAGGAAGAACATGGCCGTGATCTGGAAGCCCAGCGCGATCGCCACGACCTGGATGGCCCAGCCGAGCCCGTAGGCCCACGCGAAGCGCAGCACGGCCGCGACCAGGATGCAGGCGACCGTGAGGCCGAGCCCGATCCACAGCGCGGTGGCCGTCGAGACGCCCGCCACGGAGATGAGGACGGGGGTGCTCAGCCCCAGCGCGATCGCCTCCAGGGAGAGGATCGCGGCGCAGAGTCGGCGCTGCATCAGCCCTGCTCCCCCTCCTGCTGACCGGTGTGCTGCCGGTCCTGCTCCTTGCTGCGGCTGCCGTCGGCGTTGCGGCGCGAGCGGAGCATCGCGCGGGCCTCGCCGACGGTGACGACGGACCCGGTGACCAGCACGCCGCCCGAGCCGATCGCCTCGCCGAGCGCACCACCGGCCTCGGCCAGGGCCGCGGCCTGGTCGATCGCGTCCGCGAGCGAGGGAGTCTCGCTCACCCGGTCCTGCCCGAAGATGCCCAGCGCCACCTCGGCGAGGTCGGCGGCGGGCATCGACCGGGAGCTCGAGCTCTGGGTGCACACCACGTGCGCCAGCATCGGCTCGAGCTCGGAGAGCAGTCCCTCGTAGTCCTTGTCCGCCATCACGCCGATCACCCCGATGAGCGGGGAGAACACGAACGAGTCCTCCAGCGTCGCCACGACCGCGGCCGCACCGTGGGGGTTGTGCGCGGCGTCCAGCACGATCGTCGGGGAGCGCCGGATGACCTCCATCCGGCCGGGCGAGGTGACCTCCGCGAAGGCCTCACGGACCAGGTCACCGTCCAGGGCGTCCTCACCACCGAGGAACGCCTCGACCGCGGCCAGCGCCACGGCGGCGTTCTGCGCCTGGTGAGCGCCGTAGAGCGGCAGGAACACCTCCTCGTAGTGACCTCGCAGCCCCTGCAGGGTGATCATCTGGCCACCCACGGCGGGCACCCGGCTGGTGACCCCGAACTCCAGGCCCTCACGGACCAGGGTCGCGCCGACCTCGCTGCAGCGCTCGAGGACTACCTGGGCGACCTCGGGCGTCTGGTCGGCGACCACGACGGTGGCGCCGGGCTTGATGATCCCGACCTTCTCCAGCGCGATGACGGCGGGTGTCTCACCGAGGTACTGCGCGTGGTCGACCGCGATCGGGGTGAGCACCGCCACCTTGGCGTCCATCACGTTGGTGGCGTCCCAGGTGCCACCCATCCCCACCTCGACGACGGCGGCGTCGACCGGGGCGTCCGCGAAGGCGGCGTACGCCATCGCGACGATGGTCTCGAAGAAGGACAGCGGGTGGTCGTGCTCGGCGTCGACCAGGGAGATGTACGGCGCCACATCGTTGAACGCGGTGACGAACGCCTCCTCGCTGATCGGCTCGCCGTCCAGGCTGATCCGCTCGGTCATCGACTCCAGGTGCGGGCTGGTGAACCGGCCCACCCGCAGCCCGATGGTGGCGATCAGGGTCTCCACCATCCGCGCCGTCGAGGTCTTGCCGTTGGTGCCGGTCAGCTGGATGACCGGGTAGCCCCGCTGGGGGTCGCCCAGCAGCTCCATGAACGCCTCGATGCGGTCCAGCGTGGGGTCGAGCCTGCTCTCCGGCCACCGGCTCAGCAGGGCGTCCTCGACCTCGGCGTAGGTCTCCGCGAGTCGGGGGGCCTCCCGGTCGTCGTCACGGGGGTCGGCGGGATCGGCGGAGGCGGGGGCAGGCATGTCTTCCATCGCCTCGAAGTCTAGGTGCGATCCCGAGGACCGCTCGTCGATGGGCGCCGGGCGGCTCGTTTTCGGGAGCGGCGGGTGTCTCCGTAGGATTCGCCCCATGACTGACTCCCCCGAGAACACCGTGTCCCGTGAGACGACCGCACCTGCTGCGGTCGTCGTACCGGACCGGGCCGCGCTCGAGGGCCTGGAGGCCAAGTGGGCCGCGCAGTGGAAGGCCGACGACACCTACGCCTTCGACCGGACGCGCCCCCGCAGCGAGGTCTACTCGATCGACACTCCCCCGCCCACCGTCTCCGGATCGCTGCACGTCGGCCACGTCTTCTCCTACACCCACACCGACCTGGTGGCACGCTTCCAGCGGATGCAGGGCAAGTCCGTCTTCTACCCGATGGGCTGGGACGACAACGGCCTGCCCACCGAGCGCCGGGTGCAGAACTACTACGGCGTGCGCTGCGACCCCTCGCTGCCCTACGAGGACGGCTTCGAGCCCCCGGCGAAGCCGGACCCCAAGCGTCAGGTGCCGATCAGCCGACCCAACTTCGTGGAGCTGTGCGAGCGGCTGGTCGAGGAGGACGAGAAGGTCTTCGAGGACCTCTGGCGCACCCTCGGGCTCTCCGTGGACTGGAAGCAGCACTACACGACCATCGGCCCGAAGGCGCAGAAGGTCAGCCAGCGGGCTTTCCTGCGCAACTTCGCCCGCGGCGAGGCCTACCTCCAGGAGGCGCCGACCCTCTGGGACGTCACCTTCCAGACCGCTGTGGCGCAGGCCGAGCTCGAGGCGCGGGAGTACGCCGGCGCCTACCACCGGGTCGCCTTCCACGCCGGCGACCGCCCGATCCACATCGAGACCACCCGGCCCGAGCTGATCCCCTCGGTGGTGGCCCTGATCGCGCACCCCGACGACGAGCGCTACCAGGCGCTGTTCGGCACCACCGTCACCTCCCCGGTCTTCGGGGTCGAGATCCCGGTGCTGGCCCACCCCGCCGCCGAGCCGGACAAGGGCGCCGGCATCGCGATGTGCTGCACCTTCGGCGACCTTACCGACGTCACCTGGTGGCGCGAGCTGCAGCTCCCGGTCCGGACGCTGATGGGTCGCGACGGGCGGCTGTCCCGGGAGACCCCCGACTGGCTCTCCGGCGACGCGGCGGCGGCGTACGCCGAGCTGGCGGGGAAGACCGCGTTCAGCGCCCGCGAGGCGATGGTGGCCCTGCTCCGCGAGAGCGGCGACCTCGACGGCGAGCCCAAGCCGACGCAGCGGATGGCCAACTTCTACGAGAAGGGCGACAAGCCGCTCGAGATCGTGGCCACCCGCCAGTGGTACATCACCAACGGCGGTCGCGACGCCAGGCTGCGCACCGAGATGCTCGAGCGCGGCGCGGCCGTCACCTGGATCCCGCCGCACATGAAGCACCGCTACGACAACTGGGTCGGCGGCCTGAACGGCGACTGGCTGGTCTCGCGGCAGCGCTTCTTCGGGATCCCCTTCCCGGTCTGGTACGCCCTGGACGACGAGGGTGAGCCCGACTACCAGCACCCGCTGCTCCCCCGTGAGGACGAGCTGCCGATCGACCCGTCGACCCAGGCGCCGTCCGGCTTCACCCAGGACCAGCGCGGCAAGCCGCGCGGCTTCATCGGTGACCCCGACGTGATGGACACCTGGGCCACCTCGTCACTGACCCCGCAGATCGCCGGTGGCTGGGAGGAGGACCCCGACCTGTTCGAACGGGTCTTCCCGATGGACCTGTGCACCAACGCGCACGACATCATCCGCACCTGGTTGTTCTCCCGCGTCGTCCGGGCCAGCTTCGAGAACAACACGGTGCCGTGGTCGCACGCGATGATCTCCGGCTTCATCGTCGACCCCGACCGCAAGAAGATGTCGAAGTCCAAGGGCAACGTGGTGGTGCCGACCGAGGTGCTGGACAAGTACGGCGCCGACGCCGTCCGCTGGCGGGCCGCCATGGCCCGCCCGGGGCTGGACTCGCCCTTCGACGAGACCCAGATGAAGGTCGGCCGCCGGCTCGCGCTGAAGATCCTCAACGTCTCCAAGTTCGTGCTCGGCAGCGTGCGGGCCACGCAGGTCGAGCCGGGCCTGGTGACCGAGGCCGTCGACCAGGCGCTGCTCGGCAAGCTGGCCCACGCACTGGAGGAGACGACGCGAGCGTTCGCCGCCTACGACTACACGACGGCGCTGGAGCAGACCGAGAAGTTCTTCTGGGACTTCTGCGACGACTACGTCGAGCTGGTCAAGGAGCGGGCCTACGGCGACGAGGAGGCCGCGGGGACGAGCTCCGCCACGGCGTCGGCCAAGGCCGCCCTGGCCACGGCGCTGCACGTGCAGCTGAGGATGTTCGCGCCGTTCCTGCCCTACGCCACCGAGGAGGTCTGGTCGTGGTGGCAGCCGGCCTCGGTCCACCTGCAGGCCTGGCCCACCGCCGAGGACCTCGGCGTCACCGCGGCCTACGACCCCGCTGTGCTCGACGCCGTCGCCGCGGTCCTGGCCGGCGTCCGGGGCGCCAAGTCGACGGCCAAGGTCGGCATGCGTACCCCGGTCGTGCACGCCACGATCACCGGCCCGGCGGCAGCGCTGGACGCGATCCGCAGCGCCGAGAGCGACCTGCGCGCGGTCGGCTCGATCACCGGCGAGATGGAGCTGGTGGTGGCCGAGGACAGCGAGGTCGTCGTGGACGCCGTGCTCGGGGAGCCCCCGCCGAAGCGGTGACCGGTGGCGGGCTCAGTGCCCGTGGTGGGACCGGCCCGGTGAGTCGTGGCCGCGGTCCGGGTGCCAGCCCGCCTGGGGAGTGTGGCCTCGTTCCGGGTGCCGGTCCGGCTGGGGCGCGTCACCTCGGTCGGGGCGCCGGTCCGGCTGCGGGTCGGGACGGCGGACCGCCTGCGGGGCGTGATCCCGGTAGGGACGGTCTTCGTGGCGCGCCTGCCGGGGACCACGGTCTCGGCTCTCGACGACGCGCGGCTTCTCGACGACCACGGTCGCGACCACGGTGCGCACGACGCTGTGGACGACGTTGCGGACCGGGTGGTGGCCATGATCGTGCCCGGCGGGGCCGTCTGGGCTGTTCGGGTAGGAGGCCCAGTGGTGGCCTGCGTGGTGCTGGGCCGCCGGGGTGGCTGGCTGGCCGGTGCCCGTGAAGGCGGTGCCCGGCCTCGTCGGGACCGGGGTGGCGGCGGGCTTGACGGGCTGCGCGACCGGGACGGCCGCCGGGACGACGGGCGCGGCCGGAGAAGCCGGCGCGGCCGCGGGAGCGACGGCGGGGACAGCGTGCGCGGGCCTGTGAGCGCTCGGGGCCGACCTCGGTCGGCCACCGGTGCTCGCGCTGACCGGAGTGAGGGAGCGGCTCACCGTCTGCCGCACGACCTCGTCGAGGCTGCTGGCCGGCTTCCCACCGGGAACCGCCACGGCCTTGGCCGGAGCCTTCGGCGCCTGGTCCAGGGACGGGTGCAGCACCGTGTCCGGGGCGATCGCGCCGACCACCGTGCGGGGTGCCCCGGAGCCGACGAAGACCTCGACGACCCGGTCACGCAGACCCTGCCCCAGGATCAGGCAGGCGGCCGCGAAGACCATCAGGAAAGCCGCCAACGGCCTTCGGTGCTCGGCACTGATCATCGACAATTCCCCCGGTGAGCACGTGGGGGTGAACCCCAACGGACATTCACCAAACAATACGGGCAAATCGCCCTGAGATGCAGGCTGGTCTACTCAGAAGACCTGCTGGTCTAGTGCTAGGCGGACTTCTTCTTCTTGGGCTCCGCCTCGCGCGGGATCAGCGTCGGGTTCACGTTGTCGGAGACGACCTCGCCGGTGACCACGACCTTGCCGATGTCGGCCCGGGAGGGCACGTCGTACATCACGTTGAGGAGCACCTCCTCGATGATCGCGCGCAGGCCGCGAGCACCGGTGCCGCGCTCCATCGCCTTGTCCGCGATGGCCTCGACCGCGTCGTCGGTGAACTCCAGCTCGACGCCGTCGATCTCGAAGAGCTTCTGGTACTGCTTGATCAAGGCGTTGCGCGGCTCGGTGAGGATCTGCACGAGCGCCGCCTGGTCGAGCTTGTTCACGCTGGCGATGAGCGGGAGCCGGCCGATGAACTCGGGGATCAGCCCGAACTTGACCAGGTCCTCGGGCCGGACCTGCGCGAACATCGCGTCGGACTCGGTCTCGTTGGAGCTGCGCATCTCGGCGGTGAAGCCCAGGGTCTTCTTGCCGACCCGCTGCTCGACGATGTGCTCGAGTCCCGCGAAGGCACCGCCCACCACGAACAGGATGTTGGTGGTGTCGATCTGGATGAACTCCTGGTGCGGGTGCTTGCGGCCCCCCTGCGGCGGCACCGACGCCGTGGTCCCCTCGAGGATCTTGAGCAGCGCCTGCTGCACACCCTCGCCGGAGACGTCACGCGTGATCGAGGGGTTCTCCGCCTTGCGGGCCACCTTGTCGATCTCGTCGATGTAGATGATCCCGGTCTCGGCCTTCTTCACGTCGTAGTCGGCAGCCTGGATCAGCTTGAGCAGGATGTTCTCCACGTCCTCGCCGACGTAGCCCGCCTCGGTAAGGGCGGTGGCGTCGGCGATCGCGAACGGAACGTTGAGCATCCGCGCGAGCGTCTGCGCGAGGTAGGTCTTGCCGCACCCGGTCGGGCCGATCACCAGGATGTTGGACTTGGCGACCTCGACCGCGTCCTCCTTGGAGTGCTTGCTCGTGTTCACCGCGACGCCGGACTGCACCCGCTTGTAGTGGTTGTAGACCGCCACGGCGAGGGACTTCTTCGCGGTCTCCTGGCCGATCACGTAGGAGTTGAGGAACTCGAAGATCTCCCGAGGCTTGGGCAGCTCCTCGAGGCCGACCTCGGTCGTCTCGTTGAGCTCCTCCTCGATGATCTCGTTGCACAGGTCGATGCACTCGTCACAGATGTAGACGCCTGGACCAGCGATCAACTTCTTGACCTGCTTCTGGCTCTTTCCGCAGAAAGAGCACTTCAGCAGATCCCCTCCGTCACCGATCCGTGCCATCCGTCCCTCATTCTCTCGGTCGGGCCGTGGCCCGACTTACTACTCGATCCAACACCAGCTCTGCGACAAGTTCTAAGACCGTACTCCGAGATCGCACTCCTCGGTGCAGGACACGACGACTGCGAAGCTAGCGCCCCGCGCCGACAGTGGCGATGGCCTTGCGCGACTCCAGGATCGAGTCGATGAGGCCGTACTCCAGCGCCGCGTCCGAGGTCAGGATCTTGTCGCGCTCGATGTCGAGGTTGACCTCTTCCGGCGTCTTGCCGGAGTGCTCGGCGATCAGCTTCTCGAGCAGCTCGCGCATCCGCAGGATCTCGTTGGCCTGGATCTCGATGTCGGAGGACTGCCCGTAGGTGCCCTCGGTGTAGGGCTGGTGGATCAGGATCCGGCTGTTCGGCAGGGCGAGGCGCTTGCCCGGCGCCCCGGCCGCGAGGAGCACGGCCGCCGCGGAGGCCGCCTGGCCCAGGCACACGGTCTGCACGTCGGGCTGGATGAACTGCATGGTGTCGTAGATCGCGGTCATCGCGGTGAACGAGCCACCGGGTGAGTTGATGTAGATCTGGATGTCGCGCGAGGGGTCCATCGACTCGAGGCAGAGCAGCTGGGCCATCACCGCGTTGGCGATGTCGTCGCTGATCGGCGTCCCGAGGAAGATGATGCGGTCCTCGAAGAGCTTGGCGTAGGGGTCGATGCGGCGGACTCCGTAGGAGGTCCGCTCTTCCCACTGCGGGATGTAGTAGTTCACGTCAGGTCTCGATTCTGGTCGCTGCGGTTGGTCCCTTGGTGCGGGCGGGACGGCCCTCGTCGACCGCGTCCCGGGCGCTGGTGATCACGTGGTCGATGAAGCCGTAGTCCTTGGCCTGCGCAGCGGTGAACCACCGGTCGCGGTCGGCGTCGGTCTCGACCTGCTCGAGCGGCTGGCCGGTGTGCTGGCTGATCAGCTCGAACAGCACCTTCTTGATGTGCAGCGACTGCTGGGCCTGGATCTTGATGTCCGAGGCCGAACCGCCCATGCCGCCGGAGGGCTGGTGCATCATGATCCGCGCGTGCGGGAGGGCGTAGCGCTTGCCCTTCTCCCCCGCGCAGAGCAGGAACTGGCCCATGGAGGCGGCCAGGCCCATGCCGACGGTGGCGACGTCGTTGGGGATGTAGTTCATGGTGTCGTAGATCGCCATGCCCGCGTCGACCGAGCCACCGGGGCTGTTGATGTGCAGGAAGATGTCGGCTTCGGGGTCCTCGGCGCTCAGCAGGAGCAGCTGCGCGCAGATCGCGTTGGCGTTCTGGTCACGGACCTCCGACCCGAGGAAGACGATGCGCTCGCGGAGCAGGCGCTGGTAGATGTGGTCGTCGAGGCCGTACGACCCTCCTCCGCCGTCCATCCGGGGAGAGGTCAGGCCGTTCATGGAGTTCTCAGTCACGGGTCGACCCTAGACGTACGCCGTGACAATTCCACGAGGAAACAGCCGTGTTCGCCCACAGCAGACTCAGCGGGCGCCCTGCCCCTCCACCGCCGACCGGATCCGCTGCAGCGTGGTCCGGATGCCCTCGGCGAGCTCGGCGTCGTGGCCGGCGGCGCCGCCGATCACCGGGCCGAGCAGCGAGGTGCCGATCGTGAACTTCGGCAGCACCCGGCGCCCGGTGACCGAGGTGCCCGTGGCGGTGGGCTCGAGCTCGTAGACCCAGGTGGCACCGCTCTCCCGCGTCTTCCACGCCACGGCACGGCCGGGCTCCCAGCGCACGACCTTCGAGCTGGTCGGCCAGACCACGGCCTTGCGGCGGTTGATGCCGATGATGCTCGCCCCCACACCGGGCCTGCCCAGGACGAAGGCCTTGCGCAGCTCCGGGCTGAACTCGGGCATCCGGGCCAGGTCGGAGATCACCTCCCACACCTCCTCGGGTCGGGCCTTGATGTCCACGGTCGCCGAGATCTGTGCGGGGGTGTGCGTCATCCGGTCGGGCTCTCTTCCTTGGTGGGCGGGTCGGAGCGGTCCTGGAGCCACTCCCGGATCGCAGCGTAGATGTCGTCGTGGTTGAGCAGGTCGAAGTGGTCAGCCAGCGGGACGTGCAGGGTCTCGGCGCCCGGGAACATCTCCTCGCCGCCCTTCCGGCGTCCCAGCGCGGAGTCGTAGGGCACCAGGTAGTCGCCGATCGTGGAGGAGGTGACCGAGCGGGGTGACCGGGTCAGGGTCGCCGCGACCAGGCGGTAGCGGGCGTTGGGCAGGTTCTGCACGTCGCTCGCGAGCCCGTGGCGCAGGTCGAGGATGCCCGTCGAGCGGTACTCCAGGATCCGGCCGAACGGCGCCGCCTCGGGCAGCCGGCCCATGGCCGCGACCCCCTTGGTGACGACCCGCTCCAGGGGAGCGCCGAGGTGGGGCGTGCCGAGGCAGATCACGTCGGTCACCCGGTCGGTCCAGGGCTTCTCGCTGTCGGTGCTCACGGCGCACGCCGCGCGCAGGATCAGGCCGCCCATGGAGTGACCCACGAGCGCGATCCGGCGTACGTCGACCGGCCAGGCCTCGACCAGTCGGTCCAGGACCGCGGCCAGGGCGACGCCGTTCTCGGCGATCGGCAGCCCCGTGTTGACCCGGACCATGACCGGGGTCCAACCTTCGCCCTCGAGCCGCTCGCCGTAGCTGCGCCGCTCCGGGTGCTCGCGGCGCTCCTCGGTCCTGGGCCGCGCGGCCCGGTTCCAGTAGGCCTCGTTCTCGCTGAGGCCGTGCACGAAGACGACCAGGGTGTCCGTGGCGTTCGGGTACGCCGCGGCCACGCCGTCCCGGTCCAGCACGACGTCGCGCCCGCCCACCCGGACGCCGAGGTCGAAGTGGAAGCGCGAGCCCTCGTCGCGCAGCCGGTCGCCGATCAGGCCGGCGATCGCGGCCCGCACGAAGCGCCCGCGCGGCGACGCCTCGAGCTCGGCACCGATCCCCGCCTCACCCGCGACCTTCAGCCCCTTGGCCGATGCCTTCAGGCTGGCGCTGATGCTCGTGTAGACGACCTTCGAGACGCCGTCGTGCACGCGCTGGCCGATGGTCGTCCCCCCGGCGACCTTGGCCGTCACGCCGTGCACGCGGCCGGCCACCGCGCCGTGGACGTCACGGACGGTGCCGACGATCAGGTCCTCGGCGAACTCGGCGGCCAGGGCCGCGGCGTCCAGCACACTCGCATCATTCGCAGTCACAGTGCACAAGTGTTCACTGAAACTCCCGGCGTGGTCAACTGACCACGCCGACTCACTCCTTGGTGGCGTCCGCCTCGACGGTCTCGGTCTCGGCGGCCTCGGTGGCGGCGTCGTCCGTGGAGCCCGTCCCGGTCTCGCCCTGGGCGGTCTCCGCCTCGGGGTCGGCGATGCTGCCGTCCGGGAGCAGGTTCTTCAGGTCGACGGCGTTGCCGGACGTGTCGGTCACGCTCGCACCCTCGACGATCCGGGCGAGGGCCTTGCCCCGGACGACCTCGGACACCATCTCGGGGATGTGGTTGTGCTCGACCATGTGCTTGATGAACTCGTCCGGGTTCTGGCCCGACTGCTGCGCCCGGCGGAACAGGTGCTGGGAGAGCTCGTCCTGCTCGACGCCGATCTCCGCGGTGCGGGCGATCTCGTCGAGGAGGAACTGCGAGGCCATCGCGTCGCGGACGCGCTTCTCCAGCTCGGCCTCGAACTCGTCGATGGTCTGCCCCTCGTTGTCGAGGTAGGCGTCCATCGTCATGCCGACCTGTGCGAGCTGCTGGTCGATCTCCTGCCGGCGACCGGCGAGCTCCTCGGCCACGACCCCTTCGGGCAGCGGGATCTCGGCGGAGTCGAGCAGCTGCTCGAGGACCGCGTCGCGGGCCGAGGCGGCCTGCTCGAGGCGCTTGCCGCGCTCGAGGCGGGTGGCCACGTCTTGGCGCAGCTCCTCGATCGTGTCGAACTCCGACGCGGTCTGGGCGAAGTCGTCGTCGAGCTCGGGGAGCTCCTGCTCCTTGACCGCGGTCAGCGAGACGGAGACGTCGACGTCCTGGCCGGAGAGGTCACCACCGAGCAGCTGCGAGGTGAAGGTGGCCTCCTCGCCCGCGCTCAGGCCGCGCAGGGCGTCGTCGATGCCCTCGAGCATGTCGCCCGAGCCGACCTTGTAGGAGTAGCCGCTGACCTCGCCGCCCTCGACCTCCTCGCCGTCGTTGGTCGCCTTCAGGTCGATGGTCACGATGTCGCCGTCCTGGGCGGGGCGCTCGACGTCCTTGAGCGTGGCGAAGCGCTCACGCAGCGACTCGACCTGCTCGGCGACGTCCTCGTCGGACACCTCGACGTCGTCGACCTGCACGCTGAGGGCGTCGTACGCCGGGACCTCGATCGTGGGCCGGACGTCGACCTCGGCGGTGAACTCGAACAGCGTGTTGTCCTCGAGCTTGGTGACGTCGATCTCCGGCTGGGCCAGTGGCTGCAGGTCGTTGTCCTGCAGGGCCTGCACGTAGAGCTTCGGCAGGGCGTCGTTGATCGCCTCGTCGAGCACCGCCCCGCGGCCGACCTGGCGGTCGATGACCGGCGGCGGAACCTTACCCTTGCGGAAACCGGGGATGTTGATCTGCTTGGCGATGTTCTGGTACGCCGCGTCGAGGCTCGGCTTGAGCTCCTCGAAGGGCACCTCGACGGTGATCTTGGCCCGGGTGGGGCTCAGCGTCTCGACGGCGCTCTTCACAGGGTTTCTCCTCATGTGTTCGGGGTGTGCTGGTCGGGTGCGTGCAGACGGTGCAAAGTCGGGGCGACAGGACTCGAACCTGCGGTCTCCTGCTCCCAAAGCAGGCGCGCTAGCCACTACGCTACGCCCCGCCAGAAGGCCTCCCAGCGGATCACCGCGAGGCTCCTGAGAGCGGATGACGGGAATCGAACCCGCGTATTCAGTTTGGAAGACTGAGGCTCTACCATTGAGCTACATCCGCGAAAGCCCCCTGTGCGAGGGCGGGGACCATCGTGCCACAGCGGACCCCCTCGTCACGAACCGGCGTGCTGCCCGTGCGGCTGGGCCCACCGTCGGTGAACGAGCACCAGCGCCCGGTCGTCATCGGTCTGTTCCATGGAGTCGATCAGCATCTGGGCGCCCCCGTCGAAGCCGCGCTGGAACAGCCGCTCCCCCAGGCCCGCGAGCTTGTCCATGCCCAGCGAGATGTCGCGCCGAGCCGTCTCGACGAGCCCGTCGGTGAACATCAGCAGCCCGTCCCCGCTCTCCAGCGTCCCCCGGACCACGTCGAAGTCAGCCTCGTCGATCAGGCCCAGGACGGGTCCGTCGGAGTTGAGCACGTCCCACCGACCCGATCCCGCGTGCAGCCACACCGCGGGCGGGTGGCCGGCCTTGCGGAGCTCGAAGGCACCGGTGGCGAGGTCGAGGTGCAGGTGGATCGCCGTGGCGAACCCCTCATCCCACTCCAGCCCCAGCAGGTAGTCGTTGGCGGCGGGCAGGAACTCCTCCCCCGGCAGGGCCGAGACGATCCCGTTGAAGGCCCCGGAGAGGAACAGCGCCCGCGACCCGGCCTCCACCCCCTTGCCCGAGACGTCGACCACGACCATGTCGAGGGTGTCGTCCAGGGTGCGCCTGGCCACGATGAAGTCGCCCGCGAAGGACGTGCCACCGGCCGACTTGGCGACCGACTCCACCAGCCATGACGACGGCAAGTCCGGCACGTTGCCCTGCTCGGAGATCCGGTCACGCAGGTCGACGAACATCGACTCGCTGCGCGGGCCCGAGACGCCGAGCCGGCTGCGGCGGAACGAGGTCACCATGATCAGCAGCGCGATCGCGAAGGTGACCGCGGCCCGGGCGACCGTGCGCTGGCTGACCACCGGCTGGTCGATGAGCAGCACGCAGAAGCACGCGCAGGCGAACACGATGAACCACGGCAGCGACCGCGGGCCGAGCCACAGGCTCCCGACGAACATGGGCAGCAGCACGACGGTCGAGGGGACGAAGTCCGGTGACAGCATCCCCAGCAGGGTGACGGCCAGCGTCAGCAGCACGAGGAAGACCAGCACGGGCCGGTCCGAGACCGACATCTCGCGCCGGATGCGCAGGGACAGGCCGCCCCACGGGCGCGCGCGGCTGCTCGGCATCGACCTCTACTTTCGTCTAGTTTGTTGCGATTCGCCCGAGGGGGCTAGCGTACGGCGCGCGAGCGGAACGTGGGTTGGCAACGGGGACACCAGAACAGGTTGCGACCGACCAGCTCCTGGGTGCGGACCTTCGTGCCGCAGACCAGGCACGGCTGGCCCGTGCGGCGGTAGACGTAGACCTCGCCGCCGTGGTCGTCCTTCCGTGGCGGCCGGCCCATGGCCTCGGGGGTGTGCTCGGGCCGGACGGTGTCGATCCGCCCGGTGAGCACGCCCTCGTGCATCAGCTCGACCAGGTCGGTCCACATGGCGAGGAACTGGTTCTTGCGCAGGGTGCTCCCCGGGCGCAGCGGGTGGACGCGGTGCCGGTAGAGCACCTCCGCGCGGTAGACGTTGCCGACGCCGGCCAGGACCTTCTGGTCCATCAGCAGGTCGCCGACGGGCCGGCTGCTCCTGCTGATCCGGGCCCAGGCAGCCAGCGGGTCTGCGTCGGGGCGCAGCGGGTCCGGCCCCAGGGCGCCGATCACCTGGTCGTGCTTCTCGCGGCCGACGAGGTCGCAGAGGATCGCGCCGCGGAGGTCGGCGTACGTCGTGTCGTTCTGCAGGCGCAGCCGGACCTGGCCGACCGGCTCGCCCGCCGGACCGGGGTGGAGGTCGAACTTGCCGATCAGCCCCAGGTGGATGTGGATGAACCGCTCGCCCGGGAACTCCACGAACAGGTGCTTGCCGGCCGAGTCGGCGCCGAGCACCGGCTGCTCGTCGACGACGGCCGCGTCGGCGGCGAACCGGCCCTGCGGGCTGCTCACCCGGACGGGTCGCCCCGCGAACGCGTCGGTGAGGTCGTTCGCCAGCCGCCGGAGGGTGTGCCCCTCAGGCATCGGGTCCGTGACCCACAGCGGAGTCCGGCAGGGGCGGCAGGTCGCCGGTCACCTCGTAGTCGGCGAGCATCTTGATCCGCCGGGCGTGCCGCTCCTCACCGGTGAAGTCGGTGCTCAGGAAGATGCCGATGAAGCGCGTCATCTCCTCCACCGTGTGCATCCGGCCTCCAACGGAGATCACGTTGGCGTCGTTGTGCTCACGGGCCAGGGACGCAGTCTCGTCGCTCCAGGCCAGGCCGCAGCGCACCCCCTGGACCTTGTTGGCCGCGATCTGCTCGCCGTTGCCGGAGCCGCCGATCACCACGCCCAGGCTCCCCGGGTCGTCGACCACCCCGACGGCGGCGCGCAGGCAGAAGACCGGGTAGTCGTCGAGGGCGTCGTACTGGAAGGGCCCGTGGTCGACCGGCTCGTGGCCCTGGTCCCGCAGCCACCCGACGAGGTGGTCCTTCAGCTCGAGGCCGGCATGGTCGGAACCCAGGTGGACGCGCATGCGCCGATTCTGGCAGACCCCGGCGACAGCTCCGGGGCTCACCCGGAGGCGACGAGCAGCCAGCGACCGCCGACCACCAGCGCGGCCAGGTCCACCACCAGGAACACGCCTACCCAGACGAGCCCGGGGACCTTCGTGAGCCGGGCCAGCACGTCGGCGTCGGAGGTGCGCGCCCGGCCACCGCGGCGGTGGGCGTGCAGCTCCAGGACCGCGCGCGGGGCGGCGAGCAGCACGAACCACGTCCCCACGTGGGCGACGACGACCTGCACCGGGGGCGAGGCCCACCACGAGAAAGCGAACACGGCGACGCCGACCACGAGCACGGCCCACAACCCGTAGAAGTTGCGGACCTGGAGCAGCAGCAGCGCCAGAAGGACCAGCGCGAGCCACAGCACCCCGACGGCGTGCCCGGCCTGCAGCAGGTACGCCGCGCCCAGGCCCATCAGGCCCGGCCCGACGTAGCCGGCCGCACTGGTGAGCACCATGCCCGGTCCCGTGGGCCGGCCGCGCGAGAGCGTGAGCCCTGAGGTGTCGGAGTGCAGCCTGATCCCGGCCAGCCGGCGGCCGCTGAGCAGGGCCACGACCCCGTGCGCCCCCTCGTGGGCGATGGTGACCAGGTGGCGGGTCCGCGGCCAGGCCTGCGGAGCCATCAGCAGCAGCGCCACCACCGCGGTGACCACCACCACGCCCGTCGACGGCGACGGCTGGGTCCCGAACGCGCTGTCCCGGACCTGGTCGAGGACGTCGCCGACGCTCACCCCGTCGCGGTCAGCGGGCCATCAGGGCGTCGAGGCCCACGGCCATCGCCGCCGCCAGGCGGAAGTCCAGGCGCGGGTCCGGCACCTGCACGACGTAGCGGTCGCGCAGCGACATCTGCCGCTCCGAGCTCATCACCAGGGCCCCGGTGGCCTGGTCCTTGAAGTCGAAGTGGAAGGAGAACGGGAAGTCGACGAACCGGCGCAGCAGCGCGACGACCTGGTTGCGTTCCTGGCCGGTCGCCTCGAGGCCCGGCGAACTGAGGTGGAACGTGGACCTCAGCAGGCTCTGCCCGAAGTCCTTGCGGAAGACGCCTAGGGGCGCCCCTGCGGCGTCGCGTACGTCGTAGCCGGCCCCCAGGTCGAGCACCTGCCGGGCCTGGAACGAGAAGACCGGCTCGCTGCGCTGCTCGTCCCGGTAGAAGGTGACCTGCTCCTTGAACGCCATCCGCTTCTGCTGCGCGACGGCCATCAGCCGTCCCACGGAGCCGTCGGGGTTGGCCTCGTTGATCTCGTAGCGGTTGACCATCATCGTGAGCTTCTGCTTCACGAAGAACTGGGGCAGGTGCATCACGGCGTCCATGCGCACATCCTGCCGGGTGGCTGGGCGTGGACCTACGAGCCGAGCCGGGCCAGCTCCTCGTCGACGACCGAGGGGTCGAGCTTGGTGAACACCGGCTGGGGCTTCGTGACCGGGGTGCCCGGCACGACGGCGCGGCGCTCCCACCGGGCGGCGCCGGTGTAGTCACCGGTGAGGATCGGGTAGCCCGCTCCCCCGTCCAGGTCCTCGACCTCGCGCAGCTCCGGCATCGGCTGCACGTCGCCGTCCCCGCCGAGGACGAGGTCCACCGCATTGGCCGAGAACGGCAGGAATGGCGAGAGGATCGTGTTCAGGTCGGCCACGGACTGGGCGACCACGTGCAGGATGGTGCCGAGCCGCTCCCGCTCCTCGTCGCCCTTCAGCTTCCAGGGCTCGGAGTCGGAGACGTACTTGTTCACCTCGGAGACGACGCGCATGGCCTCGTTGATCGCGGCCTTCTGGCGGTGCCGGCCGATCAGCTCCCCGACGGTGTCGAAGGCCGCCGCCACCTGGTCGAGCAGGGCCTGGTCGGTTTCGGTCAGGTCCCCGGCGGGCGGGATCTCGCCGAAGCTCTTGGCGATCATGTTGGCGGTGCGGTTGACCAGGTTGCCCCAGCCGGCGACCAGCTCGTCGTTGGTCCGCCGTACGAACTCGGCCCAGGTGAAGTCGGAGTCCTGGTTCTCCGGTCCCGCGGCCGCCACGAAGTAGCGGAACGCGTCCGGCTGGTAGCGGCTGAGCAGGTCGCGGACGTAGATCACCACGCGTTGGGAGGAGGAGAACTTCTTGCCCTCCATGGTCAGGAACTCCGAGGAGACGACCTCGGTCGGCAGGTTGAGCTCGCCGTACTGCCCGGGCTTGCCACCCTTGTCGCCCTTGCCGGAGTAGGCAAGCAGCTCGGCGGGCCAGATCTGGCTGTGGAAAGTGATGTTGTCCTTGCCCATGAAGTAGTAGGAGAGGGACTCCGGGTCGTTCCACCACTCCCGCCACGCCTCGGGGTCCTCGCCGCGCCGGGCCCACTCGACGCTCGCCGAGAGGTAGCCGATCACCGCGTCGAACCACACGTAGAGCCGCTTGGTCGGGTTGTCGACCCACCCCTCCAGCGGCACCGGGATGCCCCAGTCGATGTCGCGGGTCATCGCACGCGGGCGGATGTCGTCGAGGATGTTCTGACTGAACCGGATCACGTTGGGGCGCCAGGTGCCGCTGGCCTCGCGCTCGTCCAGCCACGCCTTCAGGGCCTCGGCCAGGGCGGGCAGGTCGAGGAAGAAGTGCTGGGTCTCGATGAACTCCGGCGTCTCGCCGTTGATCCGCGACTTCGGGTCGATCAGGTCGGCCGGGTCGAGCTGGTTGCCGCAGTTGTCGCACTGGTCGCCGCGAGCGCTCAAGTAGCCGCAGATCGGGCAGGTGCCCTCGATGTAGCGGTCGGGCAGGGTGCGCCCCGTCGAGGGGCTGATCGCCCCGAAGGTCGTCTGCTCGATGAAGTAGCCGTTGGCGTGCACGCCCGTGAACAGCTCCTGCACGACCGCGGTGTGGTTGCGCGTGGTGGTGCGCGTGTAGAGGTCGTAGGAGATGCCCAGCGCGGCGAGGTCCTCGGCGATCACGCGGTGGTTCTGGTCGGCGAGCTCCTGCGGAGTCACCCCGGCCTCGTCGGCGGCGATGAGGATCGGGGTGCCGTGCTCGTCGGTGCCCGAGACCATGAGCACGGCGTGACCGGCCATCCGCATGTAGCGGCTGAACACGTCAGAGGGCACGCCGAAACCGGCCACGTGGCCGATGTGGCGCGGCCCGTTGGCGTAGGGCCAGGCGACGGCGGACAGCACTTTGCTCATGGCGGTGATCCTAGGGCTGGGCCGTCGCCCGAGCGGGCGGGGCCTGTCAGGTGAAGTCGAGGTCCGCGGTGCGGCTGCGCTTGAGCTCGAAGAAGTTCGGGAACGAGGCGACGGTCACGCAGCCGTCCCAGAGCCGCCCGGCCTCCTCGCCGCGGGGAGCCTTGGTGATCACCGGGCCGAAGAAGGCGACGTCGTTGATGTGGATCGTGGGCGTGCCCACGTCGTCGCCGACGGCGTCCATGCCCTCGTGGTGGGACTTGGCGACGGCCTCGTCGAGGGAGGAGTCGTCCATCGCGTCGGCGAGCTCGAGCGGGAGACCTGCGTCCTTGAGGGACTGCTCGATCATCTCCCGGTCGCTGTCCTGCTTCTCGATGTGGATGCGCGTGCCCATCGCCGTGTAGAGCGGCAGCAGCACCTCGCTGCCGTGCTCCTGCTCCGCCTTGATCAGCACCCGGACGGGGCCCCACGCGGTCGCGAGCATCTTCCGGTAGTCCTCGGGGATGTCCTTGTCCTGGTTGAGGTAGGCGAGGCTCATCACGTGCCAGCGCACCTCGATGTCGCGGACCTGCTCGACCTCGAGGATCCAACGGGAGGTGATCCAGGCGAACGGGCAGCGGGGGTCGAACCAGAAGTCGGCGTGCGAGGAGGTCATGAAGGGTCGAACACCTCCCGGGGCGTTAAACATTCCCCGGGTGAGAGGATTGACCGCATGCCTGGAACCAACCTCACTCGGGACGAGGCGCAGACCCGAGCGCGCCTGCTCAGCGTCGACTCCTACGTCGTGGACCTCGACCTGACCACCAGCGACACGACGTTCGCGAGCACCACGACCATCTCGTTCACCAGCACCGAGACCGGGGCGGAGACCTTCGCGGACCTCGTCGGCGCCACCGTCCACGCGATCACCCTGAACGGCGTCGCCCTCGACCCGGCCGAGGTGTACGCCGACAACCGGATCCGGCTCAGCGACCTCCAGGCTGACAACGAGCTCGTGGTCAGCGCCGACTGCCCCTACTCGCGCACCGGTGAGGGCCTGCACCGCTTCGTCGACCCGGCCGACGACCGCGTCTACACCTACACGCAGTTCGAGGTCCCCGACGCCCGCCGGGTCTACGCCACCTTCGAGCAGCCCGACCTCAAGAGCGTGTTCACCTTCCGGGTGACCGCTCCGGAGAGCTGGGTGGTCGTCTCCAACGCCCCCACCCCCGACCCGGAGTCCCTCGGCGAGGGCCGGGCGATCTGGCGGTTCCCGGCGACGGAGCGGATGTCGACCTACATCACCGCCGTGATCGCCGGTGAGTACCACGCGGAGCACACGACCTACGAGGGCCGGTTCGGCCAGATCCCCCTGGGCCACTACTGCCGCCAGTCGCTGGTGGCGCACATGGACACCGACGAGCTGGTCAAGCTCACCAGCCAGGGCTTCGACTTCTTCGAGCAGGCCTTCGACTTCCCCTACCCGTTCCACAAGTACGACCAGCTCTACGTGCCGGAGTACAACATGGGCGCGATGGAGAACGCCGGCGCCGTGACGCTGCGCGACGAGTACCTCCCCCGCAGCCGCCAGGACGGCGCCTTCTACGAGTTCCGCTGCTCGGTGATCCTGCACGAGATGGCCCACATGTGGTTCGGCGACCTCGTCACGATGCGCTGGTGGGACGACCTCTGGCTCAACGAGTCGTTCGCCGAGTGGGCCTGCTACCACGCGGCCGTCCAGGCGACCGAGTTCGACGAGTCCTGGACCGGCTTCACCAACGCCCGCAAGAACTGGGCGCTGCGCCAGGACCAGCTGCCCAGCACCCACCCGATCGCGGCGGACAACTTCGACCTGCAGGCCGTCGAGGTGAACTTCGACGGCATCACCTACGCCAAGGGCGCCTCGGTGCTCAAGCAGCTCGTCGCCTGGGTCGGCCTCGACAACTTCCTGGTCGGGCTGCGCGCCTACTTCAAGAAGCACGCGTTCGGGAACTCGGAGTTCAGCGACCTGCTCGGCGCCCTGGAGGAGTCCTCGGGTCGCGAGCTCGACTCGTGGGCCAAGGAGTGGCTGCAGACCAGCGGCGTCAACACGCTGTCCCCGCGGTTCGAGACCGACGAGGCGGGCAGCTTCATCTCGTTCGCGGTGCACCAGAGCGCCCCGGTCGAGAACCCCACCCTGCGTCGCCACCGGCTGGCCATCGGCCTCTACGACCTCGAGCCCAACGACGAGGGTGTCGAGCGCCTGGTCCGTCGTACGACGCTCGAGGTGGACGTCGACGGCGAGACCAGCGAGATCCCGCAGCTGGTCGGTGTCTCCCAGCCGGACCTCCTGCTCCTCAACGACGGCGACCTGACCTACGCCAAGATCCGCCTCGACGAGCGGTCCCTGGCCACCGTCGTCGGCGGCCTCTCCCGGCTCGACGACTCGCTGGCCCGCGCCCTGTGCTGGGGCGCCGCCTGGGACATGACCCGCGACGCGGAGATGAGCGCCACCGACTTCGTGACGTTGGTGCTCGGCAACATCGCGAGCGAGACCGACGCCTTCGGCTCCTCGCGGATCCCGGGGTACGCCGCCCAGGCCGCCAACAGCTTCTCCGCCCCAGACAACCGGGCCGCGCTCCGGAGGACCTGGGAGCAGGGGCTGCGCCGGCTGCTCGACGAGGCCGCACCGGGCAGTGACCACCAGCTGACGTTCATGCGGTCGTTCGCCGCCGCCGCGCACAGTGACGAGGCCCTCGACGATCTCGCTGCGCTGCTCGACGGGTCCTTGGTCCTCGACGGGCTGACCGTCGACACCGACCTCCGCTGGTCCCTGCTGACCGGGCTCGCCCGCGGTGGGCGGGCCGACGCCGCGCGCATCGACGAGGAGAGACGCCGGGACAACACCATCTCGGGCCAGGAGCGAGCCGCGGCGGCCAAGGCCTCCCGGCCCACCCCCGAGGCGAAGGCCGAGGCCTGGGAGTTCGCGATCGTGCGTGACGACGTGCCCAACGAGACGCAGCGCAGCGTGGTGCTCTCCTTCATGCAGCCCGGTCAGGCCGAGGTGCTGCGGCCCTACGTGGCGCAGTACCTCGAGGTCGCGGACACGCTGTGGGAGCAGAAGGGCACCCAGCGGGCGTCCACCGCGCTCGAGTTCCTCTTCCCCCGCCCGCTGGCCTCACCCGAGCTGCTCGAGCAGGTCAGCACCTGGCTGCAGGAGTCGCCGGCCAACCCGGCGGCCAAGCGCTACGTGCGGGAGGGCGCTTCGGACGTGGAGCGCTACCTGGCCGGGCAGGCGCTGGACGCGAGCTCCTGAGCCCGGTCAGCTCTCGTGGAGTGACTGGGGCTGCCGGGCGGCTTGGGCCAGCTGGGCCACCCCGTGCTTGATGCCGCCCACCAGGTCGCCGGCGGAGAAGGCGGACTGCATGCCGACGACGGCGAGCCGGACGGCGTCGTCGCTCAGGGAGCGGCGTACAACGGAGCCGGTGACGACCTCGATGGCCCGGGCCGCCGGGTCGACCAGGATCAGGACGCTGCGGTCCGGTGAGGACAGGGAGGCGTGCAGGCGCTGGGCGTAGGCGTGCTGGTCGCCGTCGACCGCGCCGACGTACACCGAGAACTCGAAGCGGCAGGTCGTCTCCGCCCCGCGGATCGCGCGGTCGATCTCGGCTTCCTGCACCGAGGAGAACGCGTCACCAGCCGGCACTGGTGCCCCCGGTCTGCTTCGAACGGGACTCCAGCTGCTCGGGGGTGACCTCGGCCGCGGACTTGACGCCCTTGGTGGGGCCCCCGAACCACTCGGACTCGGCGTGCCAGGTCTGCCCCGGCTCGTAGCCGCGGTCGCGACCCAGCGACGGCAGCACCGTCAGGAGCACCAGCACGGCGGCGAGGCCGAGTGGGATGAGCAGCACCACGAGCAGGAAGTGGAGCGCCGAGACGGACGGTTCCCTCTCCCAGCCGGTCGGTGGCTGGGCCGCGGCGGGGGTCACCAGCGCCGCCGCGAGCACGAGGGAGCAAGCCACGCCGAACGCGAGCACGGAGCGTCCCCAGGATGGGAGGAGTCGATGGACCGAGTCGTGAGTGAACACACACGAAGGATAGCCAGTCTTGGCTTGGAGAGCCTCGTCGAACCCTCGTAGCCTCCCTCACATGCTTTCTCCGACCTCACCGACCTTGGGCCTGTTCGACATGCCCGCCACGTGCGCGAAGAGCGACAGCTGGACCTGCGCCGCGGTCTACGACTGGACCGGCGGCAACGAGACCCTGGCCCGTACCGCCGCCTGGCTGATCGGCAAGCCGCTGGCGATCCTGGTGATCATCGTCGGCGCGGTCGTCGTCCGCTGGGTGGCCTGCAAGGCGATCGACCGCGTCGTCCAGCGCGCCGAGTCGGCGCCCCTGGGGGCCCGGCGCACGTTCAACCGCCGCGCCCAGCGCGCGAAGAGCCTGGGCACGCTGCTCAAGAGCATCACCACGACAGTGGTGTTCGGGATCGCCTTCGTGATGGCCCTCTCCGAGGTGGGCATGGACGTGGCCCCCATCCTGGCCAGCGCCGGCGTGCTGGGTCTGGCCATCGGCTTCGGCGCGCAGAACCTGGTCAAGGACTTCCTGTCCGGCGTGATGATGATGGTCGAGGACCAGTACGGCGTCGGCGACGCCGTCGACCTCGGCGAGGCCATCGGCACCGTGGAGGCGGTCGGCCTGCGGGTCACCCGCGTGCGCGACGTCGACGGCACCGTCTGGTACGTCCGCACCGGCGAGATCCTCCGCGTCGGCAACCAGAGCCAGAACTGGGCCCGCACCGTCCTCGACATCGGCGTCAGCTACTCCGAGGACCTGGCCCGCGTGCGCGAGGTGCTGACCGACGTGGCGCACAGCCTGTGGGAGGACGAGGACTACAAGGACATCATCATCGAGGAGCCCGAGGTCTGGGGCGTGCAGAACCTCGCACCCGACGCCGTGATCGTGCGGGTGACGCTGAAGACCGCGCCGATGCAGCAGTGGAACGTGGCCCGGGAGATGCGCGAGCGGATCAAGGCCCGCTTCGACCACGAGGGCATCGTGATGCCGCTGCCTCAGCGCGTCGTCTGGCAGCGCGACTCGACCCCGGAGCACCCGGCCGAGCGGCCCTCGCCCGCTGCGCCTGAGTAGGACTACTCAGCACACCTGAGTCGCGGGCCGGACGCGCGCGACCCGCGTTCCGCGCGACGCTCGGTTCCATGAGCAGACTCGTGGACCCGACCATCTGCCCCGACTGCCGCGGGGACCTCGACCAGACCGCCACCTGCACGGTGTGCGACCTCCGGGTGAGGGGGCCGGTCGCGGTGCAGCTGTGGAGCGTGATGAACACCGCCGACCGGCTCGTCGAGCAGCTGCGCGGAGCGGCCGTCGTCGAGCCCGCACCCGCGGGGACGACCACCTCGCTCCCCCGCCACCCCGCCCCGGCGGCCCGTCCGCCTGCGCCACGCCGGCTCCCGTCCGCGTCGGTGCCCGTGGTGCTGCTGTCGCTGGGTGGCCTGTGCCTGCTCGTCGCGGCGGTCGTGTTCGTCGCCGTCACCTGGAGCCTGTTGGGGCTGACCGGGCGCACCGTGGTGCTGCTGGGCGTCACCGGGCTGCTGGCCGGCCTCGCGGTGGTGCTGACCCGCAAGGTCCTCCGGGGCGCGGCCGAGACGTTCTGGCTAGTGGTGGCGGGCATGCTCACCGTCGACCTGCTCGCCGCCCGGTCGGCCGGTCTCGCCGGGCTGGACGCGCTCTCCTGGCGCGGCGCCGGCGCCCTGGTCGGAGCAGTTCTGCTGGTCCTGGGGATCGGTGTCGCGGCGTGGGCCCGGCCCTTCACGCGGCTGTACGGCGCGGAGTCGGTGGCCGTGGCCGGTGGGCTGGTGCTCTGCTCCACCAACGTGTGGTTCGCGGCCGACGTCGCGATCGCGGCCACGGTCGCTGTCCCCGTGCTCGGCCTGCTCCTCGTGCTCCTGCGGCGGACGGTTCCCGTGGCGGCGTACGGGCTGGGCGGGCTGGGGGTGGTCAGCTGGCTGTTCCTGCTCGGCGCCGGCTGGGACCGGGCGCTGGAGCCCGCGACCCTCACCGGCTGGTGGTCCGACGTCCGCGGGTGGCCGCTGCTGGTCGCCGCGCTGTTGGCGGCCGTCGTCGTCCACCTCCCCACCGTCCGCGAACAGGCTCGCTCCGTGGTCGCTGCGCTCGCCCTGGTGCCGCTCGTGCTGCTCGCGAACGCACCGCAGACCGACGGGGTGCCCACCCGCGACCTGCTGCTCGCCTCGGCGACGCTCGTCGCGCTGGGCCTGGTCGCCGCCCTCGCACCGGCCGTGTGGGCCCGCGGGGCAGCGGGCCTCACCGCCCTGGGGACCGCCTTCCTGGGGCTGTGGCTGCTCTTCGCGCCGTGGGACGTGCTCACCTACCTCGAGCCCGACGGGCGGACCGCCCCGTCCGCCCGCATGGCCGCGCAGGTGGACAACGCCGCCTCGTGGTCCTTCGTGGTCGCGGCGCTGGCCCTGGTCGCGGCGACGGCCGGCGCCATGCGCCGGCTGCCCGTCGGGCCGCGTCTCGTCGCCGCCGACCTGGTCGTGGCCCTGGCCCCCGCCGTGGTGGCCCTCGGTGCGCTCGTGCTGGTGCTCGAGCTGGAGCCGCCGCTGTGGGCGGGGGTGCTGGCCGCCGGGCTGGCGACGACGGTCGCCGGCGCCGCGGCGTGGTGGTCGCGTGACTCGCTGGTGGCCGCGGCCGCGGACAGCGTGGCCACGGCCTACCTCGCCGTCGTCACCGTCTACGCCGCCTCGGCGTCCGACCTGCTGGCCGCGCTGGCGCTCACGGCGCTGTTCCTGGCGCTGGCGGGGGCCGCCTCGCTCCGGGAGCTGGCCGGGAGGCAGCCCTCGGCCGCGGGCCTGGCCGCGCTGTCGGCGCTCCTCGGTGGCTGGGCCCTGGTCGGCTGGGGCGAGCAGCTGGCGGCTGACCGGGCCTCCCAGGCTCTCGCCCTGGCGGTGCACGCCGGGCTGGTCGGGGTGCTGGCCCGGCCGCTCGCTCGTCGTACGGCGACCCGGCTGGCGCTCGAGTCCGCCGCGGTCGTGCTGGGCGCGCTGGCGGTCGGGCTGGCCACGGGCCCGACCGGCGACGAGGGCACGGTCGCGATGGTGCTGACCATCCTCGGCACGGCGGTCTGCGTCGTCGCCGTGACCGCGCAGGATCGTGCACTGGCCGGGTGGGGCGGCGCCGGGGTCCTGGGCGTGGCGACCCTGCTCCGTCTCGACGCCGGCGTGAGCGCCCCCGAGCGCTACACCCTCCCGACGGCCGCGCTGCTGGTGGCGGCCGGTGTGTGGCGGCTGCGCGCCGACCGTGGGACCGGCAGCTTCCGGACGCTCGGCAGCGGGCTGACCCTGGCCCTGCTGCCCAGCCTGCTGCTGGCGCTCCAGGAGCCGGTCTCGGTGCGGGGCGCCGTCCTCGGCGGGGCAGCGGTCCTGGTGCTGGCGGCCGGCGTGCAGCAGCGGCTGGCGGCCCCATTCGTCCTGGGGGCGGTGACGACGGGCGTGCTCGCCGTACGCCACCTGGAGCCCGTCGCAGACGCCGTCCCCCGCTGGGTCTCGCTCGGCGGGGTCGGGCTGGTCCTGCTGGCCGTCGGGGTGACCTGGGAGTCCAGGCGGCGCAACCTGGAGACGGCGCAGCGCTACCTGACCGACCTGCGCTGAGGACCGGTTGCCACAATGGGTCGGTGAGCACCTTCTACGACGACATCGGTGGCAGCCCGACGATCCGAGGCATCGTCAAGCGCTTCTACTCCGGCGTCGCCGAGGACGAGGTGCTGCGGCCGATGTACCCCGAGGCCGACCTGAGCGCTGCAGAGAACCGGTTCGCGATGTTCCTCGAGCAGTACTGGGGCGGCCCGACGACGTACTCCGACGAGCGCGGCCACCCCCGCCTGCGGATGCGGCACGCGCCGTTCGCTGTGACGCCCACCGCGCGTGACCACTGGCTGACGCACTTCCGCGCCGCCCTCGACGAGGCGGACCTGCCCTCGGAGCAGGACGCGCAGTTCTGGGACTACGTGACCCACGCGGCGCAGTTCATGATCAACACGCTCGAGGACGCCTGAGTCAGCTCGCCGGGGCCAGCTCCTGCTCGAGTCGGGCGCGCTGCTCGGCGGCCATCTCGGCCGTGCCCTGCGTCTCGAGGTCGAAGGTCACCATCACCACCGACGCGCGGGCGAGCACCTGCTCCCCGTCACGGACCTCCGACTCGACGGTGAAGGAGCGGCTGCCGAGGTGGGCCACCCAGGAGTGCACCGAGTAGGGCTGCCGCCGGTAGGCCAGCGGCGCGAAGTAGTCCAGGTCGGTGCGCGCGATGACGTGCTGGGTCCACTTCTCGCCGCGGGTGTGCAGGTTCATGATGTAGCGGATCCGGGCCTCCTGGACGTACTCGAAGAAGACGCCCGGCCGGGCCGTCCCCTCGGGGTCCAGGTCGGAGCGGCGCACGGTGAGGCTGTACTCGTCCCGGGCGGGCCGGATCTCGCCGGGCACCGGTCGCCACTCGTGACCGGGTGCCCGGGTCGGCTCCAGGATGGCGGCCTCGTCCTCGGTGAGCCGGTGGGCGAGCACGGTCGTGGCCCGCACGTAGACGGTCCGCTCGGACTCGTCGTCCACCGGGGCGTCGTACACCTCGTGGCTGAGCTCCACCTCGTCGGTGCTGGTGCTGCTGAGCCAGGTGTCGACCAGCACCGGCCGGCGGTGGAAGACCAGGGGCTTCACGAACTCGACCCGGTGGCGCACGACGGAGGCCGTCGCGGCCGGGTGTCCGGCGAGGAGGGCCTCACGGGCCTCGGCGACGTAGTCGAGGTACGTCACGTTGTTCACGTGGCCCAGCAGGTCCATGTCGGCCCAGCGCAGGGGGCACTCGTAGGTGTGCGGCACGCGCAGATCGTCTCAGTGGCGAGACGGCCCAGGTCACCGGGCCCCGGGTCAGCGACCCAGGGTCAGGTGGCCGTAGTAGTGGAAGAGACCCTCGTGGCGGCGTACGCGCACGGAGTGGTTCCGGGCGAAGAAGCCGACGACGGGCACGGCCGCTACGCCGACGACCGCCACGACGGCGAGCAGGTCGATGAGCACGAAGGCGACGACGAACGGGGTCAGGTCAGGAGCGAAGCTGGAGTTCATGATGGATCCTCTCGGGTGGCTCTACATCTGTAGAATCTACAGATGTAGAAGAGCGGCGACAAGGCGCGCGGTAGTGTTCTGCGTCACGAGGAGGTGGCTGGATCCATGAGCACCACGACGGTGACGACGTACTCGACCCGGCAGCGGCTGCTGCTCTCCTCCGCCGTGCGCGTGCTGGCCCACAGCGGACTGCGGGGCCTCACCCACCGGGCCGTCGACACGGAGGCGGGCCTGCCCCAGGGCAGCTGCTCGGCGTACATGCGGACGCGGCTGGCGCTGCTGACCGGGCTGACGGAGTACGTCACCGCCTACTTCGCGCACGACGTGGAGCAGCTCACCGAGCGGATCGAGGAGCACCAGGGCGACGCGGGGTACGCCGTCCGCGAGACCGCGGCGATGCTGCGGTCCTGGCTGCTCGAGCCCGAGCTCCTGCTGGCCCGGGTGGAGCTGTCCATCGAGGGCACCCGGGAGCCGCAGGTGCAGCGCATCGGCCAGGACCAGCTGCGCCAGCTCGAGCGCATCGCCGAGAGCGCCATGGTCAGCGTGGGCCACGAGCACGGCCTGACCCGGGCCAAGACCCTGATCGCCGCCCTGGACGGCGTGCTGATGCACGCCCTGCGGGAGGATCCCGCCGACCGGACCGCCTTCCTGCACGACAGCGTCGAGCTGCTGATGGGCGTGCTCGTCGGTGAGGACCCCGACGACCGCCCCTGACCACGGTCTAGGCTGCCCCTGCCCGATCGTGGCGCCTCCGCGTCGCCACACCTCATCGACGACTGGAGAACCCACATGCCCGAGGCAGTGATCGTTTCGGCGGCCCGAACCCCCATCGGACGCGCCAACAAGGGGTCGCTCAAGGACTTCCGCCCGGACGACCTCAGCGCCCTGATCATCCAGGCCGCGCTGGACAAGGTCCCCGAGCTCGACCCCACGACGATCAACGACCTCATCCTCGGCTGCGGGCTGCCCGGCGGCGAGTCCGGCAACAACATGGGCCGCGTCGTGTCGGCGCTGCTCGGCCTGGAGATCCCCGGTACGACGATCACCCGCTACTGCTCCTCCTCGGTGCAGACCTCTCGGATGGCCTTCCACGCGATCAAGGCCGGCGAGGGCGACGCGTTCATCTCGGCCGGCGTCGAGACCGTCTCGCGGTTCGCCAAGGGCACCTCCGACCACATCCCGGACACCCGCAACCCGCTGTTCGAGGCGGCCGCCGAGCGCACCAAGAAGCTGGCCGAGGGTGGCCAGGACTGGCACGACCCGCGCGAGGACGGGAACCTGCCCGACATCTACGTCGCGATGGGCCAGACGGCGGAGAACGTCGCCCGGCTCCGCGGCCTGGACCGCAAGGAGCTCGACGAGTTCGCCGTGTGCAGCCAGAACCTGGCCGAGAAGGCGATCAACGACGGCTTCTGGGCCAACGAGATCACCCCGGTCACGACCCCCGGTGGCACCGTGGTCTCGACCGACGACGGCCCGCGCGCCGGCGTGACCTACGACGCGATCGCCGGCCTGAAGCCGGTCTTCCGCCCCGACGGTGTGGTCACGGCCGGCAACTGCTGCGCGCTCAACGACGGCGCGGCTGCGGTCGTCATCATGTCCGACACCAAGGCGGCCGAGCTGGGCCTGACCCCGCTCGCGCGCATCGTGTCCACCGGCGTCAGCGGGCTGTCCCCCGAGATCATGGGCCTCGGCCCGGTCGAGGCGACGAAGAACGCGCTGCGGTACGCCGGCATGAGCATCGGCGACATCGACCTCGTCGAGATCAACGAGGCGTTCGCCGCGCAGGTCGTGCCGTCCTACCAGGACCTCGGCATCGACCTGGACCGGCTCAACGTCAACGGCGGCGCGATCGCGGTCGGCCACCCCTTCGGCATGACCGGCGCCCGGCTGCAGAACACCATGCTCAACTCGCTGGACTGGCACGACAAGTCCACCGGGTTGATCACCATGTGCGTCGGGGGCGGCCAGGGCATGGCTCTCATCCTCGAGCGTCTCGGCTGAACGAAGTTAGGCTGGTGCCATGACCGAACCCCGCACGGTGCACTGGCTCGACGCCGGTCAGCAACGGACCTGGCGGGCTTTCCTGATGGGCACCACCCTGCTCATGGACCGGCTCGACGACGACCTGCGCCGGGCGTTCAACATCTCGCTCGTGGAGT
>JAOPYC010000158.1 GCA_025964795.1 Marmoricola sp.
ATGGCCGCGCGGGCGGCCTCGGAGCTGACTGACGGGTCGTATGTGAACCTCGGGATCGGGTTGCCGACGCTGGTGCCGAACTATGTCGAGGACGACGTCGAGCTGGTGCTGCAGTCGGAGAACGGGATCTTGGGGGTGGGTGCCTACCCGGTGGAGGGGGAGGAGGACCCGGACCTGATCAACGCCGGTAAGGAGACCGTCACGCTGCGTCGTGGGGCGTCGTTCTTCGACTCCGCGACCAGCTTCGGGATGATCCGGGGCGGCAAGATCGACGCGGCGATCCTGGGGGCGATGCAGGTCTCGGCGGCTGGTGACATCGCGAACTGGATGATCCCGGGGAAGATGGTCAAGGGGATGGGTGGGGCGATGGACCTGGTCCACGGCGCCAAGCGGGTGATCGTGCTGATGGAGCACAACGCCCGGGACGGCTCCTACAAGATCGTCAACGAGTGCTCGCTGCCCTACACCGGCCGGGGCGTGGTCCAGCGGATCATCACCGACCTGTGCGTCCTCGACATCACCGAGCAGGGCCTCGAGCTCGTGGAGCTCGCCCCCGGGGTCACCGAGGACGAGGTCCGCGAGAAGACCGAGCCGGAGCTGATCTGCTAAATGCGCATCTACGCGTTCTCGCTAGTCCAAGCCCTGCAGTTTGGCGCTCAGGCTTTGTGGTCTGGCGCTCATGCATTTCGGCCAGCAGTTCAGCTGCCAGACTTCCGCCGGGATGCACTCTGGTGCACTTCGGTTCCGGTTGATGCAGCTTCGAGGCCGTCGTAAAGTCTCTCCTAAGCGCGTTTCCGCAGGTAAGAGGGCTGCGGGTCAGGCGGGTGAAGTCCCGAGCGTTAAGACGGTCGTCGGTTCTATCCCGAGAGGCGACTCCGAGACCCCCTTCTTGACCTGCCCGTATGGGCATCCCCGGGCCCACCGTCTGGAGGGTCCCGATGATCGGCTCATCAGTGGCTCATCAGTGGCCCACCAGTTCGCGTCCTTGGGCACGCCCGGATCCGCGTTGGGGGCGGGTACGCTCGCCCGGATCTAGTGGCTTCTACCGGGCCTGTTTGGCAAGCTTGGTTCTGGTAGCGGCTGGCGGGTCAGCACTCTTCGGATCTGACTGTTGAGGTCTTGCGGCAGACCGTGCGCCTGCTGGTCGTGAGGTGACCATTAGATCGCTGGCTGTCTCTTCCACGCTGCCGAGGGTGTCTGCAGAGTGCAGACCTGGGATGGAGCGCTGATGTTGTTCGTGGGAGATGACTGGGCGGAGGGCCATCACGACATCGAGATCGTCGACGACCAGGGGATGAGGCTGGCCCCCAAACGGTTGCCTGAGGGGCTCGAGGGCGTGACCAGGCTGCACTCGCTGATCGCGGCGCAGATGCCTGAGGACTGGGCCGATCGCGACCCTGATGAGGTCGCTGAGTTGGTGAAGGTCGGGATCGAGACCGACCGCGGTTCGTGGGTCGCTGCGCTGGTCGCGGCGGGCTATGAGGTGTTCGCGGTCAACCCGCTCTCGGTGGCCCGCTACCGGCAGCGGCACTCGACCTCGGGCGCCAAGTCTGA
The DNA here is from genome assembly GCA_025964795.1 of Marmoricola sp. GTDB lineage: Bacteria > Actinomycetota > Actinomycetes > Propionibacteriales > Nocardioidaceae > Marmoricola. Next base: position 1,555 of record JAOPYC010000158.1, read on the forward strand.
TGCTGCGGATGCGCACCTGTTGGCCGAGATGGTCCGCCTGGACCGAGCCGCTCACCGACCGATTGCTGAGGACAGCGACCTGGGTGAAGGGATCAAGCTGGCCGCGCGCACTCACCAGTCGCTGATCTGGGACCGCAGCCGGCACGTGGCCAGGCTGCGCTCGACGCTGCGGGAGTACTTTCCCGCAGCCCTGTTGGCCTTTGAGGACCTGGACGCACCCGACGCGCTCGAGCTGCTGGGCCGCGCGCCGGAACCCGACCAGGCTGCCCGGCTCACCAAGACCACGATCGCGGTGGCTCTCACACGAGCCCGGCGCCGGCGGGTCGAGGACCGCACCCGAGAGCTGCGCACCATCTTCGGTGCACCCGAGCTGCGCCAGCCGCCAGCGCTGCAAGAGCGCCTATGCCGCAGTCGTGGCCAGCGAGGTCGCGATCATCACCGCACTCAACGCTCAGGTCGACCGGCTCGGGGCGGTGGTGGGCGAGCATTTTGGCCGGCACCGGGACGCTGAGGTCTACCTCAGCCTGCCCGGCCTCGGGGTGATCCTCGCGTCCCGGATCCTCGGCGAGTTCGGCGATGACCCCGACCGCTACGCCGATGCCAAGTCGCGCAAGAACTACGCCGGGACCTCACCGATCACCAAAGCCTCCGGCACCAAGAAAGTCGTCCTGGCCCGCTACGCCCGCAACCGCCGGCTCGGCGACGCCCTCCAGCAATGGGCCTTCTGCTCGCTGCGCGGATCACCTGGCGCGAAGGCCTACTACCGGCAGCTGCGCGACCGCAAGATCGGTCATGAGGCCGCGCTCCGACAGCTCGCGAACCGCTTCGTCGGTATCCTCCACGGCTGCCTGAAGACCCACACCCTCTACGACGAGAACACCGCCTGGGCACACCACTCCACGACCGCTGCTTGACTTCTAAAAACCTGGGATGTCTGCCGCGAAACGCGCATAGGTAGGCGCGCCGTGTTTAAGGTGCGAGGGAACCAACCGGCGTCGCGGAGGCTCCGACATCGTTTTGGCGCAATGGCTTCAGGCACTCTTTTAGCCGGCGTACATGCGGGGCGGTGTGCCTGATTTGCCATCGCGGAGCCGGTGGAGCAAACGGCTGGTTTGTGATTTGGGAAGGTAGCGTCCCGCGCGGTCCCGGTTGTCTCCCCAGCGGCTCGGGTGAGCCAGTTCGGCCTGCAATAGTTTGTTGGCGAGCTCGATGTCCTCGGCCAGGAAGTCTGTCTCGACACGGAGCCCCGAGGCGGCCCCAGGGCGGAAGCCAGTGATCCGCAGAGTGTCTGGGTGTATGTGACGCAGATCGGCCGCCACGCTTTTTGCAATGACTACCGCGAGCGTTTCTCCTTCGGCTGCAGTGTGGGTGGCTGCGCGGACAAGCTCGACGGCCACTGTCGCCGGCACATCAATCCCGAGGACCACCTCGACGAGGCGTATCTCTCCGTCAGCGTCGCGAATGATCGTCGAGTGACCCATGATCGGCGATCCGGTGGAGTTGTTCTCATAGGCAAAGGTCCAGGCGAGTAGCGTTCCGGCTGCCTCGGCAGCGAGTCTCGTCCGTGCGTCGAGTCCAACGACCGCGAGATCCTCGAGAAGCGTTGTCTCTGTATGGATGGACTCGTTGACCTGCAGGTAGAAACGTCGGTCATCTGGCCAAGTGGGCTCAGATAGTCCGATGTGCTCATCGACGGCTCGACGGCTCGACGGCTCGACGGCTCGGCGGCGGCCTCGGTGATGAAACCCATTGTTTGACGTCCTCGAGAATCCAAAGGTCAACGGAATCGAGCCAGTCGTCAAGGTCGCGGGCAGGTCGGTCCCAGTCAAGGCGTCGGTCGGTGCGCGTCAGGGAAACGGGGATACCGAAGAGACGGTCCTCGGGCGGCCACCGGAAGAGCAGGACCGCCATGTCTGCGTTCGAAGAGGACCTGCGGATGTCGATAAGGCCCGCAGTCCGCCCCGCGAGGTTGAACGCGTCTAACAGGGCGTTGCAGACTTCATCGGGCGTCGGACCAGCGGTACCGGACTACACGCCTCCCAGTGTGTCCTCATCGGCTGGCATGGTCGCAGCGATTGCATAGGTGTGTGTCAGAACAACTTCGCGGACGAGGGCACCTGCGCTGTCTGCGCCACCTCGCTACACGTAGATGGAACGCTGGGATCTGCCATTGATCGCCCGGTCGTGTCGATGCGTGGACGTTCACCGACGCATGCGGACACGGGGGCTCCATTCGTCGACGGGACATCATCCGTGCGGCCGCTCTACGGTGGGATAGACCCGTTCGACCCGAAAGGCCAGTTCAATGAAGTTGCAGCGACGAGACAGCCGTCGTGTCGAGCGACCCTTGTATGACGGAGCAGGTGTCCTGGGGCTCGAGGAGTACTTTGCCGATTCAACCCGGTTGGCTACTTCGGTGCTGCGCTACCGCTTCGAGCCGGGTGCGAGCGAGGGTGTGCATCGGCATGACGCTACCGCTGCTGACAGCTGCACTCCTGACGACTCCGATGAGCTGTACCTGATCATCAGCGGTGAGCTGGTGATGACCATCGAGGGGGAGCGCACGACCCTGGCGGCTGGTGACGCGGCGTACGCCCCATCGCGCACATGGCACGGGATCGCAAATGAATCCGATGCTCCCGCGGAGATGGTGCTCATCTTCGGTCCTCCAAGGTTGAGGTAACCAAAGACTCAAGGAGAAAGCCGCCTCTTGACCTCGGGTACTGCCTCACGCTGATGAGCGGACGGCGGGTCCGGGCCTCGCGTCGCCCAACGTCGGTGGTGAGGTGCGGCCGCCCTTGAGTTGGACAGCGGCCGGTTAGGGAGCACCGGATCCCCGACGGCATCCGATGATAAGTATCCTGCCGGGATGGCAGTCCAAAACGCGGGAGCGCCGTCAGGCGGTGGCAGCGCGGAAGAGCGGAACCGTATCGCGGACGAACGAGACGGCGTGGCGGACGAACGAGACGGCGTCGCGGATCGTCGAGAGGCTTTGGCTGAACGTCGCGAGCGGCAAGCTGACATCCGCGAGGAGGACCTCGACGTACGGGCTGACGACCATCGCGATTCCGCGGTCTCCGACGGGGAGCACCAGCGACCACTGTTGGACCGTGCGGAGGACCATCTCGAGCGGTTGTACAAGGGCATCGATCGCAGCCGCGCCAAGTTGGCGCGCGACGAGGCGGAGGACTCACGCGAGCGAGCAGGATCCCAGCGTGACGACGAGCACCGTTAGGGCCCCCGGAGCAACTGCACTTGCTCATCGGCACGAGCTCAGGCGGTCAGCGCAACACCTCGGCCAACGCCTCTGATGGTGTCTTGAAGCCGAGGGTCTGTCGAGGACGTCCATTGAGCTGGTCGGCGATGGCGTCGAGGTCGGTCTGGTTCAGGGTGCGGAAGTCGAGGGTTCGGGGTAGGTACTACGCAGGAGCCCGTTGGTGTTCTCGTTGCTGCAACGCTGCCAGGGTGACTTGGGGTCGCAGAAGTAGACCGCGACACCGGTCTGCGTGGTGAACCGGTGTTGAGCCATCTCGTGTCCCTGGTCCCTGGTCAGGGTCCTGGTCAACGCCGCGGGCAGGGTGGTGATCTTGGCGGTCAGGGCGTCGGCGACGACGTCGGCCTTGTGCTGGCCTCCGGGCAGTTCGACGAGCATCACGAACCGGGTGGAGCGTTCGACCAGGGCCCAGACTGTCCTGGCCGGCGCGCTCCTGCGTCAGCTCCATGCCGTCATCACCACCGGCCAGGCTTGGGATCCCGACATCGCCACTCACGGCGCCCGAGGCAAGCCGCGGCGCTCATGGAGGTGGCCGCCTGAGCTGACGCGTCGCG
>JAOPYC010000187.1 GCA_025964795.1 Marmoricola sp.
CCGCCGCGCCCACCGAGGCGGCGTGCAGCCCCAGCGTGCTCAGCGCGACCGTGCACCCGTTGCCGGTGAAGCTGGCGTCGAGGGCGGCCTCGACCGCCGGGACGAGGACCCCGCCCAGCGGCACGAACGCCCCGCCGAGCACCACCATCCGCGGGTCCAGGGTGACGGCGAGCTGGGCCACGCCCCGCCCGAGCGCCTCGCCGACCCGCGTCAGGCCGGTCTGCGCGGCGGGCATCGGGGCGAGGCGCTGGGCGTAGGACACCGGGTCCTCGCCGGGGTCGACGGCCACGCCGGTCGCCTGCTCCAGGGCGCGCAGCCCCACCGTCGCCTCCCAGCAGCCGATGCGCCCGCAGGCGCAGCGGTGGCTGTCGTCGCCGACCCGGAGGTGCCCGACCTCGCCGGCGAGGCCGCGTGAGCCGCGCAGCACGTGACCGCCGCTGACGATGCCGGCGCCGAGCCCCACGGTGCCGGTGAGGTAGACGAAGTCGTCGACCCCGACGGCCACGCCGTGCATGCTCTCGGCCCGCGCGGCGCAGTTGGCGTCGTTGTCCACGGCCACGTGGACGGCGTCCTGGAGCTCGGCGCCCAGGGCGTCGCCGAGGGGGACCTCGGCCCAGCCCAGGTTGGGGGCGTCGACCACCACGCCGCGGCCCCGGTCGATCAGCCCCGGCACCGCGACCGTGAGCCCGAGCAGGTCGACGCCGGCGGACGTCAGGCGGTCGACCTCGTCGCGCACGAGCGCGACGACGTCGGTGAGCCCACGGCCCTCGACCCCGACCGGGCGCTCCTCGAAGGAGAGCTCCCGCCCGGCGAGGTCGACGGCTGTGACGGCGGTGTAGTCGACGTTGACCTCGACGCCCAGGCCGGCGAGGGAGCGGCCGGCCAGGACCAGGGGCGTGCTCGGACGCCCCCGACCGGTGGACGCGGTCTCGCCCGCGGACACCGCCCCGGCCTGCTCGAGGTGGCTGACGATCGTGCCGATCGTTGCCTTGGCCAGGCCGGACCGGCGAGCCAGGTCAGCCCTGCTGAGCGCGCCCGAGTCGCGCAGCAGTCGCATCACCAGGGCGGTGTTGCGGCGGCGTACCTCGTCGGTGGCCGCCGGTCCGACGTCGACGGGCACGGGTCAGGAGCGCACGCCGTAGAGGTGCTCGAGCGCGAGCTGGTCGAGGCGCTCGAAGGCCATGCCGTGGGCGCCGATGGCCTCCACGTCCGGGACCTCGGCGGCCTCGATGTCGCTCCACGTCTCGCCCTCGGAGATGGTCGGCTTGGCCAGCTCGGGGAGCTGGGCGTCCGCGAGCGCGCTCTGCACCTCCGGGTCCGCCCGGAAGGCCTGCGCCTTCTCGCGCAGGATCAGGTAGTTGGTCATGCACGCCTCGGCGGCGATCCAGACACCCTTGTCGTCCTCGGTGCGGGGGGTCTTGAAGTCGAAGTGCACGGGGCCGTCGTACCCGCCGGCGAGGAGGGTGTCGACCACCCAGAAGGCACCGCGGACGTTGCCGGCGCCGAAGCGCAGGTCCTGGTCGTACTTCGGCCCGTGCTGGCCGTTGAGGTCGATGTGGAAGAGCTTGCCCTGCCACAGGGCCTGCGCGTAGCCGGCGGCGGCGTTCAGGCCGGCCATCTCCTCGTGCCCGATCTCCGGGTTGACGCCGACCAGCTCGGGGCGGTCGAGGGTGGAGATGAACGCCATCGCGTGGCCGACGGTCGGCAGCAGGATGTCGCCGCGGGGCTCGTTGGGCTTGGGCTCGATCGCGAACTTGATGTCGTAGCCGCGGTCGGTGACGAACTCGCCGAGCAGGTTGTAGGCCTCGCGGTTGCGCTCCAGCGCCTCCATCACGTTCTTGGCGCCACCGGACTCCTGGCCGTCGCGGCCACCCCAGGCCACGTAGACCTTGGCGCCGAGCTCGGCAGCGAGGTCGATGTTGCGCATCACCTTCTTCAGCGCGTAGCGGCGTACCTCGCGGTTGTTCGAGGTGAAGCCGCCGTCCTTGAAGACCGGGTGCGTGAACAGGTTGGTGGTCGCGGTCGTGACCACCAGGCCGGTGTCGGCCAGCGCCTTGCGCAGGCCGTCGAGGATGCGGTCACGCTCGGCGTCGTCGGCGCCGAAGGGCACCACGTCGTCGTCGTGGAAGTTGATGCCGTAGGCGCCGATCTCCGCCAGCTTCTCCACGGCACGCACCGGGTCCATCGGGGGACGGGTGGGCTCGCCGAACGGGTCGCGCCCGGGGTACTGCACGGTCCAGAGGCCGAAGGAGAACTTGTCCTCGGGGACGGGCTTGTAATCGGTCATGACGTTGCCTTTCGTGTCTTCCAGCTGGCGGTGAGGTCGCGCAGGACCGAGTAGTCCTGGCGCAGGTCGGCGACGGTCTGACCCGTCGGGAGGTCGGTGGTCGACACCGGCCAGTCAGGCGGACCGGCCGTGCCGGCGAGCACCCAGGCGGCCTGGCGGGCGGCACCGAGGGCGACGTACTCCGCAGGCTCCGGCAGCACGACGGGGACCCCGAACACCAGCGGCGCCAGCGCGCGTACGGCGGGGTTGCGCGCCGCGCCACCGATCAGCAGCAGCCGCTCGGGCTCGCGCCCGGCGGCCAGGCTGAGCGCCTCGACGGCGTCCGCGAGGCTGAACAGCAGGCCCTCGACGTGCGCCCGGGCGAGGTCCGCGCGGGTGGTGGCGCTGGTCAGCCCGTGCAGGGTGCCGGCGGCGTCGGGCCGGTTGGGGGTGCGCTCGCCGTCGAGGTAGGGCAGCAGGGTCAGTCCGTGGGCCCCAGGCACCGACTGCAGTGCGAGGTCGGCCAGGCCGGCGTGGTCGACGTCGAGCAGCCGCGCTCCGACCTCGAGGATGCGGGCCGCGTTGATCGTGCAGGCGAGCGGCAGGAAGCGGCCGGTGGCGTCGGCGAAGCCGGAGACCTGACCGGAGCCGTCGGCGATCGGCTCGGAGGTGACCGCCGAGGCCACCCCGGAGGTGCCGATGGAGACCGCCACGTCGCCGTCGCGCAGGCCGAGCCCGAGGGCCGCGGCCATGTTGTCGCCGGTGCCGGGGCCGATGACCAGGCCGCCGTGCTGGTCGTTCCTCTGGGCCACGATCTCGGCCGGTTCGGCGATGCGGGGGAGCAGCGCGCTGCGACCCAGTGCCCGCTCGAGCACGTCCGGCAGCCAGCCGTCGTCACGGGTGGAGAAGTAGCCGGTGCCGGAGGCGTCGCCACGGTCGGTGGTGGGGTCCTCCGTGCGACCGGCGAGGTGCCAGGTCAGGTAGTCGTGGGGGAGCAGCACCCGGTGCACGCGCTCGGCCGAGTCGGGCTCGTGGTCGCGGATCCAGCGCAGCTTGGTGACCGTGTAGGACCCGAGCAGCACGCTGCCGGTCAGGTCGGCGCTGGCCTGCGGGCCGCCCAGCTCCTCGACGAGGTCGTCGGCGGCGTCGGCGCTGCGCAGGTCGTTCCACAGCAGTGCCTCCCGGACCGGGTCGCCGGCCTGGTCGAGCACCACGGCGCCGTGCTGCTGGCCACCCACCGAGACAGCGGCCGCGCGGTCCAGGAGCGGCCCCGCGGCCTCGTCCAGGGCCGCGATCCAGGCCCGCGGGTCGACCGAGGTGCCGGGCGGATGGGCCGCGCTGCGCTGCTCGACGATGCTGCCGTCGGACGCGTCGACGAGGACTGCCTTGGTCGACTGCGTGGAGGAGTCGATGCCGAGGACGAGGGGTGAGTCGGCCATGCGGCTAATTTATACGACACTTGAACTAAGTCAAGGTCTGGACTCAGACAGGTGTGTATGTCGTCCCGCGCTGGACCACCGGGCGGTCGATCCCGGCCCCGATCTCGACCAGCTCCTCGACCGTCTTGGCGGAGCCGTGCTCGGAGCCCGCCATCCGGGAGATGGTCTCCTCCATCAGGGTGCCGCCCACGTCGTTGGCTCCGGCGTTGAGCATCGCGCGGGTGCCGTCGATCCCGAGCTTGACCCAGCTGGTCTGGATGTTCGGGATGCGCCCGTGCAGCAGGATGCGCGCCATCGCGTGCACGGCGAGGTTGTCGCGCATGGTCGGGCCCGGGCGCGCGACCCCGGCCAGGTAGATCGGCGAGGAGTTGTGCACGAAGGGGAGCGGCACGAACTCGGTGAAGCCGCCCGTCTCGTCCTGGATGCGGGAGAGCACCCGGAGGTGCTGCACCCAGTGGCGCGGGTTGTCGACGTGGCCGTACATCATTGTGGAGCTCGACCGCACGCCGACCCGGTGGGCCGTGGTGACGATCTCGATCCAGGTCTTCGTGGGCAGCTTGCCCTTGGTCAGCACCCAGCGGACCTCGTCGTCGAGGATCTCCGCGGCGGTGCCGGGGATGGTGTCCAGCCCGGCCTCGCGGGCCTTGATCAGGAAGTCCTCGAAGGACAGCCCGGTGCGGCTGGAGCCGTTGACGATCTCCATCGGCGAGAACGCGTGCACGTGCATGCCGGGGACGCGCTGCTTCACCGCGGCCGCGAGGTCGAAGTACGCCGTGCCGGGCAGCTCCGGGTCGATGCCTCCCTGCATGCAGACCTCGGTGGCACCGAGGTTCCAGGCCTCCTCGGCCCGGTCGGCGACCTGGCTCAGCGAGAGCGAGTAGGCGTCGGGGTCCGTACGCCGCTGCGCGAACGCACAGAACCGACAGCCGACGTAGCAGACGTTGGTGAAGTTGATGTTCCGGTTGACCACGTAGGTGACGTCGTCGCCGACGGTCTCCCGGCGCAGGTCGTCAGCGAGCCGGATCACCTGGTCCAGCAGCGGCCCCTCCGCGGTCATCAGGGTCAGCGCGTGCTCGTCGGAGAGGTTGCCGGGGTCCTTCTCCGCGGCTCTCATGGCCTCCGCTCCGGATAGTCCGAGGCTGGAAGCACCAGCCGAGGGCGCTGAGTGGTGCTTTTGGCCTCGGACTATCCCTTCCTTGAGGGAGTCCCAGTCGCCGTAGACGTTGTCGAAGTCCGTGCGGCGGTCGTCGGTGCGGCCCTCGGTGTCGACGCTCGTGTGCAGGTCGGTGCGGCCGGTGCCGTTGCCGGCCACCGCGAAGCCGCCGTCGGGCTCCTGCCAGGGGAGGCCGGCCGGTCGCACACCCTCGCGCAGCAGGCCGTCGTCGTCGGCCAGGGCGGCGACGTGGGCCGAGACGCGGGGGTCGATCCAGGCCTCGCCGGCCAGGACGTACTCCGGATGGGCGGTCAGCCGGGCCTTGAGCTCGAACCCGGCCTGCGAGGTGATCTCGCGGAGCCGCTCGAGCGAGGGCCAGGGGCGCTCGGGGTTGACGTGGTCGGGGGTGAGCGGCGAGACGCCGCCCCAGTCGTCGACCCCGGCGCCGAGGAGTCGGGCGCACTCGCCAGCATCTGACGCAGTCTCGACCAGGTTCGGCGGGGCCTGCAGCCGGACCTTCGGGCCCAGGACGATGCGGGACACCGCGATCGCCGCGACGTACTCCTCGAGCCCGAGGTCTCCCGCGTGCCGCATCGCGGTGTCGGGCTTGGCCCGGAAGTTCTGGATGATGACTTCCTGGACGTGGCCGTACTGCCGCGCCACCCGGCGAAGCTCGAAGATCGACTCGGCGCGCTCGGTGAGGTCCTCGCCGATGCCGATCAGCAGCCCGGTGGTGAACGGGACGGACAGCCTGCCGGCGTCCTCGAGCACCCGGATGCGGACGGCCGGGTCCTTGTCCGGCGAACCGTAGTGGGCCTCGCCCTTGGTCGCGAAGAGCCGCCGGGAGGTGGTCTCGAGCATCATCCCCATCGACGGGGAGACCGGCTTGAGCCGGTTCATCTCCTCCCACGACATGACCCCGGGGTTGAGGTGCGGGAGCAGGCCCGTCTCCTCCAGCACCCGGATGGCCATCGCGCGGACGTAGGCCAGTGTCGAGTCGTACCCCTGCTCGTCGAGCCAGGCCTGGGCCTCGGGCCAACGGTCCTCGGGGCGGTCGCCCAGCGTGAACAGGGCCTCCGCGCAGCCGACCGCGGCCCCCTCGCGGGCGATGTCGAGGATCTCGTCGGGGGAGAGGTACGGCGCGCGTCCCTCGCGGGCGGCGTGGCCCGGGGTCTCCACGAATGTGCAGTAGTGGCACCGGTCCCGGCACAACCGGGTCACCGCGATGAACACCTTGGGCGAGTAGGTCACCACACCGGGGCGCCCCGCATCGGCCAGGCCGGCGTCCCGGACCCGCGCAGCGGTGGCGCACAGCCTCTCCAGGTCCTCCCCGCGGGCG
>JAOPYC010000204.1 GCA_025964795.1 Marmoricola sp.
CGTCTTCATGGCGACATGACGGTGCGGGGGCGAGGAATGTGACGGGACGGACGGCTCACGTGCGCGATCGTGCCACGTCGCCGCCGACCAGCGGAAGCGTGAACCGGAACGTAGAGCCCGTGCCGACCTCGCTCTGAGCCCAGATGCGGCCGCCGTGGCGCTCGACGATCGACCTGGTGATCGTCAGCCCCAGACCCGCGCCACCCTTGTTGTTCGCGTCGCTGCTCGCGACCTGGTGGAAACGTTCGAAGATCTGCTCGAGCTCCTGGTCCGGGATGCCGCGACCCTCGTCGCTGATCGAGAAGGTGACCTCGTGCTCGCTCGGAGCGGCACTGATGTCGACGCGGCCTCCGGGCGGGGTGAACTTCAAGGCGTTGCCCACCAGGTTGACCAGGGCCTGGACGACCCGGTCGGGATCGCAGAGGGCGTGCCCGCCCACGTCGCCCACCACCAGGTCGACGTCGCCCTGCTCGGCCAGGGTGGCCAGGGAGCGGGTGGTCTGCTGGACGAGTGAGGCGATGTCGGTCGGCCTCGGCTCGATCTTGAAGGACCCGTCCTCGAGTCGCTCGATGTCGATGATGTCGTTGACCAGCCGGCTCAGCCGCTCGGTGCCGCGCTCGGCCATGGCCACGATCTCGTGGGCGGCGTCGGGGAGCTCGCCCGCGGCCCCGTCGGCGAGCAGCTCGAGCGACCCGCGGATCGCGGTCAGCGGCGTCCGCAGCTCGTGACTGACGGTGCTCACGAACTCCTGCTTCATCAGGTCGACCACGTGGCGCTCGGTGATGTCCCGGAAGACGACCACCGCGCCCTGGTCACCGTCCGCGTCGACCCGGGGAGCAGCGGTGATCTCGACCGTGAACCTGGTGCCGTCGCGACGGGTGTACTCCGTCTCGGCCTGGGTCACCACGGCCCGGAGGCTGAGCACCATCATCAGCGTGCACTCGTCGTGCTCCTGCGCGCACAGCGCGGTGCAGGCGTCGCGGCCCAGCAGGGCCGCTGCGTCCCACCCGAGCATGCGCGCGGCGGCCGGGTTGAGGAACGAGATGCGCCCGCTCTCGTCGACGCCGTAGATGCCCTCGCCCACCGACTCGAGGATGTGCTGGTGGCGGTCGGAGAGTCGTTGCAGCTCCTGGGTACGGTCGGCGACCCGGGTCTCCAGCGACTGGCGCAGCCGATGGTTGTCGGAGGTGAGCACGACCTGGCGCAGGGCGGTCAGCGCGAGGGTGGCCGCGGCGAGGACCCAGTCGAAGGTGGTGTCGAGACCGTTGACGACGCACAGGACGGCGGCGCCGAGCGCCATCAGGTCCGGGAGCAGCGCGGCAAGAGTCCCTGTCGCGTTGCGCTGCACGCTGCGCACCTCGTGGACGGTGCTGACCGCGCTCAGGGCGGCCAGGGCCAGCGCCAGCGGGGCTGCGACGTAGAGGACGGCCACGAACGTGTGAGTGGTGTCGTCACCACGGACGGACTGGAGCGCGAACCCGTTGTCGGCCACCGTCCAGACGGCGAAGGCGAGACCGATCAGCACCAGGTCACGAGGTGGCCGGCCGACGCTGCGGAGCACGAGGAGCGCGGCGAGACCCGCGAGCAGGATGTCGGTCACCGGGTAGACGCCGTAGAGGAGCGCCTCGCCGGTGGCGCCCACGGTGACCACGACCTCGCGCAGCACCAGCACCTGGCTGATCAGCAGGAGGGCGCTGCCCAGGACCAGGGCGTCGAGGACCAGGCGCAGACCGGCGCCGCGTTCCCACTTCCCCACCGGGAAGACGAGCAGTCCCAGCACCATCGGCGCCAGCCCGAGGATGTAGAGCAGGTTGGCCGCCGGGATGACCGCCTCGACGACGTCCCAGTACGACGACGCGGACCACAGCAGGTCGGCCACCGTCCACATCAGCATCGTCGAGCCGAACAGCGCCCACGACCAGCGCATGGCGCGCGACGACCCGGCCGCGGCGTACAGGCAGCAGGCCGCCGCCAGGAAGGACGCGAACGTGCTCAGGGCGTCCCCGAACCGCGTGGTCTCCCCCGACCACGGTCCGTGGACCAGGACGACGGCCAGGGCCACCAGCACCACGGCCACCGCGGTGACTGTCCGGATCAGGGTCCGGGGTCGACGCACATGCACGTCGCTCACCCCCGGTTCGTGGAGGGTCGGTCACCCTCGCAGTCCCCTGCATCGTCTCATTCAATCGGACAAACTGGTCAGAATACGACAAGCACGCAACCGTGGTGCGAGGCGCCTCAGATCTCCTCGTCGGAGATCGTGTGCATGGCGGCTTCCTCGGCGGACGCGCCCGCACCGTCGATGCCCTCGTCCTCGGCCGTCATCTCGGAGTCGACGTCCTCGCCGGCACCCTCGTCGGGAGCGATCAGTCGTCCGGTGCGCTCAACACCGACCTCGCCACCGACGTCACCGTCGAGGTTGTCGGCGTCCTGCTCGGCCTCGTCGCGGGCCCAGACCTCGGGCTCCTCCTCGTCCAGCCGCTCCTCGAGCGACTCGCCACCCTCGGGGTGCTTCAGGTGGTCGGTCTCCCGCTCGGGCGGTGAGAAGCCCTCGTCGAGGACGTCGTCGACCCCGCGATCGTCCAGGCTGTCCTCGGGCTGGATCTGGTCACTGTTGCTCATACAGGGACCGTATCCCCCACCGTGCAGGCCCCACCAGGAGGCGGCACCACAGTGTCTGGGGTCAGGAGGCGGGCTCCAGCAGCGAGTCGACCAGCTCGAGCAGGCGGGACATGGAACCGCCCTTGACCACGTAGTGGTCCGCGCCCGCCTCGAGCGCCTTCTGGGCGAGCGTGCTCTGGTTGAACCCGGACAGCACGATCACGCGTACGCCGGGAACGGCCGCGCGGATCAGCGGCAACGCCTCCAGACCGTCCATCCGCGGCATCGCCAGGTCGAGCAGCACCAGGTCGGGCTGCAGCTCGGAGGCCATCTCGACCGCGGCGATGCCGTCGGCGGCCTCTCCCACGACGGTGAGACCGCTGTAGGACTCCATCCGCGCCCGCAGCAGCATCCGCAGGTCCTCGGCGTCGTCCACCACCAGGACGCTGTGCGACCGCTGCAGCTGCGCCGGCTCGACCTCCTCGGGAGCCGGGTCGTCCTGCGGCCCGATCACGGCGGCCGAGGTGCGGACCAGGTCCCCGGGCTGCAGGCCGATCCCGTCCAGGGGGTCGAGCAGGTCGTCCATCATCGCGCGGGCGGCCGACAGGGTCCGGTCGAGGTAGGACAGCGAGGCCTCGGTCTGCCCGACGTCGAGCGCGTAGACCGCGGCTACCAGGCCCTGGACGACGTTGTCGTTGATCTCCAGCGCCTGGCGCCGGCGCAGCTGCGCCTCGCCCAGGCGGGCCGCGACGGCCTCGCCGTCGAGCCGGGGCTGCGCGTCGCGCAGGAACAGGGCGAGCAGGGCGCTGTCGGGTCCGGTGTCGTCGGCCGGGTCGACGTCCATGGTGATGACGTCGAGCAGGAGCGAACGCCCGTCGAGGCCGGACGCACCGACAGCGCTGGTCCCGCCGTCGGGCCAGCCCGGGAGGATGTCCTCGATGCTGATCCCCTGGGGGTCGCCGCCGAGCAGCTGCAGCGCCCGCTGGTTGGCCTCGAGCACGCGCTGCTCCTGGCCGACGAGCAGGATGGCGTCGGGCGCGGAGTCGACGAGTCCCTGGAAGCGGGCCGCGACGCGCTCCCGCTCGCGGTCGGCGAGGACCCGGTCGGTGATGTCGATGCAGGTGCCGCGCATCCGCACCGGCTGGCCCTGGTCGTCCATCAGGACCTCGCCGTTGGAGGAGAGGTAGCGCAGGCTGCCGTCGGGGCGGACGATGCGCTCGATCATCGCGAACGGCTCACCGGTGGCGTAGGCGTGCCGGTGCAGCGCCGTGATCCGGTCCCGGTCGTCGGCGTGGATGAGCGAGAGGAACTTCTCGTAGGACGGCATGAACGACTGCGGCTCGTGGCCGTAGATGCGGAACAGCTGGTCCGACCACTTGTTGGTGTTGGTCGCGATGTGCCAGTCGTAGTCCCCCATGTTGGCCAGCTGCTGGGCGCTGTCCACGCGGGTCGCGAGGTCGGCGAGGCGCTCCTCGGCCTGGGCGCGGGCGAGCGCGGCGTCCACGGTGGCCAGGGCGAGGTCGAGCGTCGTCGGGTCGGTCACGGGACCGCTCCAGGCCAGCACGAGGGTCCCGGCCAGGCCCGGGAGCGGGTGGGTGACCACCTGCGCGATGCCCTCGGCCCGCCAGGCGGGCGGGACCGGGTCGGCGGTGTCGTCGTGCTGGAGGACGGCGTCGTGGTCGAGCTCGGTGCCGGCGTGGGCCGAGACGCGTGGGCCGTCGGACGTGGGGGTCAGCACGGTCGCGCCCTCGGCCGCGGACAGGGACAGCAGCACCGGCAGGGCGGCGCCGAGCACGTCGTCCGGGGTTGGTGCGCCCGCGAGGGCGCCGGCGAGCCCGAGGAGCTGCCCCGCCTGGGTGGTCGAATTCATCGTCGCTTCCTGGGAAAACGCATCCAATGTGCCGCGGTAGGACTCTACGACTGTGGCTGTAGTGGCGCGATGATATTGAGAGACTGGGTCAGCGCGCCCGGAAGGCGACTGATTCGGGTTGGGAACCGCCGCTTCCGATCCGTTTTGCGGAGGTCACGGGGAAGGGTGCTTTGTGCGCATGAACGGGCATTCTCGGCGAGCGATCGCCCGTTCTGTGGGGAAGCGAGCGCCGGTACCCGGGGACGGGGGCTTCATCCGTGGGAGCGGAATTGGTCTAGCCCAGTTGGTCCGCAGGGTGGGGCACGCCGCACCGAACCAGCCGTTACGGTCGGTCCCGTGAGCGCTCCCGACCTCCCTGACGCCCGGCCACCGGTCTCGCCGGGTCTCCGTCGAGCACGCCTGGACGACGCCCTGCGCTGCCGGCAGATCTACGAGCCGTACGTCGTCGGCACGGTCGTCAGCTTCGAGGAGGAGCCACCGACGGTGGCCGAGATGGAGGGGCGCATCGCAGCCTCCCTCGACACCCACGAGTGGCTGGTCCTGGAGGGCCCGCACGGGGTGGTCGGCTTCGCCTACGGCACCCCGCACCGCAGTCGGGCCGCCTACCGCTGGGCGTGCGACGTGAGCGTCTACCTGGAGCCCGGCCACCGACGGGCCGGCCTCGGCCGCACGCTGTACGACGCCCTGCTCCCCCGCCTCCACGACCGGGGCTACCGGACCGTCCTGGCCGGCATCGCCCTCCCGAACCCGGCCAGTGAGGGACTGCACCGGAGCCTGGGGTTCGAGCCGGTCGGCGTCTACCGCCGGATCGGCTGGAAGTTCGGGGCCTGGCACGACGTGCTCTGGATGCAGCGCCACCTGGGGCCGGCCGACGACCCACTCGGCGAGCCCGGCGAGACGATCGCCACCACGTGACACACCGGTCGGCCGAGGCGGTTTTATCTCATATCTGAGATAGGGTCGCCCGGTGACTGAGGGCTATCTAGGACGAATCGGCAACCTGATCCGGGACGCGCGCAAGCATCGCGGGTGGACGCAGCTGCAGCTGGCGGAGGTGCTGGGCACCAGCCAGAGCGCCGTGAACCGCATCGAGCGCGGCCACCAGAACCTCTCCCTGGAGATGCTGGCGCGCATCGGCGAGGCGCTCGACTCCCCCCTGGTGAGCATCGGCCAGGGCCCGACCCACCTCCGGGTGACGGGCCCGACCACGCTGCGCGGGTCGATCGAGGTCAAGACCTCGAAGAACGCCGGCGTCGCGCTGCTGTGCGCCTCCCTCCTCAACCGGGGCCGTACGACGCTGCGCCGCGTGGCCCGCATCGAGGAGGTCAACCGGCTGATCGAGGTGCTGGAGAGCATCGGTGTCAAGGTGCGCTGGCTGAACGCCGAGAACGACCTGGAGATCACCCCTCCCCCGAACCTGGACCTGAGCGCGATCGACGAGGCGGCGGCCCGCCGTACCCGCTCGATCATCATGTTCCTGGGCCCGCTGATGCACCGGATGAGCGACTTCGAGCTGCCCTACGCCGGCGGCTGCGACCTCGGCAGCCGCACCGTCGAGCCGCACATGACGGCGCTGCGGCCCTTCGGCCTCCAGGTGAAGGCGACCGAGGGCAGCTACCACGCCCTGGTGCAGACGGGCATCGTGCCGACCCGGCCGATCGTGCTGATCGAGCGCGGTGACACCGTCACCGAGAACGCGCTGATGGCCGCGGCGCTGTGCGACAGCACCACCACGATCCGCAACGCCAGCTCCAACTACATGGTCCAGGACCTCTGCTTCTACCTGCAGAAGCTCGGCGTGCGCATCGAGGGCATCGGCACCACGACGCTGGTCGTCACGGGCTGCACCGAGATCGACACCGATGTGGACTACGCCCCGAGCGAGGACCCGATCGAGGCGATGTCCCTGCTGGCCGCCGCCATCGTCACCGACTCCGAGATCACCGTGAAGCGGGTGCCGATCGAGTTCATGGAGATCGAGCTCGCCGTGCTCGAGGAGATGGGGTTCCGCTACTCGCTCTCCGAGGAGTACGTCGCAGCCAACAAGCACACCCGTCTCGTCGACGTGACCACGCTGCACTCGACCCTGCGCTCCCCCATCGACAAGATCCACCCGATGCCGTTCCCGGGCCTGAACATCGACAACCTGCCGTTCTTCGCGGTCATCGCGGCGACCGCACAGGGCCAGACGATGCTGCACGACTGGGTCTACGAGAACCGAGCGATCTACCTCACCGAGCTGAACAAGCTCGGTGGCAAGGTCACCCTGATGGACCCGCACCGCGTGATGATCGAGGGTCCCACCCGCTGGTCGGGCACCGAGGTCGTCTGCCCGCCGGCCCTGCGCCCGGCCGTGGTGATCCTGCTGGCCATGCTCGCCTCGAAGGGCACCTCGGTGCTCCGCTCGACCTACGTCATCCACCGCGGCTACGGGGGCCTCGCCGACCGGCTCAACGAGCTCGGTGCGCAGATCGAGACCTTCCACGATCTCTGAGCGCTTAGCGGTGACTGAGTAGCAACGCGGATGCCCGAGCGGCGATTCGAGGGCACCATCAGCGGATGCAGGTGAATACTTCAGGCGTGAGCGCGGACCCGAGGCCCGTGCCGGGCGAGAGCCCGGTGACCGGGTTCGCCTATCTCGACGCGGTGCTCGACCAGCCGGGGTCCGTGCTGGCGATGGCGCACCGCGGCGGTGCCCTCCACCCCGAGATCCCCGGGCTGGAGAACACGGTCCGCGCCTTCCGGCACGCCGCGGCCCTGGGCTACCGCTACCTGGAGACCGACGTCCACGTCACCCGCGACGGCGCGCTGCTGGCCTTCCACGACGCCGTCCTCGACCGGGTGACGGACCGGCTCGGCAAGCTGTCGGACCTCGATGCCCAGGAGATCGCGCTGGCCCGGATCAGCGGCGAGCACGTGGTGCCGACGATGGCCGAGCTGCTCGAGGAGTTTCCCGACTCCTCCTTCAACATCGACCTGAAGGCACTGGGCGCCGTACAGCCCCTGGCCCACCTGCTCGACCACACCCGGAGCCACGACCGGGTCTGTGTCGGCTCCTTCGCGCAGCGCCGGCTGGACGCCTTCCGCCGCGCGACCGGCGGCCGGGTGGCCACCTCCGCCGCGCCTCCCGAGGTGGCCCTCTTCCTCGCCGCCCCCTCCGCCCGCGCGGCCCAACTGCTGACGCGCCACCGCGTCGCTGCGCTGCAGGTGCCGCACCGTCGAGGCGTCGTCCCCGTCGTCACCCGGCGCGTCGTACGACGGGCCCACGCCGCCGGTGTCCACGTCCACGTGTGGACCGTGGACGACCCGGCGGAGATGGACGAGCTGCTCGACCTCGGCGTCGACGGGCTGATCACGGACCGGACCGATGTGCTCAAGGAAGTTCTCGTCAGGCGCGGCCAATGGAGGCAACCCGCATGAGCACCCCCGCACCGGTCGGCATCGCCGACCTCTCCCCCATCGACCGCCTCCAGCAGCAGAAGGCGTGGAACTGGTACGACTGGGCCAACTCCGCCTTCTACACCACCGTGCTCTCGGTGCTGTTCGCGCCGTACATGATCACAGTCGCCGGCAAGGCGGCCGGCTGCGCCGACCCCGACGAGACCTGCAGCAGGACGGTCAGCGTGCTCGGGCTGCACCTGGCCGCGGGGTCGCTGCCGGCCTACCTGACCAGCTTCGCCACCATCCTGAGCGCGTTCGTGCTGCCGGTGGTCGGCGCGTTCGCGGACCGGTCGGCCCGCAAGAAGTGGCACATGGCGGCCTACGCCTTCGCCGGTTCCTTCTTCGCGGGGCTGCTGTTCTTCATGAAGGGCGAGAGCTGGCAGCTGGGCGCGGTCGCGGTCGTGCTCAGCAGCATCCTCGGCGGCTGCTCGCTGGTGTCCTACTACGCGATCCTGGTCGACATCTCGACCGAGGACGAGCGCGACGGAGCCTCGTCCCGCGGCTGGGCGTGGGGCTACCTCGGCGGCGGCACCCTGCTGCTGGTCAACCTGGTCGTCTACACGATGCACGACACCTTCGGGCTCACCGAGGCCATGTCGGTGCGGCTCTCCCTGCTCTCGGCCGCGCTCTGGTGGGCCGGGTTCACGATCATCCCGCTGGTGCGGCTGCGCAACTACGCGCCCGTGAACGTGGTGGCGGCCAGCGGCACCGTGTTCGAGCGCAGCTTCGGCCAGCTGTGGACGACGCTCAAGGAGCTGCGCCAGTACCCGATGACCCTCACCTTCCTGGTGGCCTACCTGTTCTTCAACGACGGCATCCAGACGGTGATCTACGAGGCCTCGACGTACGGCTCCAAGCAGCTCAAGCTCGACCAGAGCGTGCTGATCGCAGCGATTCTGCTGATCCAGTTCGTGGCCTTCGGTGGGGCGCTCTACTTCGGCCGGCTGGCGGCCCGGCACGGCGCCTACCGGTCGATCCTCTGGGGCACCTACGCCTGGATGGTGATCCTGGTGCTCGCGTTCTTCCTGCCGGCGAAGAACATCGCCCTGTTCCTGGTCATCGGGGTGGGCATCGGGGTGGTCCTCGGCGGCACCCAGGCGCTCTCGCGCTCGTTCTTCAGCCTGCTGATCCCCCGCGGCCGCGAGGGCGAGTACTTCAGCCTGTACGGCGCCGCCGAGCGCGGCACCTCCTGGTTCGGCACCCTGCTGTTCGGCATCGTCTTCCAGGTCACCGGTTCCTACCGACCGGCGATCCTGGCCCTGATCGTGTTCTTCGTGCTGGGCGCCTTCTTCCTGCTCCGCCTCGACCCCGAGCGGGGCATCCGTGAGGCCGGCAACCGGGTCCCGGCGAAGGTCTAGCCTCAGCAACCGCGCGGGGTGACCCTTGCCACGTTCTCGTGAGGTGTCCACTTCCCGACTGCGGGAATCCTTGGTCCGTTACGCTCGTTGGACTGCATGACGGCGCCGCGACGTGGCGCCAGCAGATTTCACATCACCCGACCGGCGTCACGACCGGCTTGCCGAACCGTCTCAGTGACGGTACGCATGAGGGGTACGACATCCACGACCCGTCCGGTCTGGGTGCAGAACTTTGGAGGTTCTCATGGGAGAGCGCACGCTACGTGGAGCCCGACTGGGGGGGCAGAGCTTCGAGGACGAGCGCGGAATCGAGTTCGCGGCTCGTCAGCAGGTGGGTTACCGCTGTGCCCACGGGCACGAGTTCGAGATCACCATGTCCGTGGAGGCCGACGTCCCCGCGCTGTGGGAGTGCCCGCGGTGCGGCGCCGAGGGTCGGGCCACGTCCGGCATCGAGCCCGAGCTGAAGGCCGAGAAGCCGGCTCGCACGCACTGGGACATGCTGCTGGAGCGCCGCTCCATCAAGGAGCTCGAGGACATCCTCACCGAGCGCCTGGAGCTGCTGCGCGGCGGCGAGATCGGGCCGGCGCACCTGCACCGGGCCAGTGCTCGCAAGAAGAAGGCCGTCGCACGCTGACGCCTCACTGAGGCTGGGGTGGCCCCTCCGGGGGTCCCTCGTCGACCACCTCGCCCTGGACCACCCCGTCGTCGGGGACCGGTCCAGGGCGTTGGCGTGTCCAGGGATCGGCCGCGCCCGGGAAGCCGCGTGTGCCGGCCACGGAACCGAGGCCCACGCCCGTCAGACGGCGGCCGATCAGGCCCGACAGGACCCGGCGGCCGATCGGCCGGGTCACGGGGAGGATGCAGAGCACCCCGACGATGTCGAGCACGAAGCCCGGGGTCAGCATCAGCAGGCCGCCGACCAGCACGAGGATCCCGTCGGCGAGCTCGCGCGCGGGCATCCGGCCCTGCTGGAGGGCGACCTGCAGCGCCCGCCACGCCCGGGCACCCTCGCGCTTGACCAGCCAGGAGCCGAGGACGCTGTCGGCGATCAGCAGCAGGATGGTCCACCACGCGCCGATGACCTGCCCGATCTGGATGATCACGTAGATCTCCACCAGCGGCACCACCACGAAGGCGACCACCAGCAGCCACCAGGGGAACCTGCGCTTCTTCGTGGGGCTCATGACTCGTGAACGTCCGGGACCCGGCGGCCGTTCCGGCGTAGGGCGGCCAGCACCCGTCTCCGCCGCTCGCTGAGCCCCCACCGGGTGATCCGCTTCAGCGACTCCGTGGCCACCTCGGTGCTCATCTTGGAGTCGCCGCGCTCGCGCTCCACGAACTCGATCGGCACCTCGACGACGCGCAGGCCCTCGCGGACCGTGCGGTAGGCGAGCTCGGCCTGGAACACGTAGCCGAGGGCCACGACCTCGTCCAGGCGGATCCGCTCCAGCGTCGTACGCCGGAAGACGCGGTAGCCCGCGGTCGCGTCCCGCACGCTGATCCCGAGCAGGGTCCGGGTGTAGAAGTTGCCACCCCGGGACAGCAGCTGGCGCCGCAGCGGCCAGTTGACGATGCTCCCCCCGCGAACCCACCGGGAGCCGATCACGAGGTCGGCCTCGACCAGTGCGTCCAGGAGCAGGTGCAGCTGCTCGGGCTGGTGCGAGCCGTCCGCGTCCATCTCGCCGATGACGTCGTAGCCGCGCTCCAGTGCCTCCCGGAAGCCGTGCAGGTAGGCCGCGCCCAGCCCCTGCTTGCTGCTGCGGTGGAGCACCGAGACCTGGGGGTCCGCGTCGGCGATCTCGTCGGCGAGGGAGCCGGTGCCGTCCGGGGAGCTGTCGTCGACGACGAGGACGTCCACCTGCGGCAGGCTCGTGCGCAGCCGCTCGACGACCAGCGCGAGGTTCAGCGCCTCGTTGTAGGTGGGGATGACCATCAGCACGCGACCCAGGCCGTCGGGAACGCCGTGGGGAGCCATGCGAGGAACCTATCGGGAGCCGCGTGGGCTGGTGGGATCCCCCGCCCGAGGCCGGGGGCGCTCTCACTCGAGGTGAAGGGCAGGGCGGGGGGAGGTGAGTGACCTTCGGACCGCTCACGCCCTGGCCGGATGCCAGAGTCGTATGCGTTGTCTACTGGTCGCCGCGCTCCCCCCGTGTCCTCCCGTCGAGCCACCGTGCCCGACCCGCCAAGTGCGACCCCCGCGACCATCTTGGCGAGATGGCCCGGAACCGCATCCGTCGGACATGTGGTTGACGTTCTGCCCGGAGTAACCCGCAGACCCTGACCTGTGGCGGGGCACGATGTCAACACCCTCCCGACCTGCCCCGACACGACGAAATCGCAGGTCAGGTCGTTGCGTCGGGGTGAACAAAGAGTTACGGAAATCTGGGTGGAACGGCGTGTCGCACTGGACACGCCGGGCTGGTCCAGACCTACGGACGTGCCACGGGCACGACGACCGTCCCGGTGGCCGTCGTCGCCACCACGGGTTCCTCGAGGATCCGCGCCGCCGACTCACCGGCCGCGCTGTCGCCGCGGGCCACCACGACCAGCTCGAACTCCATCTCGCGGGACCGGCGGCCGGCGCGGACGAGGGTGGCGCGTGCCTCCACGACGTCGCCGGCCCGCACCGGTGCCCGGAACTGCACGTCGGAGTACGACGCGAACAGCCCCTCGTCGCCGTCGGTGCGGATGCACAGCTCGGTGGCCACGTCGCCGAACAGCCCGAGTCCCCAGGCGCCGTCGACCAGGTGACCGGCGTAGTGCGCGTGGGAGTAGGAGACGTAGCAGCGGTGCACGACCGTCAGGCCGACCTCCGGGACGTTCCCCGGGGTGCTCACGACGCCCTCCTGTCCGTGACCAGGCGGTGCACCAGATAGCTCGCGACCTCGCCCGGCGTCGTACCGCGGGTGAAGACGCGGTCGACGCCGAGCGACTCCGACATCGTCTCGTCGAACCGGGGTCCGCCGACGACCAGCAGCGGCCGGCGGGCCGCCGGGAACGCCTCCCGGAACGCCGCCGACATCTCCCGGGTGTTCAACAGGTGCGCGTCGCGCTGGGTGACGACCTGGGAGACCAGCACGGCGTCGGCCTTCTCGGCCACCGCCCGCTCGACCAGCTGGGGCACCGAGACCTGGGCGCCGAGGTTCACCACCTTGAGCTCGCGGTAGTACTCCAGGCCCTTCTCCCCGGCGAAGCCCTTGATGTTCAGGATCGCGTCGATGCCGACCGTGTGCGCGTCGGTGCCGATGCAGCCGCCCACCACCACCATCCGTCGTCGCAGCGTCCGCTTGACCGTCGCGTTGACCTCCTTGGGGGTGAGCAGCTCGTAGTCGCGCTCCACGATCTCGACCACCGACGGGTCCACCAGGTGGTTCACCCGGCCGTAGACGACGAAGAAGGCGAAGTCGGGCCCCATCGGCTTCGCGTGCGCGACCAGCGCCGGGTCCATCCCCATCTTGTTGGCCAGCTGGACGGCCGCGCCCTCGGCGATCTTGGAGTGGGCCATCGGCAGGGTGAAGGACACCTGGACCATCCCGTCCCCCGTGGTGTCCCCGTAGGGCCGCAGCAGGCGCTTCCCGTCGGTTGGGCTCGTCGAGACCACGTCGCTCATGACTTGTCCTCCAGGATCTCGGTCGCCGGGTTGTAGTAGCCCGACGACTTCCTCGCCACGCCCTCCAGGCCGCGGCCGGCGTCAGCGGGGCGCTTCATCAGGCCGAAGGTGCCGTCGGCGATGGCGTCGAGGAGGCCGTGGTCGTGGTCGACGATGCGGCCCAGCAGGTCGATCGACTCCCCCAGCACCTGCCGGGCGCGGTTGGCGATGAAGCCGTCCGGGGCGGGGCGGAAGTCCTCGTGCAGGTTGCCGGCCGCCTCCATCACGTAGCGGACGTTCTGCAGGGCCAGGTCGCGGTCGCTGATCCACGGCGTGACGACGGCCTCGGTCATCATCCCCACGAGCAGGATCCCCTGGCCGGTCAGCGCCCCGGCCAGGTTGAAGAACCCGTCGAGCAGGTAACCGCGGAAGATGTCACCGGTCATGTGCCGGGTGGGCGGCATCCACTTCAGCGGCGCCTTCGGGAACAGCTCCCGGGCGAGCAGGGCGTGCGCGAGCTCCATCCGGAACGACTCCGGCACCGCCGGGTCAATCTCGAAGGCGTGCCCCAGGCCGAGCTGCCAGTCCTCGAGCCCGGCCTCCTTGGCGAAGTACTCGTTGAGCAGCTGGCTGGTGGTCACCGTGTGCGCGGCCTCGACGGCGTCGGCCGTGGTGAGGTAGTTGTCCTCGCCGGTGTTGATGATGATCCCGGCACGTGCGTGGACCTGGCGGCTGAACCGCTGGTCGACGAAGGTCCGCACCGGGTTGATGTCGCGGAAGAGGATGCCGTACATCGAGTCGTTGAGCATCATGTCCAGGCGCTCGAGACCGGCCAGGGCAGCGATCTCCGGCATGCACAGGCCGCTGGCGTAGTTGGTCAGCCGGACGTAGCGGCCGAGCTCCCGGCTGGACTCGTCGAGCGCCGCCCGCATCAGCCGGAAGTTCTCCTGGGTCGCGTAGGTGCCGGCGAACCCCTCGCGGGTGGCGCCCTCGGGCACGTAGTCGAGCAGGCTCTGACCGGTCGAGCGGATCACCGCGATCACGTCGGCTCCCTCACGGGCTGCCTGCTGGGCCTGAGGGATGTCCTCGTAGATGTCTCCGGTGGCCACGATGAGGTAGATCCAGGGCTTGCGCGGTGCGTCGCCGTGCCGCTTGATCAGCCGTTCGC
>JAOPYC010000013.1 GCA_025964795.1 Marmoricola sp.
GGACGACCGGAGCTTCACCGCGGCGAGGTCACCAGTGAGTCACCAGTGGGTCATCGGTCCTGAACGATTCGCCAGCCGGCCCACGAAGCGGCATAGTTCCCGCTTCGCTCGCCAACTAGGCGGGGGATCGTCGTCGAGGACAAGGAGTTCACGCCGTTGAGTAGTCGCACGCAAGTGGGCGAGATCGGAGTGATCTGGGTCCGTCCGGTTACCAGTGGCTCTGCGGAGCAGTGGCTGGCCGCGGTGTGGGTACGCGACCTCGATGGCCGCCGGCGGCTTGTGAAGGCGCGCCGGCCTGGGCGTCGTGAGGCCGAGGTGGCGCTGGAGGAGCGGCTTTCGCAGAGGCGCCCTCTCGGCTTTCGTGGGGCCGAGCCGGACATGACCGTGTAGGAGCTGGGGGAGTACTGGATGCGGCGCCGCCGTGAGGAGGCCCAGGACTCTTCTACAGAGACTGGGCGCGGCAAGGACATTGGTCTGGTGTCGCCGCAGACGCTGGCCGGGTACCAGAGTGCGCTCTCTCGGATCATCAACCCTCAACTGGGCGGTCTGCGGCTGACCGAGGCCAGGACGGGGGTGGTCGATGAGGCACTGACCCGAGTGGACTTCAGCGGTCGCACCACCCGGGTCGCCCGCAGTGTGCTCGCGCAGATGTTCGCCATGGCGGTGCGTCACGACGCGTTGACTGCCAACCCGATGCGCGAGGTCAGGCGCGCACCTCGCCGACGCCGTGTGGTGCAGGCGCTTAGGGTCGAGCAGGCTCGCGACCTGCTTGAGCTGACGCGGTCCCATCGAGACGGTGTTGCTCGCGACGCTCGCGGCCTATTGATGGGTGGCACCCGGCGAACCTCCGAGCTGCACGACGTGGTGCTTGTGCTGCTGGGCACTGGGATGCGTATCGGCGAGGCGCTTGCCCTGCGGTGGACCGACCTCGACCTGGACGCGAGATTCCGTACGTTCGGGTGGCGGCCACCATGGTCGAGCCCCGCCGCGACGCCGCCACCGGGCAGGTCTTCGTGGCTGAACTGCATCGTCAGCCGATGACCAAGACCGGTGCGACTCGCAGCATTGCAATGCCGCACGCCGTCGTGGAGATGTTGCGACGGCGTCGAGCTAGAACGCCGGCGCGGCTGGAGCATCAGCCGGTCTTCCCCCACACGGGCGGAGGCTGGCTGTGGCCGAACAACGTGCGGACTAAGCTGCGTGGCGGGTCACGGGCACGCCGTTGGCCGCCGTCAGCCCGCACACGTTGCGTCGCACGGTGGGCACTCTGGTCGCTCACAGCGCGGGCCTGGACGCCGCTCGGGACGTCCTTGGCCACCGTGACCCTTCGGTCACGGCGCGCCACTACGTCGCTGACACTGGCCGCGTGATTGACGTTCGAAGATCGCTCGACCCGATCTTGGTCTGAGTTCTTGTTGCCGATGGTTGCGGTTGCAGTTGACGCATGAACGTGGGCGACGTGGTATCTCTCGATAAGCCTGGTTCCGCAGCTGAGGGAGCTGCTGGAGAGCCGTGTGGAACCCGGCCGATCCACTTGTCGTGAGAAGGTCATCGGTTCGATTCCGATAGGCGGCCCCAAGACCCGGTCCTGACCTGCGAAGGCGCGGCTACTGTGCCTCGCCACTCGTCCAGACCGAGATCTTGCGCAGTCGTTCCAAGGTGCGCCAGGTGTTCCGTTGGCCGGCGTTGAGGCGAACAACGTCACCAGGACCGACCTGGATCGTCTCCTTTGTGTCCTCGAATGTCACTTCGGCGCGGCCTTCGAGCACGATGAAGATCTCGTCGGCTGTCACCGCACCGATCAAACCCGGGTTCGCCTCCCACACGCCGACATCTGCTCCGCCTACTACCCCGATGTGATAAGTCGCTGTGTCGATGGTCGTGCCGCTGGCTTCGAGAGACTCGGAGCCCTCCGGCTCGAGGTCGTAGCTGAATACATTTCCGAGGTGCTGGGTCATCGACTGGTCCTTCCTGAGGGCGGTACTACCTGAGTTGTGACGCTCGAAAAGTCACCAGTCACTTCCTGCCCGCGCCCCGGCACGTCACCGCGCCACGGGGGTCTGCATGCGCGGCGCCGACGAACAGGCGGCGGGGGTTGCCTGTCAGCAGGTCGGCGGTCACGCCGGCCGGCACTCCGTGGCGCTCGAGTCGCGGGAGGAACAGTCGGGGCACATAGCCCATGCCGTTTCCGCCGTTCCGCGTCCACATGCTCTTCACCGAGACGTCGTGGCTGAGAAGCAGGCGGGAGGCGAAGCCCAGCTCAACCAACCGCGCGATGGCCACGGCCGTCTGGTCGGGCGCGGGTGACTGGCCCTCGCCCGGGAAGTAGTTCGGCATGCCGATCATGTCGAACTCCAGCCACACGCCTCGATCAGCCACCTGACGTTGGTAGTCCGCGTCCTCGCCGGATGGGTCCATGTGGCAGAGAACGACCGCGCCAGGAGAGACGCCTTCCTCGCCGATCACGATGTCGAGGACCTCGAAGGCACGCCGTTGCCAACCCGGCAGGTGGATGAGAAGCGGCACGTTGACTTCCAGTTGCGCTCGGGCGGCTGCGCGGAGACGGATCCGCTCTGAGTGCGTGAACTGTGGCGAAACCCCTATCTCGCCGATGATCCCGGGTTTGATCTGCGTATCACCGACTCCGTCGGTGAACTCGCTGACAAGTTCCGCGCACAGTTCGGCCGCTGTCGCCGGCGCCGTTCGGGCCTCGTGATATCGGTGCACATACCAACCTGAGCCCATCACGATGTTGAGGCCGGTCCGCTCCGATAGCTCGCGCAGGGCGAGGGGATCTCGACCGATGTCTCCGTTCGTGCAGTCGACGACCGTGCGTCCTCCGGCTGCTTTGAAGATCTGCAACTCGTCGACCACGGCCGTGGTGTCGTCGAGGCGCGCGTTGTCGAAGCAGCAGGATGGATCCTCCTGAAGCAGCCACCGCATCGAGGGGTCCACACGACTGGCATAGACGAGGCGGTCAGCAGCGTCCGCAGGCTCGATCAGCGGCTTGGTCCAAGCGCAGATGAGGTGCTCGTGCGTGAGCGTCATTCCGAGTGAGTTGGCTGGAACGGGTCCCAGTACGGCGTTGACTCGGACGTGGGTGGAGGAACGGTCACTCACGGGTGCCGTCTCGAACAACAACCCTCGGCGTGGTCATTCTCTGTCTAGGCTTTCGGAGCCGGGCCGGTCGACTCCCGGATCATCGGAGTGACGTCCACCGGCGGGGGAGACATCGGCTTGTCGCCGCCGACCATGCCGAGCAGGAGCTTCGTGGCCGCGACGCCCATCTCTCGCGCGGGCTGTCGGACCGTGGTCAAGCCTGGAGTCAGGAGGCGTGCGAACGGCAGGTCATCGAAGCCCACGACTGAAACGTCCTCGGGAACACGCAGCTCCGCGCGTCGGCAGTACGAGAGCACCCCGATGGCCATCAGGTCGTTGGCACAGATCAAGGCAGTCGGCCGCTCCTTGGCGGGGCAGTCCAATACCTCGGAAGCCAGCTTCTCGCCCGACGAAATACGGTAGTCCCCCTCGAGGACCGGAACAGTGTCGGGATCCATCCCGGCCGCAGCAATTGCTTCGCGGTATCCCGACAGTCGCTGGTCCGCGGTCCACAGCTCGGCCGGGCCACCAAGGATGGCCAGACGCTTGTGGCCCAAGGAAGTGATGTGACTGGCGATCTCTTTTGCCCCGCGCCGATTCTGCGACACGACCGAGGGCAGGTCAAAGCCCGGCAACTTCTCGTCCACGAGGACGACTGGTCCGACGCGGGTCAGCTCGACGAGGGAAGCCATGCGTGTCTCAGCGCCGGCCAGGTAGATCAGACCGTCGAGGCGCTGGCTGCGCAGCAACCGACTGTTCCACGACTCGCCATCGCCGGTGGCCTCGGGGGTGCAGAAGACAACCAGGACATCCTTCTCTGATGCGGCCTGCTCGACGCCTTCGGCGATCATCGCGAAGTACTGGTTGACCAGATCCGGAACCACGAGGCCGATGGTGGCGACGCTTCGACGCTTGAGGTTGCGCGCCGACTCGTTCGGCAGGTACCCGAGTGCGGAGACGGCCTCGAGCACTCGTTGCCGACGGTCCGGCGCGACCGGTCCGCTGTCATTCAGCACATAGCTGACGGTGCTCACAGCGACCCCGGCACGTGTCGCGACGTCCTTCATGGTGGGCCTACGCACCGGCTGGGTCGCCGATTCCCGATTCACGATTGGCCCCCTCACGGTCGAAACTGTTAGCTGCGCGTGCCGACTTTACTCGATTCGACTCCAGCGTTGCGTAGCTCGGACACGCGGATCGTCAGTACGCCCGAAATTTGTTGTCGAGACCCGTTTACAGAACTCATGGGGAGTTGTAATGTTCGGATAGTAGAAAGGTTTCTACCCCTCGGGAAGACCCGAAGCGAGCGCAATGAGGCGTCGTGCGGTGACTGTCATAGAATCGTTACAAGTTCCGTTCCCGACTGAGGTCAGAGGATCGGCTAACACGAAGGAGCAGCAGCGATGTCTCTGGGCGACCAGTTCGACAACATCCTGATCAACACGGACAACTACAAGCACTGTCACTACTCTCTCTACCCGCCGGGCACCGAGTACATCTCCTCCTACATCGAATCGCGTGGTGGCGAGTTCCCGGTGACGATGTTCGTCGGTCTCCAGGCCTACATCCGGGACTACCTGATGCGTCCGATCACCCTCGAGGACATCGACGCTGCCGAGTTCCTCATGCGTGAGCAGGGGATGCACTTCAACCGTGAGAACTGGATGGGCATCCTCAACGACCACGACGGCTACCTGCCCGTCGAGATCGAGGCCATCCCCGAGGGAACGGTACTTCCGAGCAAGAACGTGCTGGTGCAGATCATCAACACCGACCCGAAGTACTACTGGGTGACCAGCTTCTTCGAGACCGCTCTGCTGCGCGCCATCTGGTACCCCACCACGGTCGGCACCTTGAGCTGGCTCTGCAAGCAGGTCATCCGGACCGCCCTGGAGCGCACCTCCGACAACGAGGGCATCCTGCGACACATGCTCCACGACTACGGCGCCCGCGGCGTCAGCTCGCAGCAGTCCGCCGCGCTCGGGGGCATGGCACACCTGGTCAACTTCAACCAGAGCGACACCACGCCGGGCATCCTGGCCGCGAAGCGCTGGTACAACGCGGTCGCCCCGTCGAACTCCGGTCCCAACTCTGAGCACGCCGGCTTCACCGCCTGGGGTCGCGAGGGCGAGGTGGACGCGATCCGCAACATGCTCGAGACGTATCGCGAACATGGCTTCGCGCTCGTCCTGACGGACACCTACGACCACGAGAACTGCGTCAAGAACATCCTCGGCGGCGAGCTGAAGGAGTTGATCCAGAACTTTCCCGGTTTCGTGGGCGCACGGCCCGACTCCGGCGACATCGTTCAGGTCACCGCCGATACGACCGAGTGGCTCATGGAAGCGTTCGGCTACGAGCTCAACAGCAAGGGCTTCAAGATCCTCCCTCCGTACATCCGAGTCGTTCAGGGCGACGGCGTCACCGGCCCGAGCCTGCGGCAGGTCTTCAAGGAACTGGAGCGCCGCGGCCTGGCGGCCGACAACGCCGTGTTTGGTATGGGCGGCGGCCTGCTGCAGCACGTCGACCGCGACACGAACAACTTCGCTCAGAAGGCGAACGCCGTCTGTGTCAACGGCGAGTGGCGCGACATCGCCAAAGCGCCGACGGGTGCCGACTTCAAGGTCTCCAAGGCCGGTCGCCTCGCACTCATCCTGGAGGACGGCGAGTACAAGACCGTCCGACGCGACTCGGTCAGCCCCGAGCAGAACCTGCTCAAGCCCGTCTTCCGCAACGGCAAGCTGCTCAAGAAGTGGGACTTCTCCGAGCTGATCTCAGCGAGTGAGGCGCCGGTGCCGCAGGAATGGTACGTCGAGTACCTCGCCCCGATGCTGATTGACGTCGTCGCCGAAGCCGCCAGCTGAACCCCCAGTTGGGCGCGGCGCTGACGCATCGCCGCCGCGCCCAACTGGCCACACTGACCACACTGGAACAACCCCTTCTGGCTCATTGCCGACGCGAAACACAAGTTGAGGAGAACACGATGGGAATGAAGATCTGGGTGACGGCACCCTTCTTCTATCCGGACATGAGCCGTCCCTGGTCCGAGGTCCTGGACGGCATGATCAAGATCGTCGACGCCGCTGAGGAATACGGCTTCGAGGGCATCACGATCAACGAGAACCAGTTCCAGAACTACGTCACCAATCCGTCGGCCATGATGTTTGCGACCGTTGCAGCGCAGCGGACGAAGCGGCTCCGAATCGTTCCCGGGGTTGTCGTCCTACCGGCGTACAACCCCCTCCTCGTCGCCTCAGAGATGAGCCTTCTCGACAACCTCGCCCCCGGACGAGTCGGCATTGGTGTCGCCCGCGGCGGTAGCCGATTCCAGCTGGACCGACTCGGGGTCAAGCCCGCCGACCAGCGCGCCATGTACGAAGAAGGACTGGAGATCATCCGACGACTCTTCACCGAGGACGACGTCGCACACGACGGCCAGTACTACTCGTTCCCTCCGACCACCCTGGTCCCGAAGCCGGCTAGCCAGCCGCCCCCCGACATCTGGGTAGCTTCCCAGAGCACCGACGGGGTCCGAAAAGTCGCCCGCCAGGGCTTGAACCTGATCACGGCGCCGAACTACGGGAACTTCGAGCCGTACGGCGATCTTGAGGATCTTCTGGCCGCTTACAACGACGAGATCGAGGTCACCGGCAACACCCGCGGTGACGTGATGGTCCTCCGGCACACCTGGCTGGGCCGGACCGAGGAAGAGGCTCTGGAGTACTTCGACGATGTCGTCAACGAGTACAACTACTACATGGCCCTGGTGAAGGGCCCCGGCACCGTCGACACGAAGGAAGGCCGGCTCGCGACCCGCGACGTGGGCGAGAGCCGCGACTACGTCCACCGCGGACAGATGACGCCGGAGAACCACTCGTTCTCCAGAGAAGACCTTCTCGAGAAGTACGCCGACCCGATCCTCACCACGCCCGACAAGATGATCGAGCGCTTCAAGAGCTACGAAAAGATCGGTGTGGACCACCTCGCTTGCCTGATCGCGGTCGGCCAGCCGGCCGACGACATCGTCAAGAACCTGAAGTTCATGTCCGAAGAAGTTCTTCCCGCGTTCGCCGACTAGCGAACCGACCACGAACGAACCGCCAGCCTGAGCCGACCACGCAGGCCGGACCCCACCGAGTTTGCCGTGAGGACTTGGAGCGCAACGCTCAGGAGAGAAGGACCACAGATGATCTACGAAGTTCGTGAGTACGTCCCCGTCGCGGGTCGTCTGGGCGACGTCATCGACCTCTTCAAGACAGAAGTGATCCCGCTCTTTCACAAGCACGAGATGGAGTTGGTTCACGTTGGCTTCACGACGCTGGGCGACAACTCATTCAACGAGCTGATCTACACGATGCGGTTCCGGGACCTGGCTGAGCTGGAGAGCAAGTGGGCTGCATTCATCTTGGACCCGGAATGGAACGCAGCCTTCACTGAGCGGGAGAAGACAGGCCCGCTCTACCAGTCAATCCGCCGTCGGGTGACCGACGGCGGGCCGTTCGAGGAACTGCAGACGCAATCCACATGACGCATCGACACACGTTCCCAGGGGGCGCGCCACGAGCCGGCGAGCGACCCCAACTCTTGCTCAGCCGAAACCGGAGGT
The DNA here is from genome assembly GCA_025964795.1 of Marmoricola sp. GTDB lineage: Bacteria > Actinomycetota > Actinomycetes > Propionibacteriales > Nocardioidaceae > Marmoricola. Next base: position 7,706 of record JAOPYC010000013.1, read on the forward strand.
AATCGACTCATGGCGACCAACACCGCGAATGCGCCAGTTGCGCACGCAGGGAAGTTCTTCATCGGCGGCGAGTGGGTCGAGCCGACGACGGACCACAAGATCAACGTGATCGAAGCGGCGACCGAAGAGCTGTTCTACGCCGTTGCGGAGGGAGAACCCGCCGATGTCGGGCGCGCAGTCGCAGCGGCACGCCAAGCGTTCGACGAGGGTCCATGGCCACGCATGGCTCCGCACCAGCGTGCGGAATTCATTCGGGCGATGGCACGAGCCCTGGAGAAACGCGTCGACGACATGGTCGAGATCTGGCCCCGTGAGTCCGGCATCGTCGCGAGCATCGTTCCAGACGTTCTGACCGAAGTCCCGGCCGCCTTCGACTACTACGCCGACCTGGCCGAGAGCTACCCGTTCGAGCAGGAGGCCCGCACGAGCTCCGGTGCAGGCTTCGGCATGATCGTGGGCGAGCCGGTAGGTGTCGTCGGCGCGATCATCCCGTGGAACACCCCGATGGGACTCATCGCCTTCAAGCTGGCGCCTGCCCTGGCCGCTGGGTGCACCGTTGTCATCAAGGCGTCACCTGAGGCTCCCGGTGCTGCCTACGTTGTCGCCGAGGTCGCTGAGCAAGTCGGCCTGCCACCGGGCGTGGTGAATGTCCTCACCGCGGACCGTGAAGCGTCCGAGGCCCTGGTCACCGACCCACGAGTCGACAAGATCGCGTTCACCGGCTCCACGGCAGTCGGCAAGCGCATTGCCGGGATCCTGTCTGGCCGCATCGGGCGTTACACACTCGAGCTCGGTGGGAAGTCCGCCGCGGTCGTCCTCGACGACATGGAAGTCGCCGAGGTCGCCGACAGCCTTTCGGACGGCGCATGTTTCGTATCCGGTCAGATTTGCGCCTCCCTGACCCGCATCGTGGTGCCGCGGCATCGGCATGACGAGTTCGTGGACGCTCTTGCTGACCGGTTCTCGCGCATCAAGGTCGGCAACCCGTTTGATTCGAGCGCCGAGATGGGTCCCCTGGCAACCTCACGGCAGCGTGACCGTGTCGAGAGCTACGTCGAGATCGGCAAGGCCGAAGGGGCGAAGCTCGCATACGGTGGCGGACGGCCGAAGGACTTGGACCGAGGGTGGTTCTTCGAGCCGACCGTGTTCGGCGACGTCGACAACAGCTCCAGGCTCGCCCAGGAGGAAATCTTCGGCCCAGTCCTTTCTGTCATCGCAGCTGCTGACGACGAGGAGGCGATCCGTATCGCCAACGACTCCCCGTTCGGACTCAACGCATCCGTGTTCACACACGACGCAGACCGCGCTCAAGCCATCTCTCGTCGTCTTCGGGCGGGCACCGTCGGCCAGAACGGGAACCGAGCGGACTTCGGCATCGGCTTCGGCGGGTTCAAGGAGTCTGGATTCGGGCGCGAAGGTGGACTCGCAGGGATGCTCCCTTACTTGGAGAACAAGACCGTCGTGCTTGACCAAAGTCCGACGTCAGCGTCGCAAAGGCAGCGCTGAGGATGGACACGGACAACCAATCTGCCTCCCGCCTTCATGTCTTCGACTTGGATGGCACATTGTTGAGGGGTACGGCCTCCGTCGAGCTGGCGCGCCAGATGGGACAGCTTGAGGTCGGCGAGGAGATCGAACGGCAGTGGGCCGAGGGCTCAATCTCGGACGACGACTTCTGGCTGAAGCTCTTGGAGATCTGTCAGCACGCAACTCCGGCCGATCTGCAGGAAGCGTTCGAGAAAGCTCCCTGGATGGAGGGCATCGCAGAGACCTTCGCAGACATCAAGGCTCGCGGCGAAGCCGCGATCGTGATCTCGCAGTCGCCGACGTTCTTCGTACGTGGCCTGGAAGCTTGGGGAGCCTCGGAGACGTACGGCTCGACTGTCGAACTGGGAGAACCGCTGGGGAACTCGGCGACACTGATGCCGATGGTGAAGGTGACCATTGCCGGATCCGCACTGGATGCGCGCAACCTGGGCCCGACCGACTGCGTTGTCTATGGCGACTCGTCGAGCGATGTAGAGCTCTTCAGGACCTTCCCGAACTCTGTCGCCGTCAACCCATCTCCTGTCCTGTCGTCACTGGCGGCAACCACGTACGTGGGCACCGACATTCGCGAGGCGTACGCGTTGGCACGGCAACTCATCTCTAGAACAAGCACGAAGCCGATTGCGCAAGGGAGTGCAAAGTAATGAAGACCAGTGAGTCGTCGATCAAGGTCCTGTTCGTGGGGGAGTCGTGGATCAAGCACACGATTCACATGAAGGGTTTCGACCAGTTCCACTCGACCGAGTACGAAGAGGGTGCTGGCTTCTTCCTCGGCTGCCTGAACGATGCGGGCTTCGAGGTCACCTACATTCGCGGGCACGAGATCTCGCTGAAGTTCCCCCGATCCGCAGACGAGATCGACGAGTACGACGTGGTCGTCATCTCTGACATCGGGTCGAACTCCTTCCAACTTCCGGACGAAACCTTCCTGCGGGGACAGAGGTCCCCGAACCGGCTCGGTCTGGTGGCGGACTACGTGCAGCGTGGCGGCGGACTTCTCATGGTCGGGGGATACCTGTCCTTCACCGGCATCGACGGCAAAGGCCGTTTCGGCATGAGCCCGCTCGCAGAGCCGTTGCCGGTGACCATGCTCAACCACGACGATCGTGTCGAGATGTCCGAAGGCGTTGAGGTCGAGGTCTGCGATCCGAACCACCCGGTGCTCGGCAACGCGGCGGGCACCTGGCCGCACCTCCTCGGCTACAACAGACTGATCGCCAAGCCCGACGCCACGGTCGTGGCGCGAGCGGGCGAGGACCCGATGCTGGTTGTCGGTAGCTACGGGGCGGGCCGCTCTGCGGCCTTCGCCTCGGACCTTGCGCCGCACTGGGCACCCCAGGAGTTCCTGGACTGGCCGCACTACGGCGACTTGTGGACCGGGATCCTGGAGTGGACTGCGCAAGCGCAGGTTGCTCCGGTGCTCTCTGTTCACGCATCCGGAGCCTGAGTCGATGTTCGAACCCGAGGCCGACAGATGAGGGGGCGGCTGCTGGTAGTCGGTGCCCTCAACGTCGACCTGGTCGTCGCCGCGACCGCCCTTCCCCGGCCCGGCGAGACCGTCGTAGGAAGCGACCTGCAACGCCATGGTGGCGGCAAAGGTGGAAACTCTGCTGTCGCAGCCCTTCGTGCCGGCGCAGACGTTCGATACGTCGGGGCGGTCGGTGAGGATGAATTCGGGTCGAGCTCCCTGAAAGAACTGCAAGCCGACGGGATCGATGTCACCGACGTCATCGTCAAGAAGGGCCGCGCCACCGGAGCAGCCTTCATCGTCGTCGACCCTGCTGGCGAGAACCAGATCGCGGTTGCTGCAGGGGCCAACGCCGCGATCACCGCGGACGACGTTCGAGCAGCGATTGAACGAGCTGACGGGTGGCCGGGTTGCGTACTGGTCAGCACCGAGATCTCGGTGCCGGCCGTTGTCGCTGCGGTCCAGGAATCGATTGCGAAGGGCTGGCGCTGCGTACTCAACCCAGCTCCTGTTGTGCCTGGCATCGTGGATCTGTTGCGGCTCGGGCCAATAGTCACGCCCAACCGAGGTGAGCTTCAAGACGTCTACAGGCTGCTGGGGCATGGCGACGAGACGTCCGTAGAAGCGATGGCAGCTGCCGTCGCAGGCCATACCGGCGCAGCTGTCGTCGTCACCCTGGGTGCCGAGGGTGTGCTCGTGTGTGACGAGCTCGGGAGCACCACAAAGATTGCGGCGGGCAAGGCCCGCCAGGTCGTCGACACCACCGGCGCCGGCGACACATTCAACGGTGTTTTCGCAGCCGAGCTTGCGGCAGGTCAGGGCATCGAGACTGCGGCGAGGCGAGGGGTAGCCGCAGCGACGCTGTCAGTCGAGGGCGCGGGCGCCCGCACCAGTATGCCGACCGTGGCAGCGATTGAGGCTCTGCTCGCGATGTGAAGTCTCACTCGCCAGCAATAACCGTTGACCATCCGTGACACAACATCGAAAGGCCGCAAAGCAATGAAGCTCGATCAGGGACCACACTCGAACAGTGACATCTCCTTGCAGTCGCCCGGTAAGCGACTGATGATGTTCTCGGGGCGGTCGAACGCTCCGCTGGCCGGAGCCATCGCCGACATTCTGGAAATCGAGCTCGGCAAGGTCACCCTGAAGACCTTCTCCAGCGGAGAGGTCTACAGCAGGTACGACGAGTCCATTCGTGGGGCCGATGTCTTCATCGTGCAGCCGATGTGTGGCAACCCGGAGACCGGCATCAATGCGAACGATTCGCTGTTGGAGCTGCTGGTCATGGTGGACGCCGCAGTGGGCGCCAGTGCGCACCGCGTGATCGCAGTGACGCCGTGGTACGGGTACTCGCGGCAGGACAAGAAGTCGGCTCCACGCGAGCCGATCTCGGCTCGCATGGTGGCACGCGCCCTTGAGGCGACCGGCGTCGACCGGGTCCTCACCATGGACCTCCACGCTGGCCAGCTGCAGGGCTTCTTCGGGATTCCTGTAGACCACATGACCGCTATCGGGATCCTGAGCGAGTATTTCGCCGGCCTGGACGACGACCTGGTGATTGTTGCCCCGGATGCCGGACGGGTGAAGCTCAACAAGGCGTTCGCAACCCAGATCGGCGCAGGGCTGGCGATCCTCGACAAGGAGCGCCCCCAGCAGCAGGTCGCTGAGATCACCAGCATCATCGGAGACGTACGAGGAAAGACGGCGATCGTCATCGACGACATCATCGACACGGCTGGAACGCTGTGCGCGGCCGGCGACGCATTGATCAACGCCGGTGCTCGCCGAGTCCTCGCCGCAGCTACTCACGGTGTCTTCAGCGGACCTGCCTACGAGCGGTTGGCTGCATCGCCGTTCGAGCAGGTGGTAGTCACCGACACCATTCCGTTGCGTGCTGGCGCCCCGGACAAGATCAAGGTGCTTTCGTGCGCACCCTTGCTCGCTGACTCGATCAGCAGGATCTTCACCGATGACTCCGTCAGCGCTGTCTTCGGTGGAAAGAACCACACCTTCTAAGGGGCAAAGCTCATGTCACAACCACTGTGTGTCCTGGACCTGCGATGACAACTGCCGACGTCGTTATCGAAGGCGGATCGGTCTGGGTCGGGCCGGGTGAGCTGCACGCGGACGGGCTGGTGCACATCCAGGCCGGCACGGTGGTCTACGCAGGCCCGCGGGGCGGGGAACAGGTGCCTACTGGCACGCCCCGTATCAACGCCGTCGGATGCACGGTGCTGCCAGGGCTGATCGACGCGCACGTTCACCTGACGACGAACTCCGACCACAGCCGAGTGGTTCCGAGCGACGTTTTCAGGGGGCAGGTGAGCAACCCGGGGAAGCTGCTGCACGGGTTGCGCAATGCCCACAGGGCGCTCGCCTCGGGGTTCACCACGCTGCGGGTGATGGGCCACCGCGGAGTCGGCGAGATCGAGCTCCGCGACTTCATCGACGAAGGTCTGACAATCGGTCCCCGCTTGCTTGTCTCCCCGTGGTGGATCACGATGACCAACGGCCACGGTGATCTGTTCTACCCCCCCTACACCCGGCGTGAGCGGTGGGACACTGCGGACGGCGTCGAGGAGTGCCGCAAGTTGGTACGGATCCAGGCGAAGGCCGGCGCCGACTTCATCAAAGTAATGGCCAGCGGTGGCATGTCGAAGGGCGAGCAGCCGCATTGGCCGAACTACAGCGTCGCCGAACTGACCACCATCGTGGACACAGCGCACGACCTGGACCTACGAGTCGCCGCTCACGCCCTCTCGGCCGACGGAATCCGGCGCAGCCTTGCATCGGGAGTCGACTCGATCGAGCACGGTTCGTACCTCGACGAGGAAACGGCAGCGGAGATGGCCGAGAAGGGCACATTCCTCGTCCCTACCATGTCGTTCAACGACTGGTGCCAGCGCGAGGGCACCAGTCGCGGACTGAGCCCCCAAGCAGTCGCAGACCTCAGCGACGCCCACGAGCGGACGATCGAGTCGTTCGGCCTGGCGCGGGAAGCTGGCGTAACGGTGGCCATGGGAACCGACTCTTCGGGAACCCTGTGTCCGTTCGGTGCGCATGCTCGCGAGCTCGAGTTGTACGTCAAGCACGGGATGTCGTCGGAGGAGGCGCTCGCCACCGCGACCACCAACGCCGCCTTGATGCTCGACCGCCCGGAGCTGGGCTCGCTTTCGATCGGCTCCGTTGGAGACGCAGTGGTCGTGGAGGGGAACGTGCTCACCGAGATCGGGCATCTGACTCAGCGCTCAAACCTCAGGCACATCGTCCGCGCTGGACGCGACATCACCGCACACGTTCGGGAAGCAACAGCAGTCCTCGGCCTCGATGACGCAGTCCAGACCGACCCCGGAGATTCCTGAGCACGGTTGCGCCCAGTCGCACCCGCACGGCCAGGAACGGCCCGATTTCTCACTATCAAGAAGGAGTAGTAGCAATGGCGCACATCGAAGCATCGTTCTTCAACCACCGGTTCGACGACGACACGTTCAGCAAGAAGATGGTCGAGGCCCTCACCCAGGCCGTCGGCTCGGTCCTCGGCGAGGACGCCGCGAACGAAACAGCCATCGTCCTGCGTCCGGTCGACCCCGCTCACTGGGGTTACAAGGGCGAACTCCAGGGCTGACCCGGCGCCGCCGCGTCAGCGGTCGCATGCGAAACATATTGAGATCTGGAGAATGCGATGACTGAGACGACTTTCGACGTTCTCAACCCCGCCACCGGCCAACTGATCGAGCGGGTCGCCGACGGTACCGTGCAGGACGCAACCGAAGCAGTCCACGCGGCGGCCGCCGCCTTCGCTTCCTGGGCGGTGACGCCGGCACGCATGCGGGCCGAGATCCTGCGGCGCTGCTATGACCTGATGGTCCGTGACACCGACGCACTTGCCTGCCTCATCGCGACCGAGAACGGGAAGTCGGTTCAGGACGCACGTGCAGAGGTGACCTACGCCGCCGAGTTCTTCCGCTGGTTCTCCGAAGAGGCCGTCCGCGGGGAAGGAACCTACGGCGACGCCCCCGGCGGCGGCGCAAAGACCCTCGTCACCCACGTTCCGGTCGGCGTGGCAGCGCTGATCACGCCATGGAACTTTCCGGCTGCCATGGCAACGCGAAAGATCGCTCCTGCTCTGGCCGCAGGTTGCACTGTCGTGCTCAAGCCAGCCGAGGAAACCCCACTGACCGCGCTCGCGTTGGCGCGACTTCTGCAGGAGGCGGGTGTTCCCGAGGGCGTGGTGAATGTCGTGCCGACCACGGACGCGCCGTCGGTGGTCAGTGCCTGGCTCAAGGACGAACGCGTTCGGAAGATCAGCTTCACCGGCTCCACCGGAGTGGGCCGCATCTTGATGCGCCAGGCCGCCGACCGGATCGTGAACGCAAGCATGGAGTTGGGCGGCAATGCGCCGTTCGTCATCACCGCTGACGCTGACATCGACGAGGCCGTTGCCGGCGCGATGATCGCCAAGTTCCGTGGCGGCGGGCAGGCCTGCACAGCAGCCAACCGGTTCTACGTCCACGAAGACGTGATTGACGAGTTCGTGGAGAAGTTCAGCGCCGCGGTGGAAGCACTGGAGGTTGGTCCGTCGTCCAACCACGAGAATCAGATCGGGCCGGTGATCAGCCAAAAGGCTCGGGCTGGCATCGCCGAACTGGTCAAGACCGCCATCGCGGACGGGGCTCGTGTGGCGGTCCAGGGCACCGTGCCCGACACAGGTTGGTTCTACCCACCGACGGTCCTGGTGGACGTGCCCGTACGCGCTCACATTCTTTCGAAGGAGATCTTCGGCCCCGTTGCGCCGATCGTCAGCTGGACCGACGAAGCCGAGATGCTGAAGTCGGCCAACGACACAGAGTTCGGACTGGCGGCATACGTCTACGCAGGCCGACTGCAGGATGCGTTGCGCATTGCCGAACAGCTCGACGCTGGCATGGTCGGCATCAACCGCGGCATCATCTCCGACCCGTCAGCTCCGTTCGGCGGAATCAAGCAGAGCGGCATCGGTCGAGAGGGAGCTCACGAAGGCATTCGCGAGTACCAGGAGACGCGCTACTTCAGCGTCGATTGGAGCTGACTCTCGTCGGCGACAGGAACTGGCTTGTGTCACCGCGGAAAGAGTGGGCGGCAATTGGTAGGCACTCGACTGCGCTATGCGGCAAAGCGAGGATCACAACAACGACGCTGCTCAACCACCGCAGCCCCGGCGGCCGTAACGAGGAGTCCTCGCCCTGGTGGTGACTGACCCGACGTACAGCCTTGCCTGCAACTCTCCATCGACTTCTTCCGCACGGTGCGCATCCTCCTGACTCAAGCAGGAGCGGCTTCAAAGCGGGGCGCTTCAGGCACGCAGATGCGCGGTGCACGCGCAACGTGGGTGCGCCACTCACATCTCCGTCAGCGAGGCCCCGTCATAGAATTTGCCCGCTTTGTACACCAGGGGGTCGAGGCTGGCGATCTCCAGATGCTTGACCCGGGCAACGATCACAACGTGGGTTTTGGCCCGGAACCTCTCCTTGATCTCAGCCTCGATCGACGCAGACGACCCGCCGATCATCGGCGAGCCCGCCGGCGCAGGGTGCCAGTCAAGCCCGGCGAACTTGTCCGGGTCCTTCGAGGCGAACCTAGCGACGACGGCGCCCTGAGTGTTGGCGATGATGTTGACGCCGAGGTTTTCGGCCTCAAAGAGGGACGCGTAGGTCGACGACGTCTTCTGGACGCACAAGACAACGAGGGGCGGGTCCAGGGAGATCGGCATGTATGCGCTGACGGCTAGACCGCGAGGTCGTCCCTCGGAGTCGATGGCCGTCACGACGGTGACGCCCGTGACGAACTTACGGTTAAAGTCCTTGAGCTCCTCCATGCTTGGCCCGTCTTCGGGTTCGGCAATGTAGTTGTCGGCATGCGACTCGAAAGCCGACGGTAGCCCGGGCGCTCCGAGGTCAGAGAGCATTTCAACAGTCGGGTCCCAGGTAACGCGCTCGCGGATGATCCGGCCATCGCGCAGAGTTCCTTGGATCGCACCGTTGGCCTCAAGCGAACGCTTCGTGGGTGGCACATCGCCGAACGGATTCGTAAAGGTTCCGGTCGCCGACCAGAACAGGGCGAAGTCGTCGTTGTCCACAACGATCATGTCGACTGTGGTCTGCAGGTTGGGCATCGCGGCCCGCATATCTCGGATCTGACCCTTCAGCTCGGCTAGACCCGAGGTCTGGCCAAGCCCAGCATTCTCCAATGCGTAGTCGGCGTGGACGATCGCGTCGAGAGCGTCGGAGTCGCCATGGTTCCAGGCTGCGTCCCAGGCCGAGCGCACAAGCTGCTTGAAGTCAGACATCTTCCTCATCCTCACTGTCGCCCGTCGAAGAGCCAGCCGACCCGGAGTTCGCTGTTCGGCCGTACAGGGTTTGCCCGATGATGCTGACGCTCCATCTGCCGGTCACTTTCATGAACGCCACGTCGCGGTGCTGCCCCTTCGCTGTGAGACTAGTATCGATTCAAGTCTCGCGTCAATGAAGAGGACCAACGCGAGCCATCCCAGTGTCAGAGCGAGTGCTAAGGGCTAATATGGGACAACAGAAACGTTTCTAGATTTGAAGAAGTGATGCCACTGTCTGCCCTCGCAGGCTTAGCGGCGAACGACGATCGAAAGGGCTCCGGACCACATGACTCACCACATCCTCCTCGACGTTGACACCGGACGAGATGATGCGCTGGCCCTCATGTTCGCGATGAGGCACCCAGACATCGATGTCCAGGCGATCACGTGTGTCGCGGGGAACACGAGCGTGGAGAATGCTGCCGCGAACACGTTGAGAATCCTCGATCTCCTCGACGCGCCGAAGATACCTGTCGCCTTGGGCGCTCGACGTCCGCTCATCGAACCGCCACGCGACGCATCGTGGATCCATGGCACTCACGGCCTGGGGGACGTGGAGTTACCCCCCAGTGACAGGAGCATCGAACCGGTCCACGCCGTCGAGCTGATGCGCCGATGCCTGCTGGGGGCCGAGGCTCAGATGACCATCATTGCGTTGGGGCCGATGACCAACATCGCAATGCTGCTTCGGCTGCATCCGGAGATCACGGGTTGCATCAAGCAGATCATCTTCATGGGCGGCTCGGCCACGGTTGGCAACGCAACGCCGGTCGCCGAGTTCAATTTCTGGCACGACCCCGAAGCTGCGCACATCGTGCTCACCAGCGGACTCCCGCTGACGATGTACGGCTGGGACATCTTGTGGAGCATGAGGGTCGGCGCCCAGAAGGTCGCGGAACTGAGCGCGTCGGAGAACCCGATCCATCAGGTCGCGGGCCGCCTACTCGCCTTCGAGGCTGCAGATCCCTCCAGCGGGACGCCGGTCATCTACGACTGCATTGGAGACGCCGGGACGCTGTGCGCGTTGGTGTCGCCCGAGCTGTTTGGTGTCGAGAGCCGACCGGTTCAAGTAGTACTCGCTCCCGGGCCCGCACGTGGCCAGACGATCGTCGATCGACGGTCCATGGCTGGCGAGGATACGGCGCACAACACGGCCGGCTCAGTCTCGACGATCGACGTGGTCAGCTCAGCGCTCAACGATGAAGTCCTCGCCTTATTCGTCGGCTGTCTCGGCAACGAGGCGTTCTGACGAGCGGCTGGGCGTCCGGAGCCAACGGCGTTGGTCGGTGGAGTTCGAAACTCATCCGCTCCCTCAAGGGCAGGAGGGGACGTGGTCATAGTACGTCGAATGGCGAGATACGTCGGAACCTCCGATTTCTGAACGGAGGCCACCCGTCAAACTGGGTCCAACGCTGGAGCGAGGCCCCCGTACAGCCGGCGTTCGATATCCGCGATGCTCTGTCGACTGCACGTCACGGATCGGGCTTCCCGCGACTCGGCGATGAGGAGGTTCATCGATCCGTACCTCGTCGTCTAAGAATCCTCGAGACGACGCGCACGACTGCTCCTATGCGTGGAGTGATGGTGCTGTGGGGCCAGGTGCTGAGCACCCGCACCACGGCATCCCCGCGTCCATCGGGGTCGCGGTGTGGTGCAGTTCGGTTGCAATTGCTACAGCACCGAGGCCGTCGTAGAGTCTCGCGGTAAGCGCGTTTCCGCAGTTCAGAGGGCTTCTGTGGAGTCGTGTGGAGCCCTGCCGGTTCACTCGTAATGAGAAGGTCATCGGTTCGATTCCGATAGGCGGCTCTGAGACAACCGCTCTGACCTGCATTGAAGGCCTTTGTCGGGCGTCGCTTTCCTAATCACGTGTGTGCAACTCACCAGTGCCTCACCAGTGCCACACCAGTCCTCACGGATCAGCCCGCGGGCCCGCTTCGCGGCATAGTGCCCGCTCGCTCGTCAAAGTGACGGGCAGCGTTGTCGAAGACAGGGAGGTCACTGTTGAGTAGTCGGCACTCCGGTGGGCGAACATGGAACGAGTTGGGTCCGGCCGGGCCCGGGTAGGGCCGAGGAGCAACGGCTCGCCTCGGTGTGGGGGCGGGACCTCGATGGACGTCGACGCCTGGTCCAGGCGCGCCGGACGGGTCTGGATCGTCAGCCGGTCTTCCCCCACTCGGGCGGGGGCTTCTTGTGGCCGAAGAATGTGCGGACCAAGCTGCGCGGCGTGGTCGCGGACACGCCGTGGGCCGGTGTCAGTCCCCACACGCTACGTCGCACGCCGGGCACCTTGGTCGCTCATAGCGCGGGGCTGGACGCCGCCCGCGACGTCCTGGGCCACCGAGACCCTTCGGTCACCGCACGTCACTACCTCGCCGACACCGTCCGTGTGATCGACGTCCGCGAGGTGCTGAACCCGATCTTCGCCTGAAAATGAACGCGTGCGGTCGCTGACGGCTGCGGTCGCACGACGGTGTCATCCGAAGATAGTGTTCGATCGTGATCCAGCTTTGCGAATCTCTTGCCGGCGGCGACAGGAATCGCCGCAGAGGACTGGGGCAGCGGTGACAGATCCGAAGGCTGCGTCCGAACCGAAACATCCGATCGGTTCGGTGGACAACGCGCTGAGACTGCTGCTCCTCCTGCGCGATCGGCCGTCGATCCGGGTCTCGGAGGCGAGCGAGGAGCTGGGCATCGGCCCATCGACCGCCCATCGACTACTGGCGATGTTCGAGCACTACGGCCTGGTGCAGAAGAATCCCCACGCGAAGACGTACTCCCCAGGTCCCACCCTCCTCACGCTGGGCCTGTCGGTGGTGCGGCACGACCTGCGGGCCCAGTTCGGCCCCATCCTCCGCTCTCTCGTGGAGCAGGCCGACGAGACGTGCAGCCTGTTGGCGCTCGAAGGGAGCAACTCGATCTTCCTCGACGCCGTCGAGTGTGATCGGCCTGTCCGCACGACGTCGCGTGTGGGGCTCATCCGACCAGCGCACTGCACCTCGGGCGGGAAGGCCCTCCTCGCCGAGCTGTCGACCGAGGAGATCATGCGCCGTTACCCGCGAGAGGAGCTCTCAGGGGTCACGGAGATGTCGATCACCTCGCGCAGCCGCCTTCTGGACGAGCTGGCCAAGATCAGGGAGAAGGGCTATGCCGTCGCTGACCGTGAGAACGAGCCGGACATCTGGGCCATCGCCCAGGTGGTCCCGGGGCCGCACGGCTCGAGTCTGTGCGCCCTGTCGCTCTCCTGCCCGGTGCAGCGATACACCCCGGAGAAGGAGGTCGAGCTCGCTCGGCTGCTGTCCGCTGCCGCGGCGGAGGCCCAGCAACTCGCTCGCTGAGTGAAACCACCGCCCTCAAGAATAACAATTCTTGACACTGACGGTGTGATGGGCGTTACTCTCTGTGCAGAATCAATGTTCTGCAGCGTGGAAGAGATTGGACGGACCTCAGTGACAGTTCAGGCGGATCCCCGCAGCGACGCGGGGGCGTTCGCGGGTCAATCGCTACGGCGACACAACGGCGATGACTACGTCGCCGGGCGCATCGCGTACACCGACGATCTGAAACTGCCGGGGACCACGCACGTGGTCCTCGTGCGCAGCGAGGTGCCGCACGCCCGGATCACCGTCGACACTGAAACGGCGCTCGCTCGTCCCGGGGTGCTCATGGTCGCCACCGGCCGCAGTCTTGCTGAGCACGTGGGGCCCATTCCCAACGCCATGGATCCGGCGCCCACGGGCGGGCAGGCGCTCGAGCTCCGTGTCCTGCCGGTCGACAAGGTCGTCTACGTCGGGCAGCCGCTTGCCGCCGTTGTCGCCGAGACCCTGCAGGACGCCCTGGAAGCGGCCGCCATGGTGGAGGTCTCCTACGAACCGCTGCCGCACGTGCTCGAGGCCGAGGATGCGCTGGCAGAGAACGCGCCGTTGTTGTACGAGAGCTGGGGATCGAACCTCATGTTGGCCGGCACTGCCGGCCAAGGGGAACTCGAGGACCTAGACGCGCGGTCCTCGGGTGTCGTCCGCGGCACGCTGCGAACCGGGCGCGGGGCACCCGCACCCATGGAGCCTCGGGTCTACGTGGCTGACTGGAGCACGCGGTCGCGGCGGCTGACGTGGTACGGCACTACCCAGGCTCCCCACCCACTGCGGCACTCGATCGCGCAGTTCCTCGGGCTCCGCGAGCGCGACGTGCATGTCGTCGCGCCGCCGGTCGGCGGGTCCTTCGGGTTCAAGAACTTCGGGCACCCCGAGGAGTACCTCGTGTGTGTCCTCAGTCGCCTCCTCGGTCGCCCGGTGAAGTGGGTGGAGGACCGGGCCAGCACCCTGCGCTACGGCGCCCGGGACAGCAGGATCCACTACACCGCGTCGTTCGACACGGACGGGCGCGTCACCGCGGTCAGCTGCGACCTCCTCGCGAACCACGGCGCGGCCTCCGCCACCGGCGCGTTCGGCATGGCGTTCGCCGGCTCGCTGGCCATGCCGAGCGGCTATGACGTCGCCCGCTTCCGGTGTGACTGGCGTGTCGTCGTCACGAACAAGGGGCCGTGGAGCCCCATGCGGCCGTTCGGCAAGGAGGCCGGCGTCCTCCTCATGGAGACCATCATGGACGCCGTCGCCCGGGAGACCGGCCTGGACCCGCTCGAGGTGCGTCGACGCAACTGGGTCAAGCCCGATCAGTTCCCGTTCGTCACCGCGACCGGCCTCGAGCTGGACAGCGGCGACTACGAGGGTCTGCTGGACAAGGCGCTCACCGTCCTCGACTACGAGCAGGCTCGCCGCGAGCAGGAACTCGCCCGCCAGCGGGGCAGGTTCGTCGGCATCGGGATCGGGTTCGAGGTCCTGCCCGAGGGGGCCGACATTCCCGGCGCGCTGATCGGCGCCTCGGACATCTCCACCGTGCGGATGGACCCGTCCGGCGACGTCACCGTCCTCACCGGCGTCACGAGCCCGGGCAACGGTAACGACACCGCCATCATGCAGATCGTCGCGGACCGGCTGGGCGTCCTGATGGACGCGGTCTCGATCATCCAGGGGGACACCGACCTGTGCCCGTTCGGCTTCGGCAACGTGAGCAGCCGCGGCATCCTCACCGGGGGCGGCTCGGCGGCGCTGGCCGCCGAGGACGTCGCCGCCAAGCTGCGAGGTGTCGCCGCGGGGATGCTGGGTTGCGAGGACCCCGACCGGATCGTCCTCCACGACGGCTTCGCGTCGGTCGCGGGGGAGCCCGAGCGTGCGCTCCCGGTAGCCGCGGTGGCCCATGCTCTCTACACCGTGGGCTACATCGTGGCCCCCGACATCGAGCCGACGCTCGAGGCGACCCGCACGTTCAAGATGGCCAACATCCGGCACCAAGCGGACGCGGAGGGTCGGATCATGCCCTTCTCGACCTTCTCCAACGGCATCTATCTGTCCGTCGTCGAGGTGGACGTCGAGACAGGGATCGTCGAGCTCAAGCGCCACGTCATGGTTCACGACTGTGGGGTGATGATCAACCCGCGATTCGTGACCGGCCAGTTCACCGGCGGGGTGGTGCACGGGATCGGGGCCGCGCTCACCGAGGAGGTCCTGCACGCCGGGGACGGGTCCCAGGTCAGCTCCGGTTTCAAGACCTATCTCCTGCCCCGAGCCAACGACATCCCCGCCTTCGAGATCCAGCACCAGGTGACCCCGAGCCCCTTCACCCCCCTCGGGACCAAGGGCGCCGGGGAGGGCGGAGTGGCCTGCACCATGGCATCCCTGTTGAACGCGGTCAACGACGCCCTCAGTCCACTGGGGGCGACCGTCGACCAGCTCCCAGCCGTTCCCCATCGAGTTCTGGAAGCGATCCGAGGTGTCGGCCGATGATCAGTCATCCGTTCGCGTACCGGTCCCCTGAGACGGTGGCCGAGGCCGTCGACCTCGTCTCGGCGGCGCCGGACCGGACCCGCGTCCTCGGTGGCGGCACCTGGGTGGTGCCCGAGTGCAACCGCGGCGAGTCGAGTCCCGACGTCCTCGTCGACCTGCGGCGCGCCGGGCTGGACCGGATCGAGCTGGTGGACGACGTGGTCCACGTCGGTGCGACCAGCACCTACGCCGCGCTCATGTCGTCCTCGATCGTTGACCGGCACCTTCCGATGCTGGCCGCCATGGCCCGGGGCATCACCGGTGGGGGCCAGCTGCAGTCGCAGGGCACCATCGGCGGATCCGTGGTTGCCGCGCGGCCCCAGTCGGATGCCCCGGCTGTGGTCGCGGTGCTGGGTGCGACGCTCCTACTGGCGGGCCCGCAGGGCGAGCGCCGTGTCTCGGGAGAGGCGATGTTCGAAGGCGCCTCGCGCTCGGGCGTGCGACCGGACGAGATCCTCACCAGGCTGGAGATCCCGGTCCAAGGTGCTGCGCGCTGGGGCTACTACAAGCTGAAGCGTTCGGCCAGCAGCTGGCCGATCGCCACCGCGGCCTGCCTGGTCCACCGGGACGGTTCGGGATCGGTCACCGATGCCCGGCTCGTGCTCGGCGGCGTCAGCGGCACGCCGGTGCACGTCAACATCAACTCCGTCCTCGTCGGAGACGGGGTCGGTCCAGATCGGGTCGATGAGGCGGCGCGATTGGCTGCCGCGTCGGTCCACTCACCGTGGGACGACGAGCTGGCACCCGGTTCCTACCGGTTGGCTGTCACCCACCCCGTCGCCCGCCGCTCGCTGGCGATGGCGTTGCCCCAGGAGGATGCATGACCGGCATGGAGTCCCGCGAGGGGACCACGATCCGACTGAACCTGACCGTGGACGGCGAGGACCGTTCGGCCGACGTCGACTCACGCTCCCTGCTGGTGGAGGCCCTTCGCGACGGCTTCGATGTCACCGCGCCCAAGGTGGGTTGCGCCACGGGGGACTGCGGAGCCTGCACCAGCCGAGTCGACGGTGCCATCACCAAGACCTGCCTCAGGCTGGCCGTCTCCGCCGAGGGCAGCGAGGTCGTGACCACGCAGGGACTGGCCGAGGGCGGTGAGCTGAACGTCGTCCAAGAGGCATTCTGGGCCGAGCAGGCCTTCCAGTGCGGCTACTGCCTCTCGGGGATGATCTTCGCCGCCACCGACCTCCTGGCCAAGGACCCCGACCCCAGCGACGACGACATCCGCTGGGCGCTGAGCGGCAACCTGTGCCGCTGCACGGGCTATGAGGCCGTCGTCGCC
>JAOPYC010000030.1 GCA_025964795.1 Marmoricola sp.
GGTGCGCGGACGCACCAGCTACCCGACGCGCAGCCCGGTAGGTTTCGAGGCGAACCCGAGCGCCACCACCCGCGCCGTCCACCAGGCACGCGCCCCCCGAGGTACGCCGTTCACGGTCCCCACGCACGGCCGCCGACGCACCACCACCTGACGCCTGCCGCCGACCCTGCCCACGCCGTACGCCCGCCGGCTGCTCGGCCACCCCGAGCTCGTTGAGCATCCCGGACGCCGCAATCCCCGAAGTCGCCGTCGGCTGGGAGTTTGTCGACAACACCGGGTTGTTGTGGTGCCGAGCATCAGGAGAGCCCCTCCACGAACTGCGCCCGCCTAGCAGGCTCCTCATCCTCTCGACTAGGAAGCCACCACAAGAGCGCTGACAAGTTCGGCCGCTCGAGCGGACCCAAGAGTCGATCCCTGTCCTGCGTCTTTCCGGCTCCCTTCTGTTGTCAACCGGTTGGGCGTAGCGTCTTTCGCGCGGGTCCGGGAAGTGGCTGATCCGAAGTGATGCTCCTATTGGTCGTCAAGCGGCGTTGAGCCAGGTGCGGTAGGAGTTGGCGAGATCGTCGTTGCGGCGGATGCCTCTTTCGAGTTCGCTGATGGCGGTCGGCCAGACGCCGAGCTGGTTCGCGGCGGCGGTGAGGGTGATGTTCTTGGCTTGGCGGAGGGGCCGTAGGTCCTCGATGCCCGGAACGGCGACGGGTGTGATCAGGTGGCGGAAGATCTCGCGGGCGATAGCGCGTTTGAGTTTGCGTTGGATCTCCTTGCTGCTGAACCCGGCCTGGCGCTGGCTGGACACGAAGTCCTTGGTGCGCTGGTCGCCGGCCATGCGGACCAGAGCTATTCGGTGAAGGGCGCAGTTGGCCGCCCGATCTCCGCCGCGGGAGAGCCGGTGACGGCTGACTTTGCCGGAGGAGGCCGGGATCGGGCTGGCGCCGCACAGGGCCGCGAAGGACGCGTCGGTGCGAAGCCGGTCAGTGTTTCCTCCGGCGGTGAGCAGGAGCTGTGCTGCGATATCGGGTCCGACGCCGTAGACGGTCCTCAGACCCGGGTTGGCTTCGGTGACGAGGTGGTCCAGTTCAACACCGAGGCGGTCGTGTTCACCCTTGAGGTCGACACATCGCGTTGCCAGGGACTTCAACGCCAGGAGCACAGCCCGATCGATTGGCGGCTGCTCGCGGCGGACCCGCAGCTGGGCCAGGACTGCGACGCGCTTGTCGCTGTTCAACTTGCGGTACTTCTCCCGGATCGCGACGGGTGCCGTGACGAGCTGTTGGTAGATCTGCCGCATCGCGGCGGTGCGGGCCTTTATCGCCGAGCGGCGGGCATTGTGCAGCGCTCGGATGCCCTCAAGGGAGGCGTCCTTGGCCGGTGCGATCCGGTGAGTCCCCATGGCTGCGCGAGCAGCCTGATAGGCATCGATGGGGTCGGACTTGCCCAGTCGGCGTCGTTCGGCCCGTTCGGGTCGCACCACCTCAACGACGTTGAATCCCTCGCCGACAGCGAATCGGGTGAGGCCGGCACCGTAGGAGGAGGTGCCTTCGATGCCGACCGCGGCGGGTTCGCCGTAGCTGAGGATGAACGCTAGCGCCCTGCGGTAGCCGGCTGGAGTCGTGGGGAACTCGCGGTCGTCGAGGTCGCCGCCTTCGGCACCGATCACAGCAACGTGCACGGTGTCTTCGTGGGTATCCACGCCGCCATAGATCTTCCCGGTGACCTGCTTCGGTTCGTGATCAGGTGTCATGCTGAGTCCTGCCTTCATTTGTGAGGGTGGGCTCCAGCCGGGTGGGCAGACAGGACAGTAATGAGGCTCTAGCCAGGCTCGTATGAAGTCATGTCCGCCCGGCTATTGCCGTTAAACGGGACCCGTAGCGGCCGGACAAAACAATTCCAAGACAGTCCAGCAGGACGTCGGTCGATGTGAGAGTCACGACCGCCACGGGCTGCTTCCGATCATTACTGTCGATGTGCGGGGGCAGGTCGACCGCGCTGGATTGAAGAGTCGCCCCGCAGTGCCCTCCCGGGCCCGCACCAGGGTCCTGTGCGGCATCGGTTTGCGCGTCGTCGAGAAGCTGTCGATAGATGGCATCTGAGATCCTGCGCTTGAGACAACGGATGGCCTCCAGGGGCTTCTTGCCCTCGGCTCGCTTGCGTCGGTAGTAGGCCCGGCCATCGGTCTCCAGGCGAATCTGACTGATCGCGGCGATGTGGATCATGTGATTCATCCGCCGGTTGCCGGCGCGTGAGAGTCGGTGCCGGTTCTGTTCTCCAGATGAGGCATCGAGTGGGGCGGTGCCGGTCCAGGACGCGAACCGGTTGCGGTCCGCGAAGCGGGTGACGTCACCGACGTCGGCCAGCACGCGGGCTGCCACGACGGGTCCGACGCCGTGGAGATCCATCAGGTGTGAGCCGCGGGCGATCACGATGGCTTTGAGCTCGGCGGTGGCCTTCTTGATCTTGGCCTCGACCGCGACCAGCTCGGCCAGCTCCTCGGCGGCGATGCGTCGCCGGGTCTTGCCGGCGATGTCACGCGGACGCACGGAGGCCAGCATCGCCTTGGCCTGACCTGTGGTGATGTCGCGTTTCGCCTGTCCAGGCAGGAGTTCTGCGAGCAACGCCTGGAGCCGGTCGACGGTCTGGACCCGACGCCGGGTGAGCGCTTCGCGACGGTCGGTGAGCATCCGCAGCGCCTCGAGCTCGCCGTCGAGCTGAAGCACCCGCAGGGTCTTGGTGCGGACCGCGACCGCGGCGACCGCGTGCGCGTCGTGGGCGTCGGTCTTGCGGTTGTGGCCGGTGTCGAACAGTCGGACGCGGGCAGCGAGTTTCGCGGGGACGTCGACAACTCGCTCACCGTCCTCGAGCAAGCGCTGCGCCAACGGGCGCCCCGCGCCGTTGCTGCCCTCGACCGCCCAGATCCTCTCAGGCCAAGTGCCGGCGTACTTGCGCATCGCTGCATAGCCGGCCCGGTCGGTGGTGAACCGGCCCGAACCCAGCAACTTCTCGTGCTGGTCGACGACCTCGATCGTGGCCGACAACTAGTGAGGAACGACCCCAATGATGACCTGCTCCATGAGCTGCTCCCGCCTCTGTGCGATCCGATATGGACGGCGAGGTGGGCATTGCTACTAAGAGCAGGGCAGTCCCTTCTTGAGCCACGCCTCGTCACGGTGATCGACGGGCCGCAGACCGGAAGTGAGCCACACCCAGGAGCGGATGGGCAGCCGCATGGAGAGCTTCCCGTCGATCACCTGGACCGAGTCTGGCCAGACGTCGGTCCTAAGGGAATCGTCTAGTAGCCGCTATAGCCCTATCGCCGGTCAGTGGGGGCGTTCCAACTGGAAGAGCGCCTGGCAACCCTGAAGATGTCGTCGACTTGGTTGGAGTCGAGTACCTGCGGTTGGCGGCCGAGCCAACGCGACAGCTGGGCA
>JAOPYC010000050.1 GCA_025964795.1 Marmoricola sp.
GCGTTGGGCATCCGGTCGTGGGGCACGAAGCGCAGCACGCCCCACTCGTCGGCCTGGGCGAACTCGTTGAAGATCGAGGCCACCGGCGTACGCCGGCCGATGATCTGCTCCCGGACCTCCTCGGGCCCGGCAACCGTGGTCATCACGAAGGTGTCGCCCTCGAGACGGGCGATCGCAGCGATCCCGTAGCCGAGCACCTCGACCACTCCACGGGCGATCTCGTCGAGCACCTCAGACAGGTCCGTCGACGAGTTGACGCGCAGCATCAACTCGTAGAGCCGGCGGATCCCCTCAGCGCGAGGAGACTCTGTCAGTTGCATTGGAGGGGGCCCCCGTGGACGCAGTTAGTGGGGAACCACAGTCTGGTCCCGACAACGATTCTAGGGCGATTCGTCCGATTCCGTCCGTTGTTTGGGCAGTTCACCGGCCGCCTCGGCTCGCGTGTTCTAGACCACTGCAGAGGGTGGGTGCGCCTACCGCAGGACGCTGCGCTGGCATCGTGGTCCTAGGCCTCGAGCACGACCGGGATGATCATCGGACGACGGCGCAGCCGGCCGCCCACCCAGCGCCCGACGACCCGCCGGATGGTCTGCTGCAGCTGGTAGGCGTCGCCGACGCCCTCGGAGACCGCCTTGTCGAGCGCGGCGATGATCGGGTCCTTGATCTCGTCGAAGGTGGTGTCGTCCTCGGCGAACCCGCGGGCGTGGATCTCCGGCCCGCTGACGACCTTGCCGGTCTGGGAGTCGATCACCACGATCACGGAGATGAAGCCCTCCTCGCCGAGGATCCGGCGGTCCTTGAGCGAGCTCTCGGTCAGGTCGCCCACCGAGCTGCCGTCGACGAAGACGTAGCCGCAGTCCACCTTGCCGGTGATCTTGGCCCGGCCCTTGACGAGGTCGACGACGACGCCGTCCTCCGCGATCACCACCCGCTTAGGGTCGATGCCGGTGGCCCGGGCCAGCGCGGCGTTCGCGAGCATGTGCCGGATCTCGCCATGCACCGGCATCACGTTGCGGGGCTTGACGATGTTGTAGCAGTAGAGCAGCTCGCCGGCGCTGGCGTGGCCGCTGACGTGGACCAGCGCGTTGCCCTTGTGCACCACGTGGGCACCGCAGCGGGCCAGCCCGTTGATCACGCGGTAGACGGCGTTCTCGTTGCCGGGGATCAGCGACGAGGCGAGGACGACGGTGTCGCCCTCCTCGATGTGCACGAAGTGGTGGTTGCGCTGCGCGATCCGGCTCAGCGCCGACAGCGGCTCACCCTGCGAGCCGGTGGACAGGAGCACGACCTGCTCGGGGGGCATGTCCGCGGTGGCCTTCGCGTCGACCAGGAGCCCCGGGGGCACGTCCAGGTAGCCCAGGTCGCGCGCGATGCCCATGTTGCGCACCATCGAGCGGCCCACGTAGGCGACCTTGCGACCGTGCTCGGCGGCGGCGTCCATCACCTGCTGCACGCGGTGCACGTGGGAGGCGAAGCAGGCCACGATGATCCGCTTGGTGCTGGTGTGGAAGACGTGGTCCAGGACCGGCGCGATCTCCTTCTCCGAGGTGGTGAACCCGGGGACCTCGGCGTTGGTGGAGTCGGTCAGGAACAGGTCGACCCCCTCCTCGCCGAGCCGGGCGAAGGCCCGCAGGTCGGTGATCCGGCCGTCGAGCGGGAGCTGGTCCATCTTGAAGTCGCCGGTGTGCAGCACCATGCCGGCGCCGGTGCGGATGGCGACGGCGAGCGCGTCGGGGATGGAGTGGTTCACCGCCACGAACTCGAGGTCGAAGGGGCCGAAGCTGATCCGGTCACCCTCGGCGACGATCGACTGGACGACGTCCTTGACCCGGTGCTCGCGCAGCTTGGGGCCGACCAGGGCCAGGGTCAGCTGCGACCCGACCAGCGGGATGTCGTGCCGCTCGCGGAGCAGGTAGGGCACCGCGCCGATGTGGTCCTCGTGCCCGTGGGTCAGCACCAGGGCCTCGACCGAGTCGAGCCGGTCCCGGATCGCGCTGAAGTCGGGCAGGATCAGGTCGACGCCCGGGTGGTTCTCCTCGGGGAAGAGCACCCCGCAGTCGACGATGAGCAGGCGCCCGTCGTACTCGAAGACCGTCATGTTGCGGCCGACCTCGCCCAGGCCGCCGAGCGGGATGACCCGCAGGCCGCCCTGGGGAAGGGCCGGAGGGGCGGACAGCTCGGGGTGGGGATGGCTCAACGGAGAAGACCTGCTTCGGTGAGGGCGGTGCGGACGACGTCGACCAGGGTGTCGTCCGCCTCCACGAGTGGAAGTCGGACCACGCGGTTCTCGTGGACGCCGAGGAGCTGCATGGCGGCTTTCGCGGTCATCACGCCCGGCGCGTGTCCCATGATCGCATCGACCACGGGGACGAGCTCGCCGAAGACCTTCAGGGCACCGTCGAGGTCGCCGGCGCCGACCCGGGCGAGCATGTCGGCGTACTGCTCGCCGGCGACGTGACCCACGACGGAGACGACGCCGGCGGCGCCGTGCGTGAGCCAGCCGAGGTTGAGCACGTCGTCGCCGCTGTAGTAGCTCAGACCGGTGTCCTGCATGATCTTCACGCCGCGGAACAGGTCGCCCACGGCGTCCTTGACGGCCACGAACTTCTCGTTCTCGGCCACCCGCGCGAACGTCTCGGGTGCGATCGTGACCCCGGTGCGACCGGGGATGTCGTAGAGCATGATCCGCAGGTCGCTGACCGCGGCGATGGCCTCGAAGTGGGCAGCGATGCCCGCCTGGGTAGGCTTGCTGTAGTAGGGCGAGACCAGCAGGGCCCCGTCGGCGCCGGCCGCCTCGGCCTGGCGCGCGAGCTCGATGGAGTGCGGGGTGTCGTTGGTGCCGATGCCGGCGAGCACCGTGCACCGGTCCCCCACGGCCGCGATCACGGCGCGAAGGATCTCGCCGTCCTCGGCCACGGTGGTGGTGGGCGCCTCACCGGTGGTGCCGCTGACCACGATGCCGTCGTTGCCGTGATCGGCGAGGTGGGCGGCGACCCGCGCGACGCCGTCGAGGTCGACCTCCCCGTCGGCGGTGAAGGGCGTGACCATCGCGGTCAGCACCCGACCGAATGGTCCAGCAGGCAGGCTCATGGTCCCTAGGCTATCCGTGCTCGGCCCCGAGCGCGGTGGGCGCCTTGGCCCGGGCGGTTCGCCTATATTCCTTCGCATGAGCGACAGCGAGCAGCCGTACGACCCGAACCAGCCGGAGGACGTGCCTCCCCAGCAGTACGGCCAGCAGTACGGCCAGCCGCAGGGCCCGCCCTACTCCCAGGTGCCGCAGCCGGTGTCCGGCGCGTTCATGCTGGCGCACCTCGGCCAGGAGTACGGCCCCTACGGCTTCGAGCAGCTGCGCCAGATGGCGCTGACCGGTCAGCTCAAGGGCGACGCCCAGATGCGCGAGCAGTCCACGGGCGGGTGGTTCCAGGCCAAGCAGCTGCCGGGCCTGTTCTCCCACCGCGAGTGGCTGGTCACCGTGCTGCTCTCCGGCTTCCTCGGCAGCCTCGGCGTGGACCGCTTCTACCTCGGCTACACCGGCCTCGGCATCCTCAAGCTGGTCACGCTCGGCGGCTGCGGCATCTGGCACCTCATCGACCTGATCCTGGTGCTGCTCCGCAAGATCCCCGACGCCGAGGGCCGCCCTCTCGCCTAGCTGGCTCCGAGCTCAGCGGGCCCGCTCCAGCCACCGGACGTCGTACGACGGGTCGTGGTCGTGGTGGCTCTCGCGGCGGGTCTCGTGCCAGTCCAGCTCGGTGAACTCCGGGTAGTGGGTGTCGCCCTCGGGCTCGAGGTCGACCTCGGTGAGGATCTGGTCGGTGGCCAGGGCCATCGCGTCGCGGTAGACGAGGGCTCCCCCGCCGACGTTCACGACGTCGTCCAGCCTGGCACCCATCTCGATCGCCTCCGCCACCGAGCGGGCGACCAGCACCCCCTCGTGGCTCCAGTCCGGGTCACCGGTCACCACGATGCTCTGCCGGTCCGGGAGGGGCTTGCCGATCCCCTCGAACGTCGTACGCCCCAGGACGAGGGGGTGGCCGACCGTGACCCGCTTGAAGTGGGCGAAGTCGGCCGGGATCTTCCAGGGGATGTTCCCGTCCAGGCCGATGACGCCGTTGGTCGCCCGGGCGGCGACGAGGACGACGCGCGTCATACGGAGATCGGGGCCTTGATGCCCGGGTGCGGGTCATAGCCCTCGACGCTGATGTGCTCGAGGTCGAACCCGTCGATGGTGGTCACCGACGGGTCGAGGCGCAGGGTCGGCAGCGCCCGCGGCTCCCGGGTGAGCTGGAGCTGCGCCTGCTCGAGGTGGTTCAGGTAGAGGTGGGCGTCGCCGAAGGTGTGCACGAAGTCGCCGACCTCGAGGCCCGCCACCTGGGCCACCATGTGCGTCAGCAGGGCGTACGACGCGATGTTGAACGGCACTCCGAGGAAGACGTCGGCCGAGCGCTGGTAGAGCTGGCAGCTCAGCTTCCCGCCGGCGACGTAGAACTGGAACATCGTGTGGCACGGCGCCAGTGCCATGTCCGGGATGTCGGCGACGTTCCACGCGGAGACGATGTGCCGCCGGGAGTCTGGGTTGCTGCGGATCTGCTCGACGACCTGGGCCAGCTGGTCGACGTGACGGCCGTCGGGCGTCGGCCACGAGCGCCACTGGTAGCCGTAGATCGGGCCGAGGTCGCCGTTCTCGTCCGCCCACTCGTCCCAGATCGAGATCCCGCGGTCCTGGAGCCACTTCACGTTGGTGTCCCCGCGCATGAACCACAGCAGCTCGCCGAAGATGGAGCGGGTGTGCACCTTCTTGGTGGTCACCAGCGGGAACCCCGCGGCGAGGTCGAAGCGCATCTGGTGGCCGAAGACGCTGCGGGTCCCGGTGCCGGTGCGGTCGGACTTCTCGACGCCTTCGTCGAGGATCCGGCGGAGGAGGTCGAGGTAAGCCTGCATGCCCGCCAAGATACCCGTGAAAGGCTGGCCGGCATGGTCATCGGACTCGGTGCGGCGCTGCTCGCCGCAGTGCTGTTCGGGGTCGCCGCCGTCGTCCAGGCCGTGGCCGCCCGGCGGCACGGGCTGATCTCGTGGCTGATGGTCCTGGTCGGGGTGATCTACCTCGTCGGCTGGGGTCTGCACCTCGTCGCGATCGCCTACGTCCCGCTCTACGTCGCCCAGGTCGGGATCGCGGCCTCGATCGTGGTCACGGCGCTGATCGCCGCCCGGGTGATGCACGAGCCCCTCGCGACCCGCCACTGGATCGCGATCGCCGCGATGGTGGCCGGGCTGGCCCTGCTGGTCGGGGCCGCCGGCCCGGTGGGCGACCACGTCTTCGACACCGACCGCACCCTGGCGCTCTCCTCGACGTTCGTGCTCACCCTCCTGCTGGGCCTGGCCGCGTTGCGGGTCCGGGGCGAGCGCGGCGGGGTGCTCCTCGGCGTGCTCGCCGGCATCGCCTACGGCGGCTCGCCGATCGCCACCCGGTCTCTGGTGGAGCCCACCTGGGACCTGCACACGATCGCGCCCGCCTTCACGATCGGCCTCTTCGGCGTGACCGGCTTCTGGCTCTACTCCGTCGCGCTCCAGCGCGCCTCGGTGACCGCGGCCACCGCGCCGCTGGTGCTGCTCGAGACCCTGGTCCCCGCGGTCGTCGGCCTCGCCGTGTTCGGCGACGGCGTCCGGTCCGGCTGGTGGCCGGTCGCGGTGTTCGGCTTCGCGCTGAGCACCGGCGCGGCCCTGGTGCTCTGCGATGCCGAGTCGCGGCTCCAGCACAGCGAGGAGCCCCACCCCGGTCACGTGGGCGACCCCCAGCCCATCTGACCGCCCGACCGAGGCCCGATGGTTGGATGGGTGCCATGCCCAGCGCCGACGTCTCCGCCCGCATCGCCTGGAGCGAGGACGCCCCCGCGATCGCTGCCGTGCAGGTACGCGCCTGGCGGACGTCGTACGCCGACCTGCTGCCCGCCGACGTCCTCGCCTCCCTGGAGCCGGAGCAGCTCGCCGAGGGCTGGCGGCAGGCCCTGGGCAAGCCGCAGGACGCGCGCAACCGGGTGCTGGTCTCCCTGGAGCGCAACCTGGTCACCGGCTTCCTGGTCACGGGGCCGGCCTCCGACCCCGACTGCGACCCGATCAAGGTCGGCGAGCTCGCCGACCTGACCGTCGACCCGCACAAGCGGCGCGCGGGCCACGGCTCCCGGCTGCTCCAGGCGGGGGTGGACACGCTGCTGGCCGACCGCTTCGAGCTGGGCGTCACCTGGCTGCAGGCCGGGGACGACGCGCTGCGGGAGTTCCTCACCAGCGCCGGGTGGGGGCCCGACGGCGCCCACCGCACGCTCGACCTCGTCGGCGATGGGACCACGACGGTGAAGCAGGTCCGCCTGCACACCGCGCTGGTCGACCCGTCCTGAACGGCACCTGCTGATGGCCCTCGACGCGGCGACCCGGACGATCGTGCGCGACGGCATCGCCGTCGGGGTCGCGACCGGCGCCTACGGCATCTCCTTCGGGGCGATCTCGGTCGCGAGCGGGCTCGACGTCTGGCAGTCCTGCGCGCTGTCGCTGCTCGTCTTCACCGGCGCCTCGCAGTTCGCCCTCGTCGGCGTGATCGGGTCCGGCGGCAACCCGATGCTGGGTGCGCTGTCGGGCCTGCTCCTGGGCACCCGCAACACCCTCTACGGGCTCAAGGTGGCTCCGATGGTCGAGTGGCCCGGCCGCCGGCGCGCCGCGGCGGCGCACATCCTGATCGACGAGTCGACCGCGATGACGCTCACCCGCACGACCCGGGCCCACGCCCGAGCCGGCTTCCTCTCCACCGGGCTCTCGGTCTTCGTGCTGTGGAACCTCGCCACGCTCGCCGGAGCGATCGCCGGGGACTCGCTCGGCGACCCCCGGACCTACGGCCTCGACGCGGCCGTCGGAGGCGCCTTCCTGGGGCTGCTGTGGCCGCGGCTCGACTCCGTCCGCAACCGGGTCGCCGCCCTGCTCGGCGCCGCGCTGGCGCTCTCCCTGGTCCCGGTCACCCCGGCCGGGGTGCCGGTGCTCGCGGCCGGAGTGGTCGCGTTCGGGCTGGGCCTGATCGGTCGTGAAGAGGTGGCCGCGTCGTGATCTGGCTGGCGGTCCTCGTCTGCGGGGTGGGGTGCTACCTCCTCAAGCTCGCCGGGATGTCGGTGCCGGACCGGGTGCTCGAGCATCCCGTGCTGCGCCGGACGGCCGACCTGCTCCCCGTCGTGCTTCTCGCGGCGTTGGTGGCGGTCCAGGTCCTGGTCACGAAGGGCCCCGACGGCCCTGCCCTGGGGATCGACGCCCGGCTCGCCGGGTTGGGTGCCGCCTGCGTCGCCCTGGTGCTGCGCGCGCCGTTCATCGTCGTCGTCTTGGTCGCCGCGCTCACCGCGGCGCTGCTGCGGCTCTAGCGGCGCCCGACTCCGGACTCGTCCGGGGCACCCGAGAAAGGCCCCGGACGAGCCGGTTCTGGTAGAAGGACGAGGAGCCCGTGTGCCCAGCACGGGCCCCTCGTCCTGGGGACTCCTGACCCTCCCTTGGGGGAAGGGAGGTCAGGACACGGCGACCGCGCTCCATGCAGCGGCGACCGTGTTGCTGTGGGTGCTCAGTGTGGCTGTGCGCCGCATCGTGATTCCCCCTCGGAAGTTGGCGAGGGGGATCCATCCGGTTCCCCCTCGCGACAACCCTGCCCGCCGCAGCCGAGGAAGGCACCTTCACGAAGTTGTTTTGCATAAACATGAAACGCTGCACGAACCGGCGATATGCGCGGTTTCAGAGGTCGAGAAGCTCCTCGAGGCCAACGGTGAGCCCGGGATGGTCGGCGATCGCCCGCAGGCCGAGCAGCACTCCGGGGGTGAAGGAGACGCGGTCGAGGGAGTCGTGCCGGATGGTCAGCGTCTCGCCGACGCCGCCGAGGATCACTTCCTGGTGGGCGACCAGTCCGCGGACTCTCAGTCCGTGGACGCGGATGCCGTCCACGTCGGCCCCCCGGGCTCCCTCGAGGCCGGTCGAGGTCGCGTCGGGGATGGGCCCGAGCCCGGCGTCCCGGCGGGCGGCCGCGATCAGCTCCGCCGTACGACGTGAGGTGCCGGAGGGTGCGTCGGCCTTGTCCGGATGGTGCAGCTCGACGATCTCGACGGACTCGTAGAACCGCGCCGCCTCGGCGGCGAACCGCATCATCAGCACCGCCCCGATGGAGAAGTTGGGCGCCACCAGGACGCCCGTCCCCTCACTGTCGGCGAGCCAGCCCCGCAGGGTCGCGAGCCGGTCGGCGTCGAACCCCGTGGTCCCGACCACGGCGTGGATGCCGTGGGAGACGCAGAACTCGAGGTTGTCCATCACCACGTCGGGGTGGGTGAAGTCCACGACGGCCTGCACGCCCTGGTCGACCAGCGCCTGGAGGTCGTCGTCGACGTCGATGCGGGCCACCAGCTCGAGGTCGCCCTCGTCCTTCGCCGCTTCCTCGACCGCGTCGCAGACCGCGCGCCCCACCTTGCCCAGCGCGCCCAGCACGCCCACCTTGAGAGTCACGCGGGTCAGGCTATCGGTGGGCTCGGCTCAGCGGACGGGGCCGACCGAGGCGAGGGTCTGGGGGCGGGTGTAGAGCTCGGTGGCCAGCTCGTGGACGTCCTGGACGGTCACCGACTCGAGGCTCTCGAGGACCTCGTCCACCGACCGCAGGCGGCGCTGGAACAGCTCGGCCTCGCCGAGGCGGGTCATCCGGGAGCCGCTGTCCTCGAGGCTGAGCACGAGGCCGCCGCGGGCCTGCCCCTTGCCGCGCTCGACCTCTTCCTCGGTGAGCCCGGAGTCGGCGACCTTCACCAGCTCCTCGCGTACGACGCGCAGCAGCGCCTCCGCCTTGCTGGGCAGCGAGCCGGCGGCCACGCCGACCATGCCCGCGTCGGAGTAGCCGAGGCCGAAGGAGTAGACCGAGTACGCCAGGCCGCGGCGCTCCCGGACCTCCTGGAACAGCCGCGAGCTGGAGCCGCCGCCGAGGGCGGTCTGCAGGATGTTGAGAGCGTAGCGCCGCGGGTCGGAGCGCGTCAGCCCCTGCATCCCGAGCACCACGTTGACCTGCTCGAAGGGCCGCGACGCCGAGACGTCGGCGAACTTCATCGGTCGCGGCCGGTCGGCGAGCCGGGGCCCGGCCGGGCGGCCGGTGCCGGCGAGGAAGTCGTTGCGGCCGAAGGCGCGGCGCGCCCGGCGTACGACGTCGTCGTGGTCCACGTTGCCGGCGACGGCGAGGGTCATCACCTCGGGCCGGTAGCGCCGCCTGTAGTAGCCGCGGACCTGCTTGGGGCTGAGGGCCTTGATCGACTCGGCGGTGCCGGCGATCGGACGGGCCAGCGGGGTGCCGGCCCAGGCGGTGGCGGCGAACAGGTTGTGCACCACGTCGTCGGGATCGTCGTCGTGCATGGCGATCTCGTCGAGGATGACCTCGCGCTCGGCCTCCACGTCCTCGGTGGTCAGCAGCGACGCGGTGATCATGTCGCCGAGCACGTCGACCGCCATCGGCAGGTCCTCGTCGAGGACCCGCGCGTGGTAGCAGGTGTACTCGCGAGCCGTGTAGGCGTTGAACTCCCCGCCGACCTCGTCGAAGGCTGCGGAGATGTCCATGGCCGAGCGGGTCGGGGTGCCCTTGAACAGGAGGTGCTCCAGGAAGTGCGACGCGCCGTTGAGCTGCGCCGCCTCGTCCCTGGAGCCGACCTGCACGAACACCCCGACCGCTGCCGAGCGCACGCCCGGCATGTGCTCTGTGACGACGCGCAGACCGCCCTTCAGGACGGTCCGGCGTACGCCGTCGGGGAGATTCCTCAAGACCGGTTGGTCACTCGGAGTCGTCCTCGTCCGTGGACGGGACCGTCTCCGCGTTCTGGTCCACGACCGGGATCAGCGACAGCTTGCCGCGATCGTCGATCTCGCCGATCTCGACCTGGAGCTTCTGGCCGACCGAGACGACGTCCTCGACGTTGTCCACGCGCTTGCCACCGGCCAGCGCACGCAGCTTGCTGATGTGCAGCAGGCCGTCCTTGCCGGGCAGCAGCGAGACGAAGGCGCCGAAGTTGGTCGTCTTCACCACGGTGCCGAGGTAGCGCTCGCCGACCTCGGGCATCGTCGGGTTGGCGATCGCATTGACAGCAGCCCGCGCAGCTTCGGCGGCCTCGCCGTTCGTGGCACCGATGTAGACCGTGCCGTCGTCCTCGATCGACAGGGTCGCGCCCGTGTCGTCCTGGATCTGGTTGATGACCTTGCCCTTGGGGCCGATGACCTCGCCGATCTTGTCGACGGGCACGCGCACCGAGATGATGCGCGGCGCGTGCACCGACATCTCCTCGGGCTCGCTGATCGCCTCGGCCATGACGTCGAGGATCGCCAGGCGCGCGTCGCGGGCCTGGGTCAGCGCGGCGCCGAGGACCTCGGCGGGGATGCCGTCGAGCTTGGTGTCGAGCTGCAGCGCGGTGACGAACTCCCGCGTGCCGGCGACCTTGAAGTCCATGTCGCCGAAGGCGTCCTCGGCTCCCAGGATGTCGGTCAGCGCGACGTACTCCAGCTTGCCGTCGATCTCACCGGAGATGAGGCCCATCGCGATGCCGGCGACCGAGGCGCGCAGCGGCACACCGGCCTGGAGCAGCGACAGGGTCGAGGCACAGACCGAGCCCATCGAGGTGGACCCGTTGGAGCCCATCGCCTCGGAGAGCTGGCGGATCGCGTAGGGGAACTCCTCACGCGAGGGCAGCACCGGCAGCAGCGCACGGCGCGCGAGCGCACCGTGGCCGACCTCGCGGCGCTTGGGCGAGCCGACGCGACCCGT
This sequence comes from Marmoricola sp., assembly GCA_025964795.1. Lineage (GTDB taxonomy): Bacteria > Actinomycetota > Actinomycetes > Propionibacteriales > Nocardioidaceae > Marmoricola. Next base: position 10,793 of record JAOPYC010000050.1, read on the forward strand.
CTCACCGGTGGAGAAGGGCGGGAAGACGTACTTGTGCATGTAGCGGCGCGACTTCTCCGGGGAGAGCGTGTCGAGCTTCTGCTCCATGGTCAGCATGTTCAGGGTGGAGACGCCCAGGATCTGGGTCTCGCCACGCTCGAACAGCGCCGAGCCGTGCACCCGCGGGATCACGCCGACCTCGGCGGACAG
>JAOPYC010000068.1 GCA_025964795.1 Marmoricola sp.
CCGGCGTCGGGCTCGGTCAGGCCGAAGCTGAACTGCAGCGCCCCCGAGGCGAGGCCGGGGAGGATCTCCCGCTTCTGCTGCTCGGTGCCGTGCCGTGCGAGCGTGGTCGCGCCGAAGCCGGGGTTGAGCACGTAGATGAAGGAGCCGGCGGTGCCGCCGGAGGCGCAGAGCGTCTCGCAGGCGATCGCGGTCTCGAGCAGGCCCTGGCCGCCGCCGCCGTACTCCTCGGGGACGCTGAGGCCGAGCCAGCCGCCGTCGGCGAGGTCGCGGTAGACCTCCGTCGGGTAGCGCTTCTCGTCCTCGCAGCGGGACCAGTAGGCGTGGTCGTACCTGGCGGCGACGGCAGCGACGCCGTCGCGTACGGCGGTCGCGCTCTCGGGGAGGTCGAAGTCCATGTCGGCCTACAGTCCCAGGCTCCGGCCGATGATCTCCTTCTGGATCTCCGTCGTGCCTCCGTAGATGGTGGAGATGCGGCTGTCGAGGTAGGCCTTGGCGATGGGGAACTCCATCATGTAGCCGTAGCCGCCGTGCAGCTGGACGCCCTGGTTGACGAGCTTGTTCTGCAGCTCCGTCGTCCACCACTTGGCCATCGCGGCGTCGACGGCGGTGAGCTTGCCCTCGAGGTGCTTGGTCAGGCAGCTGTCGAGGAACGCCCGCGCCACGGTGGTCTCGGTCGCCATCTCCGCGACCAGGAACCGGTTGTGCTGGAACTTGCCGATCGGCTTGCCGAACGCCTCGCGCGTCTTGGCGTAGTCGAGGCACATCGCGACGATGCCCTCGCACGCGGCGACGGCCTGCGCGGCGATGATGAGGCGCTCCTGGGGGAGGTTCATCATCAGGTAGATGAAGCCCTCGCCCTCCTCGCCGAGGAGGTTCTCCTTGGGCACGACCACGTCGGTGAAGGAGAGCTCGGCGGTGTCCTGGGCGTGCAGGCCGATCTTGTCGAGGTTGCGACCGCGCTCGAAGCCCTTCATACCGCGCTCGAGGACCAGCAGGCTGATGCCCTTGTGGCAGGCGACCGGGTCGGTCTTGGCCACCACGATCACCAGGTCGGCGTTGATGCCGTTGCTGATGAAGGTCTTGGAGCCGTTGAGCAGGTAGTGATCACCCTTGTCGACGGCGGTGGTCCGCACACCCTGGAGGTCGCTGCCCGCGCCGGGCTCGGTCATCGCGATCGCGGTGATGATCTCGCCTGTCACGGTTCCCGGCAGCCAGCGCCGCTTCTGCTCGTCGGTCCCCAGGCTGGTGATGTAGGGAACGATGATGTCGGTGTGGACCGAGAAGCCGGGCCCGCTGACCCCGGCGCGGGTCTGCTCCTCCGAGACGATCACGTTGTAGCGGAAGTCCTGGACGCCCGGGCCGCCGTACTCCTCGGGGACGTCGAAGCACAGCAGCCCGGCCTCGCCGGCCTTGAGCCACAGCTCGCGCGGGACGATCCCGTCCTGCTCCCACTGGTCGTGGAAGGGCACGACCTCTCGCTCGTAGAACGTCCGGGCGCTCTTCCGGAAGTCTTCGTGCTCGGAGGTGTAGACGTCGGGCATGCGGGTCCCTTCGGTGGGGGCGGAATAGTGACACAGTAACTGTTACAGCAAATCTGTCACCCAGCAACGATCGCCGTTCAGACCCAGTGTGTGAACCTGGAGCGGGCAGAAGCAATGTGACAGTTCGACTGTTACAGTCAACGCTGTCAACCGAGGGGCGTGGTGCGCGTGAGTGTCGAGCCGGAGCTGGACGCGGGCGAGGAGCTCTACACCGTCGACGAGCTGGCCGCCGCCACGGGGATGACCGTGCGGACCACGCGCTACTACGCGGGGCTCGGGCTGCTGCCGGCCCCCACGCGACGCGGGCGGATGGCCTACTACACCGAGGAGCACCGCGCCCGGCTCGAGCTGGTCCGGGCCCTCCAGGACCACGGCTTCACGCTCTCCGCGATCGAGAAGTACCTCGGCCGGGTGCCGCCCGACGCCAGCGTCGAGGACCTCGCCCTGCAGCGCGCGATGCTCACCTCGTGGGGCGCCGGGAAGCGCGAGTCGATCACCCGTCGTCAGCTGGAGACCCGCGCCCGGCGCACGCTCGGCGACCACGAGATCCAGCGCCTGGTGAACATCTACGCGATCCGGGTCGACGGCGACCGCTACGAGCCGCTCCCGCCGTTCGACGTGGCGCTCAAGCTGATCGAGCTCGACATCCCGGTGGACTCCATGGAGGAGGCGGCGGAGGCGATCAACAGCCACATGGACGTGCTCGCCGACGAGCTCACCCACATCCTGCGCACCAAGGTGCTCACCCCGTTCCGGGGGCAGGAGCACAGCGAGGCCGACAAGGCCGCCTTCGAGCAGACGATGTCGCGGTTGCGCCAGCTGACCCTCGAGGCGGTCGTCGCCGGTTTCCAGCGGGCAGCCAACGAGGTCATCACCCGGTCGCTGTCCGACTCCTGACCGCCGTCACTCCTGGGGGTCACTCCTGAGGGATGACGGCCCACATCACGGCGTACGCGATCAGGGCGGCGGGGAAGGTGACCACCGCGGCCACCACCGCGAGCACGCGGATCAGCGTCGGGTCGACGTTGAGGTAGCGCGCGATCCCGCCGCACACCCCGCTGACCGGCGCGTCCCACGACGTGCGGGTGAGGCGCCGGTACGACGGCCTGGGCGGTGCCATCGGCGGGGGCTGGTAGGGCGGAGGCTGGGTGGTCTGCTGGGTGGTCTGCTGGGTGGCCTGCCGGGTGGTCTGCTGGGTGTCCTGCTGCTCGGTCATCGGATCTCCTGGGTGTGCTCGTCGAGCTCGCGCTCGGGGGTCTGGTCGTCGTAGCCGGGGTACTGGTCGGCGAGCTGCCGCTCGCGGCGCAGTCGGCGGTTGCGGCCGCTGGCCAGGCTGGCCGCCAGCCCGATCACGCCGGCGCCGATCAGGATCGCCGGGGCGATCACGGTCAGCCCGTCGTCGGTGACCACGTTTGTGACGACGAGGGCCCAGACGGCGGCGATGCCGAGGAACAGCAGGCCGAAGATGAGGTGCGGGATCTTGAGGCTGTGGTCAGCCGGTGGCTGGTGGTGCTCTGACATGGAAGTCACTCCTGGTTCGAGGGGGTGGTCACTGCTGCTGGACGGTGATCTGGCCGACGCGGGCGTCGATCTCCAGGTCGAGGGTCGGGGTGCCGACGGCGGTGGACCCGACCAGGGTGCGGTCCATCGAGGTGCCGAAGCCCCCGCGCTCGTCGGCGCCGAGGTTGATCTGCCCGGCGTACCGGATGTCCGCGTCGACGTGCACGTTGACGCCCCTGGGCACCAGCACCGTGATCTCGCCGGCGTTCAGGCGGAGGTCGACCTTGCGACCGTCGAGGGCGGCGAGGTCGCTGACCTGGGTCAGGTCGACGTCGATGGTGCCGGTCTGGATGCGGTAGGCCGGGGCAACCGCGGACGAGGTCATCGGGACCGCGCTCAGGTCCTTGTTGGAGAACGAGCTGCCGGTGGCGGCGCCGATCACGCTGGTGACGAGCAGCCCGAGGCTGGCGAGCAGCCCGAGCGCGATCAGTCCACCGGGTCGACCGACGAAGGCGCCCACGACGAGCATCACGCCGACGACGGCGACGGCCAGGGCGGCGTACGCCGAGATGGTCACCGCGCCCGAGGTGTCGAAGATCCCGAGCGTGCCCAGGGCGATGGCGATCAGCGCCAGGGTCGGCCAGAACAGCACCAGTCCGGTGCGGCGGGGCCGCGGCGGCGGGGAGTACGCCGGCGGCGTCGGCGGCAGCCAGGCCGGGGGCGGCTGCGAGGGCTCGGGGCGGGTGTCGGTGACGGTCATGGTGGTTCCTTCCGGGGCGTTCGCGGGGGCGGGGACGCTGCCCCACGGGGGCGGGGGTCGGCGGCGGGACTGGCGGCGCTGGTCGCGGGTGGCGAACAGGGCCACCACGATCAGCCCGATGACGAGCAGGGGAACGGGGAACCCGTGACTCCAGCCGCCGAAGAAGGGGGTGCCGAAGACCACGGAGAGGGCGATGATCCCGGCGATGATCAAGATGATGCGCCGCGCCTCGGTGCCGACCTCGATCGGAGCCGTCGGCTCGCCGTCCTCGGGGACGAAGAGCCAGACCGCGCCGTAGACCAGCACCCCGGCGCCGCCGAAGAGGGCGAGGACGACGAGCACCACCCGGATGATGGTCGGGTCCACGTCGAAGTGCCGGCCCAGGCCGCCGGCGACACCGGCGACGTAGCGGTCGCTGCTGCTGCGGCGCAGCCGATCGACGTCGCGCATCTGGTCGCGGCTGACGCGGGGACCGGACTGCGGGGGCTCGGTCGTGCCCGTCTGGTTGCCCGTCTGGTTGCCGGTCGGGTTGCCCGGCTGACTGCCCGGCGGGGGTCCACTCTGCTGGCTCATGTCATCCATCGTGTCCTCGCCGGTCGTCCAGGGGTATCGGGGATGATCCTGACTTTCAGGGGATCCCGGTCAGGGGTCACACCTGATGTGGCCCGGGGGGTCGGGGTGTCACGATGTGGGAGTCATGAAGCAGCCCCCTGCCCCCGCCGCGCCCTTCACGGGCCGCACGGCCATCGCCGACGCGCCCCGTCGCGCCTACCGGGCGGGCGACGAGCGCTGGCTCGGCGGGGTCGCGTCCGGCCTCGCCCAGCACCTGGGCCTGCCCGTGCTGTGGGTCCGGATGGGGCTGCTCGTGCTGGTGGCCTTCGGCGGCTTCGGTGCCGTGCTCTACGGCGGGCTCTGGCTCTTCCTGCCCGCGGAACGGCACACGGTGGAGCGCTCCCCGGGTCTCGACGCGGCCACCCGGCAGGGCAAGCGCCCGGGGCGCCGGGAGCGGCGGCTCGCCGACTTCGGGCCGCTCGTCGCCGTCGGCGTGATCGCTGTGGGGGTGCTGCTGCTGATCACGCTGGCCACCGGACAGACGCTCGCGATCGGGCCGCTGCTGCTCGCCGGCGGCGGGGTCGCGGTGCTCTGGTGGCAGGCCGACGAGGCGCAGCGCGAGCGGTGGAGCGACCCGTCGATGCGGATGGGCCCGATCCGGGCGGTCGTCGGCGGCGGCGGGTGGCGCGCCTACCTGCGGATCGGCTCCGGCCTGCTGCTGCTGGTCGCGGCGATCACGCTCTACTCGCTGCGCTCGGGCAGCCTCACCGTCGCGCTCAACGTCGGGCTGGCCTCGGCGTTCGGCATCGTCGGGCTCGGCTTCATGGTCGGCCCGTGGCTGCTGCGGCTGTCCTCGGACCTCAGTGAGGAGCGCGAGGCGCGGGTGCGCTCGGAGGAGCGCGCCGACGTGGCCGCCCACCTGCACGACTCCGTGCTCCAGACCCTCGCGCTCATCCAGCGTTCCGCGGGCGACCCGGCCGCGGTCTCCCGCCTCGCCCGCGCGCAGGAGCGGGACCTGCGCTCCTGGCTGTTCGAGTCCCACGGTGAGGGGCCCGACACGCTGGCCGCGGCCCTGAGATCCGTGGCCGCCGAGGCGGAGGACGCGCACGGCGTCCCGGTCGAGGTGGTCTGCGTCGGCGACGCCCCGGTCAGCGACGAGGACCGACCGCTGGTCCTGGCCACCCGCGAGGCCGTCTTCAACGCGGCCAAGCACTCCGGCGCCTCGACCATCGACGTCTACGCGGAGGCGACCGCGTCCGGGGTGGAGATCTTCGTCCGCGACCGCGGGGCCGGCTTCGACCCCGCACGGGTCGCCGAGGACCGGCACGGCGTCCGCAGCAGCATCATCGGGCGGATGGAGCGCCACGGGGGCACCGCCGAGGTGCGCAGCGTCCCCGGCGAGGGCACCGAGGTCCGCCTCTCGCTCCCCACCCACGACCGTCAAGCAAGGGAATCCTCATGACTCTGCGCAGCGTCGTCATCGTCGACGACCACGCCATGTTCCGCACCGGCGTCCGCGCCGAGCTGGGCACCTCGGTGGACGTCGTCGCCGAGGCGGCGGACGTCGACCAGGCCGTCGCCGCGGTGGTGGCGCACCAGCCCGAGGTGGTGCTGCTCGACGTGCACCTGCCCGGTGGGGGTGGCGCCGAGGTGATGCGGCGTACGACGGGGAAGGCTGGCAACACCAGGTTCCTGGCCTTGTCGGTGTCCGACGCCGCGGAGGACGTGATCGGGACCATCCGGGCCGGGGCGCGCGGCTACGTCACCAAGACGATCACCGGCCCCGAGCTGGTCTCGGCGATCGAGCGGGTGGCCTCCGGTGACGCGGTGTTCTCGCCCCGGCTCGCGGGGTTCGTGCTCGACGCCTTCGCCGGGACCATCGAGGTCGCGGCCGTCGACGAGGACCTCGACCGGCTCACCGAGCGGGAGCGCGAGGTGATGCGGCTGATCGCGCGTGGCTACTCCTACAAGGAGGTCGGGTCCGAGCTGTTCATCTCGATCAAGACCGTCGAGACGCACATGTCCTCGGTGCTGCGCAAGCTGCAGCTGTCCTCGCGCCACGAGCTCACCCGCTGGGCCAACGACCGCCGGCTGCTCTGAGCCTCACTCGCGGGGGAGCAGGCTGGCCCAGGCGGGCCGCCACTCCGGGCTGCGCTGGGCCATCTCCCAGGAGAGGTCCTCCAGCGACGGGCCCTGGCTGGCGTGGTGCACCTGGTACCACGACGGCCAGCTGTCGAAGGTCCGGTCGAACCTGACCACCACCCCGTCGGAGGTCACCCGCGCGAACAGCCAGGCGCCCGACTCCTCGCTCGCCTCGTCGCGGTGCAGCGTGGCCAGGACGTTGGTCAGGCTGCGCTCGGCCGGGGCGGGCAGCGGCCGGTTGGTGGGCGCGGGAAGGATCTGGTCGCGCATCACCATCACGGCGTACTCGAAGGGGACCGCGGGGCCGTTGATCCGCGACCAGTACACCAGCGAGGGCGGCCGCTGCATCAGCATCCGGTCGGCCTCCTCGGCGTCCCGCATCTGACCGTGGAGCTGGTCGCGCAGTCGTACGCCGACGGTGCCGCGGGAGCTGCGGGGGGCTCGCTCGCCGGCCCGGCGTACGAGATCGACGGCTTCCTGGAGGTGGGTGCCGTGGGCGTAGGACGCCAGCGCCTCCGGGCTGGCGTTGCCGGACCGCACCAGCTCCACGGCCCGTGGGTCGACGGTCAGCAGCGGCCTGAGCAGGTGGATGGCGCCCTCGTCGTGGCACGGCGCGCTGGTGTCCCACTCGCCGTGGACGTGCCAGGCCAGGAACGTGGGTCGCGCCTCCTCGGTCGCCTCGGAGAGGGCCCAGTCGGGGGCGCCCCGGCGCGCGTCGGGCGGCTCGTGGGGCGCCAGGGCCGAGCGACCCCACAGGGCGGCGCGACGTCCGTGGGAGCGCTGCATCCGCAGCCAGGAGCCGTCCGGCGCGTCGAGGGCGAGCACGAGCTCGTCCGGATCGAAGCGGCAGGCCTCGTCACCGACGGCACGGTGCAGCGCGGCCAGGACCACCCACGACCACCAGAGCTCCTCGGCGTCGGGCAGCTCCTCGGGGTTCACGGACACATTGTGAGGCCCGTTCGGGCTTTCGCGCCACGAAAATCGCGCCTGTTCGGGCGCGGCTACTCCGCGACCTGGGCCAGGGAGGCGTCCACCAGCCATTCCACGGGCGCCCGGTCGTCGGTGTAGACGGGGCCGCCGGTGAGGCCGGGCTGGATCCGGTCGGCGGTGGCCGCGGCGACGCTGCGCACCTCGCCGGGCATCTCGGCGGTGCGCAGCTGCTCGGCGGGGTCGGCGGCGGAGGTGGTCGCGAGCAGCATCGAGTTGGTGTCCTCGGCCGGGTCGCGGCTGACGCGGTCCTGGCCGAAGGAGGCGCGCAGGGTGGCGCTGAGCACCTTCTCGAGCTTGTCCGACTCGGCCGGGTGGCCGACGTTGATCGCCACCACCCCGCCCGGGTTCAGCCGTTCCTTGACGACGTCGAAGAACTCCCTCGTGGTCAGGTAGAACGGGATGTAGGGCTGGCGATAGGCGTCGACCAGGATCGCGTCGTACGTCCCCGTCTGGGCCTGCAGCCACGGGCGCGCGTCGGCGGCGTGGGTGGTGATGCTCTTCCCGTGCAGGTCGAACAGCTCGCGACCCACCGCAGTCACGTCGGGGTCGATCTCGACGGCGTCGATGTGGATGTCCGGGAAGTAGTGCGCCATCGCCCGGGCCGTCGTACCCGCTGCGCTGCCGAGGATCGCGACGCGCTTCGGTCGGTTCGCGCCGGCGAACGGCAGCACCAGCATCTCGTCCCAGTACCCGCCGGTCAGCCACTCGCCCTTCGTGTAGACCGAGTGCACGGCCTGGCCCTCGTTGAGCTCGAGCAGGCGGCGCCCGTCGGACTGCTGGATGACCCGGGCGTACTGGTACTCCGTCTCGCGCTCCCAGATGACCTTGCCGGCGGTGGTGGTGGTCTTGGTCGAGCCGACGGGGACGGCGATCAGCACCGCGATCACCGCCGCGACGGCCGCGGCGACGAACCAGCGGCGCCCCAGGGCGGGGACGACGGTCAGCGCCAGGGTCAGCGCGAAGATCAAGAAGGTGCGCCGGGTGCCCACGAGCGGAATCAGCAGCAGCGCGGCCAGGAACGTGCCGGTCAGGGATCCGATGGTGCCGATGGCGTAGAGCCGCCCGGCCACCCGACCCGCGTCGGCCACCTGGTCGACCTTCAGGCGCACGGCGTACGGCGAGACCATGCCCAGCAGCAGCACCGGGACCGCGATCAGCACCCCGACCCCGAGCAGCGAGCCCACGAACAGCCCGCCGGAGAGCTCGGAGAACGCCTTGGTCGACTGCCGCAGGAACGGCCCGCTGACGAACGGCACCAGCGCGAGCAGCGCCGCCGCCGCCACCACGCAGCGCGCCAGGCCGGCCATCGTCGGATTGCGGTCCGCGAGTCGACCGCCGATCGCGTAGCCGATCGACAGCGCCACCAGCACCGTGGCGATGGTGTTGGCCCACACGATCGTGCTCGCCCCGAACCACGGCGCCATCAGCCGCGCCGCCGCGATCTCGGCGCCGAGGCTTGCCATGCCGACGCAGAACACGACGATCTCGAGCAGGAGACGGGGGCGGCCCGAGGTGGCTTCAGTCACGCGGGAAACCTATCGGGGCACCTGTGAGAAGTCGGAGCGCGGCGGGTACCTCGAGGGAAACCTGTCACCGAGGAGACACCATGGCCGTGACTGCATTCCAGGACTTCTCGTTGGCTGACCGGGACCACGACTGGGACGGCGCCGCCGCCGAGAAGCGCGTGCGCGCCTGGGCCGACGCCGAGGACGAGCCCAACGAGAGGTATCGCGACGCCCACGTCTGGTACGACGCCGAGAAGAAGCAGAACTTCACCGCCTACAAGCTGCTGATCACCGACGTCGTCGACGGCCGGCTCAAGGTCGTGCCCCGCGGCCTGATGGCCGCCGGCAACGTGATGCAAGGAGGCCGAGGCGGTGTCGACCTCCCTCAGAACGACATCGACCGCGTGAAGAGCCACCTGGCGAAGTACTACGACAAGCTGGGCGAGACCGCCCCCTGGGACGACTGAGCGCCCGCGAGCAGCTGCTCGTCACGGCTCCTCAACCACCCAGGAGCGGCTGGCACTTGGGGCACCAGTAGGTCGGGCGCTCCTGGCCCGACGGGCCCTGGTCGGCCTTGGCGATCCGGGTGCCGCAGCGCAGGCAGGGGCCGCGGCGGCCGTAGACCCAGAGCTGGTAGCCGCGTCGGGTGTCGGCGGTGGTGATCCGGGTGGGGCGGTCCTTGTTGACCTCGAGGAGCCGCTTGGCCTTGGCGACCATGGCCGGGAGGTCGGGAACGGCGGAGACCGGGGTGAGCGGGTCGACGCGGGCGAGGAAGCAGAGCTCGGACTTGTAGACGTTGCCGACGCCGGCGAGGTTGCGCTGCTCCAGCAGGGCGTCGCCGATCGGGGCCTCGGGGTGGGCGAGCAGCCGGGCCAGCGCCAGCGAGGCGTCCCAGTCGGGGCCGAGCAGGTCGGGCCCGAGATGGCCGACGAGGTCGTCCTCCGTCGCGGAGGGGACCAGATCGAGGATCACCTGGAAGCCGACGGCCTCGTGGGTCGCCGTACGCAGGATGACGCGGGCGGTGTGCGCCGGCCGGCGCCAGCGCATGCCGGCGCGGTCCACCTGCCAGGTGCCCTCCATCTTCAGGTGGGTGCGCAGCGTGAGGTCGTTGTCGAACCGGGTGAGCAGGTGCTTGCCCCGGGAGACCGTGCCGATGACGGTGGCCCCGGAGATGTCGCTGGTGGCCAGCGACGGGATCCGGAAGTCGCTCGAGGTCAGGACGTGGCCGGTCAGGGCACGGTCGAGCTGCTTGGCCGCCCGGTAGACGGTGTCGCCCTCAGGCACGCAGCCTCAGCCCCCGGGGCGTGGCCACGAAGCCCGCCGACTCCATCGCTCGGCGCAGCACGTCGGAGTCCTGGCCCAGGATGCTGGCGCCGTCGGCCTTCTCGACGGTCAGGCGCCCCAGCGCTCCTTCGCGTACGACGCGGCCGAGCGACTCGATCCCGTGCGCGAGGACGTCCTCGTCCTCGGAGAAGGTGAGCAGCGTCTTGCCGCCGCGCTCGACGTAGAGGGTGAGCTCCCCGTCGACGAGCACGACGATCGCACCGGCCTTGCGACCCGGTCGGTGCCCCGACTCCTGGGGCGGCCAGGGCAGCGCGGCGCCGTAGGGGTTGGCCGGATCGGTGGCCGCGAGCGCGAGCGCGGTCTGCTTCTCCGGCCGGTCGGCGTCACGCAGGTAGGTGCGGAGGCGGTCGATCGCGCCGGAAGTGCCGAACTGCGCGGCCCCGAGCCCCTCCACGAAGTAGCCCCGTCGGCAGCGGCCGGTCTCCTCGAACGCCGCGAGCACGCGATAGGTGGCCGCGAACCCGCCCGGGGTGCGTTCGCTCATCACCGCACCACGCGTGACGACGCCGTGCCGCTCGAGCAGGCTCTCCGCGATGGCGTGCGCACGCTTGGTCGGGTCGGTCTCGCGAGCGGGCAGCAGGAACCACCGCCCGGCGACGTCGGGCGGGGCGGAGCGCAGCGCTGCTCCGGAGAGGCGGGGCCGGGAGGCACGGACGCGCGCGGGACCACGCTTCACCCGGTGGGCGCCGCGGCCGCCACGGGTCAGCGCGCGTAGCGGGGCGAGGGTGTCGTTCCCGACGCGGCCCGACCAGGCGAGGTCCCAGAGGGCAACGGACAGCGCCTTGTCGTCGGAGGAGCCCGCCGAGGTTGCGAGCTGGCGGAAGAAGTAGGCGCCGCCGCCTGAGAGCGCCTCCAGGACAGCCGTGTGGTCGGCCGACAGCTCGAGCTCGCCGTGGTCGGGAAGGGTCAGCGCGGCGGTGTCCGCGAGGTGCAGCGACACCCAGCCGTCGGACCCGGGGAGCCCGCCGTGCCCGGCCCAGAGCACCTCGCCGGTCGCGGTGAGCTCGTCGAGCATCGAGGGCTGGTAGTCGGCGACGCGTGCGGGGAGGACGAGGGACTCCAGCGCCGAGGCGGGTACGGCGCACCCGGCCAGCTGCTCCACGCCGGTGACGACCCCGTCGATGCCCCGGAGTGCTCCGCGCCGGCTCGAGCCCGTCGACACCACGTTCTGCCACGCCGGCAGGAACCGGGCGAGTGCGACGGGTTCCACGGGCTCGACCTCGTGGCGCAACCGGGCCAGCGACCGGCGGCGCAGCGAGCGCAGTACTTCGGCGTCGCACCACTCGGCGCCGGACCCCTGTGGGCGGAACTCGCCCTCGAGGACACGTCCCTGGGCACCGAGGCGGAGCAGCGTCTGGTGGACCACCGCGATGCCGAGCCCGAGGCGGGCGGCCACCTCGGTGGCGACGAACGGCCCGTGGGTGCGGGCGTAGCGACCGACCAGGTCCCCGAGCGGGTCCTCGACCGGCTCGGTGAAGACGTCGGGCACCCCGCGGGGCACCGGCACGCCGAGCCCGTCACGCAGCCGGGCAACGTCCTCGACCGCGGTCCAGCGCTCCTGTCCCGACATCAGCACGGGGAACACCCGGCGGGCGTCGACGAGCAGGTCGATCCAGTCGGTGACCTTCTCGGGAGCCAGGCACCGGGCCTGGATCTCCTCGGTGGAGAGCGGGCCGAGCATGCGCACGAGGTCGGCGATGCCCTCGCTGTCCCGGACCCGCCGGTCCTCGGCCAGCCGCTGCAGCTCGGACTCGACCTCGGCGAGCACGTCGGGGTCGAGCAGCTCACGGAGCTCGGCGCGGCCGAGGAGCTCGGCCAGCAGGCCCTGGTCGAGGGTCAGCGCCGCGGCGCGACGTTCCGCGATCGGGGAGTCGCCCTCGTACATGAAGGTCGCGACGTAGCCGAACAGCAGCGACTGCGCGAACGGCGAGGGGCGCTGGGTGTTCACGTCGACCAGACGGATGCGCCGGTCGGAGATCCGGCGGTGCAGGTCGACCAGCGAGGGCAGGTCGTAGACGTCCTGCAGTACCTCGCGCACCGTCTCGAGGATGATCGGGAACGAGGGGTAGCGCGCCGCCACCTCGAGCAGCTGGGCCGAGCGTTGACGCTGCTGCCACAACGGCGCCCGTCGGCCGGGGTCGCGGCGCGGGAGCAGCAGCGCTCGCGCCGCGCACTCGCGGAACCGCGAGGCGAACAGGGCCGAGCCGCCCACCTCCGTGGTGACGATCTGGTCGAGCTCGTCGGGCTCGAAGGCGATCAGCTCGGCGCCGGGCGGGTCCTGGTCGGTCTCGGGGATGCGCAGCACGATGCCGTCGTCGGTGGCCATCGCCTGCGCGTCGACGCCGTAGCGCTCCCGCAGCCGCGCGTTGATCGCCAGCGCCCAGGGCGAGTGGACGGGGGTGCCGTAGGGCGAGTGCACCACCAGGCGCCAGTCACCCAGCTCGTCGCGGAACCGCTCGACCACCAGCTGCTGGTCGTGCGGGACGACCTGGGTGGCCTCCTGCTGCTCCTCGATCAGCGAGATCAGGTTGGCCGCGGCCCACTCGTCGAGGCCGGCCGAGGTGGCGCGCGCGATGCCCTCGTCGTGGCTCATCGCGGCGACCTCGCGGGTGAACGCGCCGATCGCCGACCCGAGCTCGGCGGGGCGGCCCAGGGTGTCGCCGGTCCAGAACGGCAGCCGCCCCGGTTGACCGGGAGCGGGGGAGACCAGCACCCGGTCGTGGGTGATGTCCTCGATCCGCCAGCTGGTGGTGCCGAGGGTGAACACGTCGCCGACACGGGACTCGTAGACCATCTCCTCGTCGAGCTCGCCGACCCGGGAGACCTTCTCGCCGACGAGGAAGACCCCGAACAGCCCGCGGTCGGGAATGGTGCCGCCGCTGGTGACGGCCAGCCGCTGCGCACCCGGTCGGCCGGTGAGCTCGCCGGAGACCCGGTCCCACACCAGGCGGGGACGCAGCTCGGCGAACTCGTCGCTGGGGTAGCGGCCGGAGAGCAGGTCGAGCGTGGCGTCGTACGCGCTGCGGGGGAGGGTGGCGAACGGCGCCGACCGGCGCGCGACGTCGAACAGCTCGTCGGCGCTCCAGGTGTCCATCGAGGTGGCGGCGACGATCTGCTGGGCGAGCACGTCGAGCGGGCTGGCCGGGACGTGCAGCGCCTCGATGCCGCCGCTGCGCATCCGCTCGACGGTCACGGCCGAGGGCACCAGGTCACCGCGGTGCTTGGGGAAGAGCACGCCGCGCGAGACCTCGCCGACCTGGTGGCCGGCGCGACCGACCCGCTGCAGGGCGCTGGCCACCGAGGGCGGCGACTCGATCTGGACGACCAGGTCCACGGCGCCCATGTCGATGCCGAGCTCGAGGCTGCTCGTGGCGACCACACAGGGGAGGCGGCCGCGCTTGAGGTCGTCCTCGATGACCGCCCGCTGCTCCTTGGAGACCGAGCCGTGGTGGGCGCGGGCGACCAAGGGAAGGGCACCCTCGGCCTGTCCGCTCTGGCCAGGCGCCTCCGCGGGGGGGCGGCTTGGTCTGTCGTCCTCACCTGGGTTCGAGACAGTCGCTGACGCTCCTGCCTCAGCCCCCGTGGTCGGGTCGAGCGCGGTCAGCTCGGCTCTCTGCGCCGCGAGCTCGTTGAGTCGGGCCGTCAGTCGCTCGGCCAGGCGGCGGGAGTTGGCGAAGACGATGGTCGAGCTGTGCCGCTCGATCAGGTCGAGCACCCGGGACTCGACGTGGGGCCACAACGAGCCGGCGCGGGGCCCGTCGTCGCCCTCCTCGCCGAGCTCGGTCATGTCCTCGACGGGGACGACGACCTTGAGGTCCCACTCCTTCTCCGAGGGCGGGGCGACGACCTCGACGGCCGCAGACCCGCCCAGGAAGCGCGCGACCTCGTCGACCGGGCGCACCGTGGCGGAGAGGCCGATGCGTTGGGCCGGCTTGTCGAGCAGCTCGTCGAGGCGCTCCAGCGACAGGGCGAGGTGGGCGCCGCGCTTGGTGCCGGCCACGGCGTGCACCTCGTCGATGATCACCGTCTCGACGCCGCGGAGCGACTCGCGGGCCTGTGAGGTGAGCATCAGGAACAGCGACTCCGGCGTCGTGATCAGCACGTCGGGAGGCGTCGTCTGGATCTTGCGCCGCTCCTGCGGCGTGGTGTCGCCGGAGCGGACGCCGACCCGGATCTCGGGCACCTTGGTGCCGAGCCGCTCGGCGGTCTGGCGGATGCCGACGAGCGGCGCCCGCAGGTTGCGCTCGACGTCCACGGCCAGCGCCTTCAGCGGTGAGACGTAGAGCACCCGGCAACGCAGCTTCTTCTCCGGCACCGGCTGCGTGGCCAGCTGGTCGATCGACCACAGGAACGCCGAGAGCGTCTTGCCGGAGCCGGTCGGCGCGACCACGAGGGCGTGCCGGCCGGCTGCGATCGCGTCCCACGCACCCACCTGCGCAGGCGTGGGCTCCGCGAAGGCCGCGGCGAACCACTGGCGGGTCGCCTCGCTGAACTGGTGCACCCGAACATCCTGCCCGACGGCACCGACGAGGCCCCGGGAGATACTGGTCCGAGGAGGAGCGATGACCGGGAAGCTGCGGTTCCGACTGTGCTCGGTGCTCTCCGTCGAGACCTCGGAGGGCACCCTCACGGGCCGCGACCTGGGCAGCCGCAAGGGGCGCACGCTGCTCGCGCTCCTCGCCTCCGAGCGTGGCCAGCTGGTCCCGCTCGACCGGATCACCGAGGCCCTCTGGCCTGAGACGGCGCCGGCCGACCCCGCCGCGAACGTCGCCACGCTGGTCAGCCGGGCCCGCCGGCTGCTCGGGCCGGGGGTCCTCACCGGCAGCGGGGCGGCCTACGGACTGCTGACCGCGGCCTGCGTCACCGACCTCGACGAGGCCGGGTCCCTCCTGGTCGAGGCCGCTGCCGGCCTCTCGGCGGACGAACGATCGCTGGCCGCCGTCGCCGCCCGGCGGGCGCTGCACCTGCTCGGGGCCACACCCGCCCTGCCCGAGGAGCCGGAGACGGACTGGGTGCTGCGCGTGCGCCAGCACAGCGAGGAGCTGCGTCGGGAGTCCCGGCACCTGCTCTCGTCCGCGGTGCTGGCGACCGACCCGCGCGAGGCCGCCGCGGTGGCCGTCGAGGCCGTCGCCGTCGACGCGTACGACGAACGCGCGGTCCGCGACCTGATCCGCGCCCAGGTGGCCGGCGGGACGGTCGCGGCCGCCCTCACGACGTACGACGCCCTCGCGACACGGCTGCGTGACGACCTCGGCATCGACCCGTCCGCGGAGACGGCCGAGCTGCACCTCGCCGTCCTCCGCGAGGAGCGGCTGCCCGCGGACAGTGCGAAGCCGGCTCACCGTCAGGGACGGCCGACGCTGGTCGGACGCGAGACCGAGCTGGCGATGATCGACCGGTCGTGGGTGCAGGCGTGCGCGGGCACCGGCGGGCTCGTCCTCGTCGAGGGCGTCGGCGGGATCGGCAAGACCCGGCTGCTCGACGCCACGAGCGATCTCGCCGGGTCGACCGGGGGCCTGGCCCTGCGCGGTCGCTGCCATCCCTCGGAGCGGTCGCTGTTCCTGCAGCCCTACGTCGACGCGCTGCGCCCCGTGCTCCTCGGGCTCGGTGGCGCCGAGCTCGCCGCCCTGCTGCGCGAGCACACCGGTCCCTGGGCCTCGCTCCTGCCGGAGCTGGTGGAGCTCGTCGAGGTGGTCCCGGAGCCGCCGGCGGCTCCGGCCATCGAGCGCCGTCGGGTCTACGACGCCGTCGCGGCCGTGCTCCGGCGGCTGGCACGCCAGCGCCCCGTGCTGCTGTGCCTCGACGACCTGCAGGACGGTGGCTCCGCGAGCGTCGACCTGCTCGGCTATCTCGCCGGCCGGCTCACGGGTCACCCCGTGCTCCTCGTCGGAGCCGTGCGCCAGGAGGACCAGCAGACCGTCGACCGGCTGTCCGACCGGGCGACGCGCGTGCCGCTGCACGGGTTGCCGTCCGCCGCGGTCCGGGCCCTCGCGTCGGCGGCCGGTCTCGGCGACCAGGCCGACGAGTTGATGGCCCGCACCTCGGGCCACGCGCTCAGCGTCGTGGAGTGCCTGCGCGCCCTCGGGACCGGGGAGCCCGGGGTGCCGGAGTCGCTCGCGGCCGCCGTCCTTACCCGGGTCGACCGGCTGGACCCGCAGTCGCGCGACGTGCTGCAGGGGGCCTCCGTGCTGCACGGGCTGCTCGACCCGCGGCTGCTCGCCGACCTGGTCGGCCTCGAGGAGCTGGCCGCGGTGCGGCACTGCGAGGCCCTGGCCCTGGCCGGCCTGCTGGAGCGCGACGGCGCGCTCTACGAGTTCGCCAACGACCTGGCCCAGGAGTGCGTCCGGGTCTCGCTCCCGCCAGCACTGGCCGCCGCGTTCCACCGCCGGGCCGCCGACCTGCTCAGCGACCAGCCGGAGTCGATGGCCACGCACGCGTTCGAGGCGGGGGAGCGTGGCCGGGCGGCCCAGGGCTGGCTGCTCGCGGGCCAGGCGGCGATGACCCGGTCGGCGGTCGAGGACGCGACGGGTCTCTACGACCAGGCGCTGGCGGCGGCCGAAGAGCCGTCCCTGCGCGCGCGAGTACTCCTCGCCCGGGCCGTCGCCCACGAGGCGTCGACGGCGTGGGAGACAGGGCTGGCGGACATCGAGGAGGCGCTCGCCCTCGCCCGTGCGGGCTCGGACCGCCGCCTGGAGATGCACGCCCTGCGGGCGCTGGGCGGCGACATCCCGGTGGCGCTGCACCTCTCGATGGCCGACGTCGGTCGCCACCTGGGGGCCGGCCTGCAGCTGGCCACCGGCCTGGGGGACCGGCGCGCGGAGGCCGACTTCACCACCCGGCTGATCGTCCTCGAGTCGAGCCGGCTGCGGCTGGACACCGCGCTCGAGCGCGCCGACACCAGCCTCGCCCGCGCGCGGCTGTCGGCGTCGCAGGAGGCGGTCCCGCTCGCTCTGGACGGCCTGAAGACGGTGCTCAGCTATCTCGGCGACACCGTGCGGCTGCCGCAGGTGGTCGCCGAGCTCACCCCGGTGCTGCAACGCGACCAGTCGATGTACCTCCTCCAGTGGGCCGTGTTCGAGTCGTCGTTCGTCGCCGTCGCGCACGGTCGCTGGCACGAGGCGCGCGAGCTCGTCAGCGACGCCTTGGAGCTCAACCGCCGCTCGGGGTTCACCGCCTACGGCGGCTACTTCCGGGCCAACCTGGGCTGGTTCGAGCGCCTGGCCGGCCGCTCCGAGACGGCGCTGCTGCACGGTCGCGCGGCCGTTGCCGAGACCTCGCCGGTCGACCACCCCTGGTGGTACGCCACCGCCGCAGGCCTGCTGGCCGCGACCCTGCTCGACCAGGGCGAGCGCGAGGAGGCGGCCGACCTCGCGCGCAGCGGGCTGGCTGCCGCCGGGACGGACGCTCCCGAGGCGTGGCGGTTGCGTTGCCTGGCCCCACTCGCCGCCGCGCTCGACGACGCCTCCGGGGACGAGGCGTACGCCGAGGCCCTGGCCCTGCTCGACGCCGCCTCCTGCCCGCCCGGGCGCGCCTGGGTGACGGGAGCCGACTGCTACGTGCTGGTCGCCCGTGCGGCCCGGCACCGCGGCCAGCACGACGTCGCCACACGGGTGCTCGCCCGGCTGCACGACGCCGTCGCCGAGAGCTGGGACTCGCTGCGGCAGCGCGTCGAGGACGAGCTCGGTCAGATCAGCTCGGCCACCAGCCGAGCCGCTCGGGTGGCGCCGTCGGTCGGCACCTCGACGTAGGACACGGTCCGCTGCAGCTCCTCGGCGATCGCCTCAGCGATCCGCGACGGGTCGGCGTCGCGGTAGTCCATGAAGCGCCCGGCGCCGTGCCGGTCCAGCCGGTGCCGCACGTGCACCTGCTGCTCGAAGTGGTGGCCGAGCGGGAAGTAGAGGAACGGCCGCTGGCTGGCGGTCAGCTCCATCGTCGTGCTCAGACCGCCCTGCACGACGGCGATGTCGCACGCGGCGTGGTGCAGGTCGAGGTCCGGGAGGAACCCGTGGACCTCGACCCCCGCCGGGACCGTGACGGTCGCCGGATCGATGCGCGGACCGGTGACCAGCACCATCCGCAGCCGTGGCAGGCGGCGGCGGGCCTCGTCGTACGACGCAGCGACTCGTTCGAGCAGGTGCGTGCCGACGCCGGAACCGCCGACGCTGACCACGCAGACGACGTCCTGGTCGTCGTACCCCAAGCGGTGGCGCAGCGCCGCACGTTCCGTGGCAGCAGGCCGCTGTCCCATCACGTAGCCGGTGAAGTCGAAGTGCTCCAGCGTCCACTCCCGCACGCTCGGCAGGTCCGGTCCCAGGGGCAGGTCCACCACGTCCGCGGGATCGCCGACGAAGACGGACCGGTCGCGCAGCGTGGGGAAACGGGCGACGTGCTCGACCATCTGGGCGTTGAGGTCTGCGGCCAGCCAGGCCTCATGCTCGCCGCCGTCGGCCATCGGCACCCAGCCGACGAAGTCGGTCATCCAGACGAACGGCGCCCGCTTGAGCTCAGGGCTCTCGTGCAGGAAGTGGTCGAGGTCCCAGGCCTCGTCACCGACCCAGAGATCGAAGCTCTCCCGCGAGACCAGGTCGTCGAACACCATGAAGTTGTTGACCAGCACCTCATCCATCCGCCGGATGGCCTGGAACGCGTGCAGGTCGTGCTCGCCGGACTCGGACTCGAAGTGCGTGGACTCGCTGACCAGGTGGGCGGATGCCGGGTGCACCGTCTCGCCACGCTGCTCGAGGAACTGGAGGACGGGGGCCTGCGTGAGCCACTGCACCTCGACCTCGGGGCGTTCCTTGCGCAGCGCGTCCACGATCGCGAGGTCGCGGCGTACGTGCCCGAGACCGATCGGTGAGCTCAGGTAGAGCACGCGCTTGCGACGCTGCGTCCCGCGCGACCACGCGCGGGGTGGTGGCACCGTCCCGAAGACCCGGTCGGTGAAGTCCTTGATCGCGTGGTTGAGCACGACCGGGTCGCGTCCCATCGGCAGGTGGCCGGAACCCTCCAGCACGAGCCGCTGGGCGCTGGTCAGCCGGGCGACGGTGTCGAAGCGGCCCTGCGGCTGGCAGCGGTCCTCGGTGCCCGAGACCACCAGCACGGGGCAGGCGACGCTGGTGAGCATCGCCTCCGCCTCCGCGACCGTGTCGGGGTACTGCTGCGCGTCGGCGACCGCCACCATCACCTCCGCGGTCGTCTGGTTGGCATAGCCCACGACGTCCTCGAACACCTTGCTGGAGTGGGGTTCGCAGCACATCTGGTCGAAGAAGAACTGCGCGAAGTCCGGCCAGTCCGACTGCCAGTAGTGCCGGTTGAACTTGAACCACCCGTCGTGGTCGGTGAGCTCCTCGCGGAACCTCATCCCGGACTCCGCCCGGAAGTCCAGGGGCGGGGTCCGGTCCTTCGTCCAGGGTGCGAAGGCCACGACGCCCTGCACGCGATCGGGATGACGGGCTGCGCAGGTCAGCGCCTGCGAGGCGCTGCAGCAGATCCCCACCAGCACGGCCTTCTCGATGCCCAGCTGGTCCATCACGGCGATGGTGTCGCCCACGAAGTCGAGGTCTCCCAGCAGCGCCGGGTCGGTGACGCGGTCGGAGGCGCCGTTGCCGCGCGGGTCGATCGTGACCACCCGGAAGTGCCGCGACAGGTAGGGCACCTGGCCCTTCCAGGCCCGGCTCTCCACGATGGTGTCGATCGGCACGAACACCACGGTGCTCTCGCCGTCCCCGAAGGACTCATAGGCGATCCGTACGCCGTCGCGCTCGACGTACCCCCGCTCGTCCGGCTCCCGTGCCCGCATGACGTCCGTCCTCTCGTCGACGGTCCCACTCTCGTCCTGGCGGGTTGCACTGTCATTGCAACGCCAGAGTGCAACCGGGCTGCAACCACCGTGAGAAGAGTTCGTGGTCCCAGCATCCACCCGGATGCGCCCAACGAGGGAGACCCAGATGTCCACGGACCAGATCCACGAGCAGCAGACCACCTCCGACCCGACCCCCACCATCGACATGGACGTGCTGATGGGCTTCGTCGGCCAGGTGGTCGGCGACCTCGGAGCCACCATCTCCGCCGGCAACGTCCTGATCGGCGAGAAGCTCGGCCTCTACCGCGCGCTCGCCCAGCACCCCACCGACGCGGCCGGCCTGGCCGGCGCCACCGGCACCGACGAGAGGTACGTCGAGGAGTGGCTGCGTGGCCAGGCGGCCGGCGGCTACGTGGAGTACGACGCAACGACCTCGTCGTACTCCATGACGCCGGAGAAGGCGTTCGCCCTGACCGACCCCGACGGGCCGGTCTTCCTGCCGGGCGCCTTCGAGCTCGCGCTCGGGGCCCTCAAGGCCCGGCCGCAGATCGAGGAGGCGTTCCGCCGGGGGACCGGCTACGGCTGGCACGAGCACGACTCCGAGGTGTTCAGCGGCTGCGAGCGGTTCTTCCGTCCCGGCTACCTGATGTCGCTGCTCCCCGAGTGGATCCCAGCCCTCGAGGGCGTGCAGCACAAGCTCGAGCAGGGCGCACGGGTCGCCGACCTGGGCTGCGGCCACGGCGCCTCCACGCTGCTGATGGCCGAGGCCTTCCCGAACAGCCGGTTCACCGGGTCGGACTACCACCAGGGCTCGATCGAGGCAGCTCGCGAGCGCGCGGCCGAGAAGGGCCTGGGGGACCGGGTCGCCTTCGAGGTGGCCGGGGCCCAGTCGGTGGAGGCCCAGGGGCTCGACCTGGTGACCACCTTCGACTGCCTGCACGACATGGGCGACCCCGTGGGCGCCGCCTGCCGGATCCGCGACACCCTCGCCACCGACGGCACCTGGATGATCGTGGAGCCGGCCGCCGGCGA
This sequence comes from Marmoricola sp., assembly GCA_025964795.1. Classification (GTDB taxonomy): domain Bacteria; phylum Actinomycetota; class Actinomycetes; order Propionibacteriales; family Nocardioidaceae; genus Marmoricola. The sequence continues at coordinate 21,169 of JAOPYC010000068.1, forward strand.
CACCGTGGAGTCGAACCTGAACCCGGTCGGCCGGGTCTACTACAACTTCTCCACGTTCCTGTGCGTGCCGAATGCGATGTCGCAGGCCGGCGGCTACGCGCTCGGCGCCCAGGCCGGGGAGGCGGCGATCCGCCAGGTCGTCACGGACGCCGGCTTCACGCGCTTCCGCCGGGTGGCGGAAACCCCGTTCAACCTGGTCTTCGAGGCCCGCCCCTGAGCGTCAGGCGAACCGCTGCTCCAGCTGCTGCACCTCGGGGAGGCCGATCAGGTCGGTGAACTCCTCGAACGTCGGCAGGTCGCCCATCGCCGCGATGGGCGACCCGTCGGTGCGGATCGTCTGCAGCACGGCGCGGACGGCATTGGTCGCGGCGAGCAGCGTCGCGATCGGGTAGATGACCATCGAGAAGCCGAGCTCGGCGATGCGGTCCAACGGGATCGGGGGCGTGCGACCTCCCTCGGCCCAGTTGAAGACCAGAGGGGCCACGTCGCCGAGCTCGTCGGCCACTCGGGCGATCGCCTCCTCGCTGGTCGGGGCCTCGACGAAGAGCACGTCGGCCCCGGCCTCGGCGAAGGCGCGGGCCCGTGCGATCGCGTCGTCGAGCCCGTGAACGGCGGCGGCGTCGGTGCGCGCGATCAGCACCAGGTCGGGGTCGCGGCGCGCCTCCACGGCCGCCCGGATCTTGCCGACCATCTCGTCCTGGCTGATGACGGCCTTGCCGCTCATGTGGCCGCACTTCTTGGGCATCACCTGGTCCTCGAGGTGCAGCGCGGCGACACCGGCCTGCTCGTAGGCGCGGACGGTGCGGACGACGTTGATCGCGTTGCCGTAGCCGGTGTCGGCGTCGGCGATCACGGGGCGGTCGACCGCGTCCACGATCCGGCGTACCTGGTCGGCCATCTCGCTGCCGGAGAGCAGGCCCACGTCGGGGCGGCCGAGCTGGGAGGCACTGGTGCCGAAGCCGGTCATGTAGACGACGTCGAAGCCGGCCTGCTCGACGAGGCGCGCCGACAGCGCGTCGTACGCCCCGGGAGCCACGAGCGGGGTCGGCGCGGCCAGCAGCTCGCGCAGGCGGGTCCGGGCCTGGCTGGGGCCGGTGAGCATGTCGCCCATCAGGGCCTCCTCGTCGGTGAAGGTGCGTGCTGGTGCGGAATGTACGCCGGGCAGCGGTGCGGCCGACCTGCAGGAGGCGCGGGCCAGCCCGGGGACAACCGTAGGGACCTGTCGGGGAGGGCGTCTAAGGTCGGTCATCGTGACCACTGCTCCCGAGGAATCGATGATCCGGGCCGTCGACCTCCGCAAGTCGTTCGGCGGCAAGGACGGCGACGCGGTCGAGGCCGTGAGCGGCATCAGTGTCGACGTAGGCCGTGGCGAGGCCTTCGGCTTCCTCGGCCCCAACGGCGCCGGCAAGTCCAGCACCATGCGGATGATCGCGGCCGTCTCTCCGGTGACCTCGGGCGAGCTCCGCATCCTCGGGATGGACCCGGCCGTCGACGGGCCGGCGATCCGCGGCCGCATCGGGGTGTGTCCCCAGGAGGACACCCTCGACACCGAGCTCAACGTCCTCGACAACCTCTACATCTACGGCCGCTACTTCGGGCTGCCCCGGGCCGAGGTGCGCCAGCGCTGCGAGGAGCTCCTCGAGTTCGTCCAGCTCACCGAGAAGGCGAAGTCCAAGGTCGAGGACCTCTCCGGCGGGATGAAGCGCCGGCTGACCATCGCCCGCTCGCTGATCAACCGGCCCGACCTGCTGCTCCTCGACGAGCCCACCACGGGCCTGGACCCCCAGGCCCGCCACGTGGTGTGGGACCGGCTGTTCCGGCTCAAGCAGCAGGGCGTGACGCTGGTGCTCACCACGCACTACATGGACGAGGCCGAGCAGCTCTGCGACCGGCTCGTGGTGATGGACAAGGGCCTGATCGTGGCCGAGGGGTCACCCGCCGAGCTGATCCGGACCCACTCGACCCGCGAGGTCGCCGAGCTCCGCTTCGGCATCGGCGAGAACGAGACGGTCGCGCCGAAGATCGAGGACCTCGCCGAGCGGATCGAGGTGCTCCCCGACCGGATCCTGCTCTACACCCAGAACGGCGAGGAGGCGATCGCCAAGGTGCACGAGCGCGGCCTCGACCCGGCCATGTCGCTGGTGCGGCGCTCCTCGCTGGAGGACGTCTTCCTGCGCCTCACCGGCCGGACGCTGGTCGACTGATGGCCACTCCCGTCCCGCTGCGCACCGGCCCGTTCGACGGCGCCGGGCGACTCGTCGACTACTGGGCCACCGTCTACCGGCGGACCTGGCGAGGCAGCGTGATCAGCTCGTTCCTGGTGCCGCTGCTCTACATCGTGGCGATGGGCGTGCTGCTCGGTGGCTTCATCAAGGGTGACCCGGCCAAGCTGGAGGGAGCCACCAGCTATCTCGCCTTCGTGGCGCCCGGGATGCTGGCCGCGCAGTCGATGACCACGGTGTTCGGCGAGGTCACCTACCCGGTGATCAGCATGATCAAGTGGCAGAAGGTCTACTTCTCGATGGTGGCCACGCCGCTCACCGTTGCCGACATCGTGTTGGCCCAGCTCGGCTTCGTGATGTTCCGGGTCGCCACCGTGAGCGCGGTCTTCCTGGCGGTGATGGCCCCGTTCGGCGTGTTCGAGTCCTGGTCGGGGGTGGTGGCCGCGTTCTTCGTCCAGCTGCTGCTCGGGCTCGCCTTCGCGACGCCGATCTTCGCCTTCACCGCGTTCGTGATGAACGAGAACGCCTTCGCGCTCATCTTCCGGCTCGGGATGATCCCGCTGTTCCTCTTCTCCGGCGCGTTCTTCCCGATCACCAACCTGAGCGCGCCGATGGAGTGGTTCGCGCGGGTGACGCCGCTGTGGCACGGGGTCGACCTCAGCCGCCAGCTGGTCCTGGGTCGACTCGACGCCTCGTCGGCGCTCGTCCACGTCGTCTACCTCGCCGTGCTCGCCGCGGCCGGCTGGTGGCTCACCGTCCGCAACCTGCGCAGGAGGCTGGTGGAGACATGAGCCTCCTCAACCAGGCCATCGGCCGGCAGCTGGGCTCCCAGCTGAGCGTCCGCGAGTCCACCGGGCTGATCGTGCTACGCAATGCCATCGCCTACCGCGGGGCCTGGTGGATCTTCGTCAGCGGCTTCCTCGAGCCGGTGTTCTACCTGTTCTCCATCGGCGTGGGCGTGGGTCAGCTGGTGACCGGGTTCGAGTTCAACGGCCAGACCATCCCCTACGCCGAGTTCGTCGCCCCCGGCATGCTCGCCGCCTCCGCGATGAACGGCGCGGTGCTGGACTCGACGTTCAACTTCTTCTTCAAGCTGAAGTACAACAAGCTCTTCGACCAGATGCTCGCGACGCCGCTGACCACGATGGACATCGCCCGCGGTGAGCTGAGCTGGTCGCTGCTGCGCGGCGGCATCTACTCCGCCGGCTTCCTCGTCGTGATGCTCGCGATGGACCTCGTCGGCTCGTGGTGGGCGCTGCTGGTCGTCCCGGCGACGCTGCTGATCGGGCTCGCCTTCGGCGGCGTCTGCATGGCGCTCACGACGTTCATGCGGTCCTGGCAGGACTTCGAGTACATCACCCTCGCGACGCTGCCGATGTTCCTCTTCTCGGCGACGTTCTTCCCGGTCACCGCCTTCCCGGTGGTGCTGCGCTGGGTCGTCGAGCTCACCCCGCTCTACCGCGGGGTCGTGCTCTGCCGTGAGCTGACCACCGGGGCGCTGTCGTGGGGGAGCGCCGTCTCCGTGGTCTACCTGGTCGCGATGGGGCTCGTCGGCC
>JAOPYC010000117.1 GCA_025964795.1 Marmoricola sp.
GCCGACCCCCTCGCCGTCCGCAGCCCCGTCGCCGACCCCGTCCGCCTCGGCGTCCCCGTCGCCGACCCCGTCGCCGACCCCGGCGCCCACCGCCGGGCCCGCCTCGGACCCGAACCAGGAGCAGGCCGGGCCGGGCAGGCCGGACCCCTGGCTGATGTGGAGCATCCCGGCCGTCATCGCGCTCGGGGCCGTGGGCATCGGCCTTGGCCTGCGCCGACGCCAGGAGTGACACTGCTCCGATGAGGCTGAGCGTCGTCCAGGGCGACATCACCCGCGAGCAGGTCGACGCCGTCGTCAACGCCGCCGACCGGCGGATGCGCGGGGGCGGCGGAGTCGACGGCGCCATCCACCACGCGGGCGGCCCCGAGATCCTGGCGGACTGCGAGCGGCGCTTCCCCGACGGCCTGGCCACCGGCCGCGCCGGCTGGACGACCGCCGGGAGGATGCCGGCCCGCTGGGTGATCCACGTGGTCGGCCCGAACTACGGCCGCGGTGAGCGGGACCGCTCCCTGCTCACCTCGTGCTACGCCAGCGCGCTCGCCGTCGCCGACGAGCTGGGCGCCCGCACGGTCGCCTTCCCGCTGGTCTCGGCCGGCGTTTTCGCCTGGCCCAGGGACGACGCGATCGCCGCCGCCGTCGAGACCCTCACCTCGACCCCGACCCGGGTCGAGGAGGCGCGGGTGGTCGCTTACGACGAGGCGTCGTACGAGCTGGTCGCCGCCGCGGTCGGTTTTTCTGGTTGACCAGAAGAACTCGTCGGCTCAGAGCTGCCCCACCACGAAGTCCACGCACTCGGTGAGGGCCTGGACGTCGGCGGGGTCGACGGCGGGGTACATCGCGATCCGGAGCTGGTTGCGGCCGAGCTTGCGGTAGGGCTCGGTGTCGACGATGCCGTTGGCGCGCAGGGTGGCCGCGACGGTGTCGGCGGAGATGGAGTCGTCGAGGTCGATGGTGCCGATCACCAGGGAGCGGTGGCCGGGCTCGGCGACGTACGGCGTGGTGTACGACGTGCGCTCGGCCCAGCCGTAGAGCGTGTCGGAGGAGGCCGTCGTGCGCTTCACCATCGCCTCCAGGCCGCCCTGGCCGTTCATCCAGTCGAGCTGCTCGCCCATCAGGAACAGCGTGGCGACCGAGGGGGTGTTGTAGGTCTGGTTCTTGGCCGAGTTGTCGATCGCCGTGGGCAGGTCGAAGAACGCCGGGATCCACCGGTCGCTCGCGGCGATCGAGGCGGCACGCTCCAGGGCGGCGGGCGACATCAGGGCGATCCACAGGCCGCCGTCGGAGGCGAAGGACTTCTGCGGGGCGAAGTAGTAGGCGTCGACCTCGCGCAGGTCGACCGGCAGGCCGCCGGCGCCGGAGGTCGCGTCGACGAGCACGAGGGAGTCGTCCTGCGCGACCCGCTGGACCGGTGCCATCACGGCGGTCGAGGTCTCGTTGTGCGCCCACGCGTAGGCGTCCACGCCCTCCTCGGCCACGGGCGTCGGCAGCGAGCCCGGCGCGCTCGTGATCACCGACGGCTCGGCCAGGAACGGCGCCTCGGCGGCGGCCTTGGCGAACTTGGAGGTGAACTCGCCGAAGCTCAGGTGCTGGCTCCTCTCGCGGATCAGGCCGAAGGTGGCGATGTCCCAAAACGCGGTGGCTCCACCGTTGCCGAGCACGACCTCGTAGCCGTCGGGCAGCGCGAACAGCTCGCCGAGCCCCTCGCGGACGCGGCCGACCAGGTTGCGCACGGGCGCCTGCCGGTGGGAGGTGCCCATCAGGGAGGTCCCGGTCGCCGCGAGGGCGTCCAGGGCGCCCGCGGGGACCTTCGAGGGGCCTGCGCCGAAACGTCCGTCCACGGGCTTGATCTGGGCGGGGATCACGATGTCGGTCACGGTGCCTATTCTGTCAGCCATGGTGGAGATCCGCGGTTGGCGGGTGGAGCGGGTCCCGATCACCCATCCCGACGCTGCGGTGCTCGTCGAGGAGGTCCAGGAGGAATACGTACGCCGCTACGGCGGACGCGACGAGACGCCGATCGAGCCCGCCTACTTCGACGAGCCGATGGGCGCCTTCTTCGTCGGCTACCTCCAGGACCGGCCCGTCGTCACCGGGGCTTGGCGCCGCCGCCTCGACGTCGAGGTCGACGGCACGCGGCAGACCGCCGAGGTCAAGCGGATGTACGTCGCACCGGGTGCCCGCCGCCTGGGGCTCGCCCGCGCGATGCTGGCTCACCTCGAGGACACCGCCCGGGCCGCCGGGGTCGAGGTGATGGTGCTCGAGACCGGGATGCGCCAGCCGGAGGCGATCACGCTCTACGAGTCGGCCGGCTACACGCCGGTGCCCGGGTTCGGCTTCTACAAGGACGCCCCGCTGTCGCGCTGCTTCGCCCGCAGCCTGGTGCTGCCCACGGGTCAGGGCGTCGCCAGCTCTTGAGCGGTGGGCGCCCGCCAGACCAGCCGGTGGTCGTCGATCCTCCCGCTGGCCTTGTCCTGGGGACGGCTGACCGAGTTGTTGTGTGCCGGGCTGGCCCGTCGCCCCCAGGCGTCGTCCCCGACCCAGGCCGGGAGCCCGAACGGCAGGTCCGCCTTCGGGATCGGCCGGTAGTCGGACTCCTCGAAGGTGGTCCCGTAGTTCGGCCCGCTGTTGGAGCCGTCCTCGTCCGGGGTGACGGCCGCGCGCAGGTCCGGGAGCGCCGTACGCCACTCCGCGAGCAGGTTGGCCTCGGAGTGGTTGGAGGGGTGCGAGACCTCGAAGGTCGGGACGTCGGGCTTGGTGTCCCACAGCTCCAGCGCCCGCTGGGCGTTGCCGCCGAACGCCACGATGGCCTCGAGCTCCGGCCCGGCGACCAGGTCGTAGAACCGGTTGCGCCAGGCCAGCTGGTCCGGGTCGGCGAGCACCGGCTCGGCCTTGCTGACGTCCCCGGGGTGGACGGCCACCGGGAAGGCGTTGACCAGCACGTAGCTGTGCGTCAGCCCCAGCTTGTCGAGGAAGCCCTGCACCCGTTGGCCGGCGTCACCGACCAGGGTGCGGCCAACCACCCGCTCGGTGGGGCCGGGGTCGGAGGCGATGCCGAGGAAGCGGGCGTGACCGGTGAGCCGACCGCGGTAGAAGACCGGGCCCCAGTCCCACCAGAAGAGGTCGCGGAACTCCGGCGCGATGTCCGGCAGCTCCTCGAAGTGGTGGGCCAACGGGGCCGGCGGGCCCTTGTCGAAGCTGGTCATGCGCGATCCCCTCAGTCCGGACCCACCTTCCTCCGCGACCCCGGGGGTTGTCGAGACACGGTCTAGTGCGCCTCTTGCCGTAGCCGGGGGCGGCCGGTAGGACGGAGTATGGCGAGCAGGAAGAAGGGCCCCGACGACCCGTTCACCCAGGCCTACCTGGAGGGGATGCCCGACTCCCTGCTGGGCACCGCGCCCGACTCGCGCCGCCGGCCGAGGACGCTGCCCCGGGAGGCGATCGCGCTCGGCGGGCAGGTGATCACCCCCGAGGGCGCGCGGAAGGGCTGGGTCCGGATCGAGGGCGGCACCATCGCCGCGATCAGCAGCCGCAAGCCGACCAGCGCCGTCACGATCGAGACCGACGGCGTGATCCTGCCGGGCCTGCTGGACCTGCACGGCCACCCCGAGTTCAACGTGTTCGCGCCGTGGGAGCCGCCGAAGAGCTATGTGAACCGCTACTCCTGGCGCGGGAGCAAGCCCTACCACGACCTGGTCCGCGACCCGCAGAACGCGCTGATCCCGAAGCTGCCGTCGGGCACCCAGCTGAGGTACGCCGAGATCCGGGCCCTGGTCGGCGGGGTCACCGCCATCCAGGGGGCGAGCCTGCGCACCCAGGGCTCGCGCGAGTCCATGGTGCGCAACGTCGACGGCCTGGTGTTCGGCGAGCACCGGGCGCGCGCCGCGATCGACCTGCCCTCCAGCCTCACCTCCCGCGGGGGGCCGGAGATGAAGAAGGTGCTCGACGCCGTCGCGGCGGGGGAGGTGGACGCCTACTACCTGCACCTCGCCGAGGGGAAGCGGGACAACGAGCGCTCGCAGAAGGAGTTCGACCTGCTGGTGAAGCTCGGCGCGCTGACCCCGGCGACCGTGATCATCCACGGCACGGCGCTCTCACGTGACCAGCTGGCCGCCGCCAAGGACGCGGGGGCGCGGCTGGTGTGGTCGCCGCAGTCGAACCTGCGGCTCTACGGCGAGACCACCCGCGCCGCCGACGCCCTCGACGTCGGGCTGCCGGTCGCCCTCGGCGCCGACTGGCTGCCGTCGGGCTCGCTCAGCCTGCTCGCGGAGCTGAAGGTGGCCCGGCAGCAGCTCGTCGAGCAGGGGCACGCGCTCACCGCGAAGCAGCTGGTCACCATGGTCACCTCGGGGGCGGCCGAGGTAGCCGGGCTGGGCGCCAAGCTCGGCCGGCTGGCGGTCGGGCGCGCGGCCGACCTCGTCGTGATGGCCCGGCAGGACCAGGACGCCTACGAGTCCGTGTGCGCCTCCACGCCCGCTGACGTCGAGCTGGTGATGATCGGCGGGGACGTGGCCTACGGGCGGCACGACTGGGTGAGCACGCTCGCCGCCGACCCGGCCGACCCGGACCTCGAGCCGGTCCTCGCGTGGGGTCGTCCGATGCTGCTCGACACCAGCTTCGAGGTGAACCCCAGCGGCGACGCGACCCCGCGACTGGCGCAGCTCCGGCAGGCGCTGACCTCGGTCTACCCGCCGGTGGGGCCCATCTGGGCCTAGCCCAGTCGGTCGGCGACGGCCTCGAGCACGGACTCCGAGCCGGCGTAGATGCCGCTCTCGCGGGGCCAGTGGCTGATCACGTCGGTGAAGCCGAGCTCACTGGCCCGGCCCACCGCGTCGTCGTACGCAGAGACGCTCTGCAGGGAGTACGCCGGCCCGCTGTCGAGGTTCACGTAGCGGTCGATCTCGCTCGGCGGCCGACCTGCCTCGAAGGCGGCGTCGTCCAGCCGTGCCGACAGTGTCCGCAGCGAGTCCCACCACGCCTCGCCCTCACCGACGCCCGTCGTGGCCCAGCCGGCGCCGTGCTCGACGACGAGGCGCAGCCCCTTGGGGCCGTTCGCCGCGACTACGAACGGGACCCGCGGCTGCTGCGCCGGAGTCCCGACCATCCGCGCCTCGACGGCGGTGAACCAGGCGCCGGCGAAGCTGATCCCGCGCTCCGGGGCGGAGTCGTCCTCGTGGCGCAGCAGCACGTCGAGGCCGGAGAGGAACTCCGCGAACCGCTCGTGCCGCTCGCGCGCGGTGTGCTCCGGCTGACCGAGCACGAACGCGTCGAAGCCCGTGCCGCCCGAGCCGATGCCGAGCAGCACCCGCCCGCCCGAGATGTCGTCGAGGGTGGCGACCTCCTTGGCGAACGGCACCGGGTGCCGGAAGTTGGGGGAGGAGACGAACGTGCCCAGCCCGATCCGCGAGGTAGCGGTCGCCGCCGCCGTCAGGGTGGGGATCGTCGCGTGCCACGGCTGGTCGGCGAGGCTGCGCCAGGACAGGTGGTCATAGGTCCAGGCGTGGTCGAACCCGAGCTCCTCCGCCCGCTGCCACTTCCCGCGGGCCGTGGCCCACGGCTCCTGCGGGAGGATGACGATTCCGTGGCGCATGCCCTCAGGCGACCGGCTCCTCGGAGGCGTCGGTGTCGCCCCAGGCGTCGTTCCAGCCCTCGATGTCGCTCGCGGAGCGCTCGCCGGGACCGGTGTAGATGGCCGAGGGGCGGATCAGCCGGCCGGTGGTCTTCTGCTCCAGGATGTGCGCCGACCAGCCGCCGGTGCGGGCGCAGGTGAACATCGAGGTGAACATGGGCGCGGGCACCTCGGCGTAGTCAAGGACGATGGCCGCCCAGAACTCCACGTTGGTCTCCAGGACGCGGTCGGGGCGACGCTCCTTGAGCTCGGCGAGCGCGGCCTTCTCGAGCTCCTGGGCCACCTCGTAGCGGGGGGCGCCGAGCTCCTTCGCCGTACGTCGCAGCACCCGGGCGCGGGGGTCCTCGGCGCGGTAGACCCGGTGGCCGAAGCCCATCAGGCGCTCGCCGTCGTCGAGCAGCTTCTTGACGTACGCCGTGGCGTCGCCGCTCTTCTCGACGTCCTCGATCATGGTGAGGACGCGGGCGGGGGCGCCACCGTGGAGCGGTCCGCTCATGGCGCCGATGGCACCGGAGAACGCGGCCGCGACGTCGGCGCCGGTGGAGGTGATGACGCGGGCGGTGAACGTCGAGGCGTTCATGCCGTGCTCGGCCGCGGAGCTCCAGTAGGCGTCGATGGCCTTGACGTGGCTCGGGTCGGCCTCGCCCTTCCAGCGGATCATGAACTTCTCCGCGAGGGTCTCGCCCCTGTCGACCTCGGCCTGCGGCACGATCGGGAGACCGAGTCCGCGGGCGGACTGGGCGGCGTACGACAGCACCATCACGGCGACGCGGCTCAGGTCGGTGCGGGCCTGCTCGTCGGAGATGTCGTAGGTCTGCTTCATCCCGAGCATCGGCGCCAGCATCGCGACGGCGGCCTGGACGTCGGCGCGTACGTCACCGGTGTGGATCGGCAGGTTCCACGGCTCGGCGGGCGGCAGGCCCGGCTCGTACTTGCCGTCGATCAGCAGGCCCCAGACCTTCTCGAACGGGATGCGTCCGACGATCTCCTCGATGTCCACCCCGCGGTAGCGCAGGGCGGACCCTTCCTTGTCGGGCTCGGCGATCTGGGTCTCGAAGGCGACGACGCCCTCCAGGCCGTGGTGGACCTCGGTCATGTGAGACGACTCCTTCGGCAGGGTCCGGCAGAGTGACGCGGACCAGCACATCATGCCCACTCCCCGCCGCGACGTCACGCGCAGTACCCATCTTGGGGGGCCGCGCAGAGGTGTGCCGGTTAGGTTCGCTGCATGAGCGAGAAGCAGCCGCACACGGACCTGGCCGCCCTGCGACGCGAGTACGGCGACCGCGGCCTCGACCAGCCCGACCTCGCCCCGGACCCGGTCGCGATGTTCCAGGGCTGGCTCGACGACACCGTCGAGTCCGGCCTGCACGAGCCGAACGCGATGGTGGTGAGCACGGTCTCCGCCGACGACCGGCCCTCGGCGCGGATGGTGCTGCTCAAGGGCCTCGACGAGCGCGGGTTCGTCTTCTACACCAACTACGACTCGCGCAAGGGTCGCGAGATCGCCGCCAACCCCTTCGTCGCCCTGCTGTTCCCCTGGCACGACCTGCAGCGCCAGGTGCGCGTGCAGGGGACGGCCGAGAAGGTCTCCGTGGAGGAGAGCGAGGCCTACTTCGCCGCCCGCCCGCGCGGCTCCCAGCTCGGCGCCTGGGCCTCCCCGCAGTCGCGGGAGGTCGCGTCCCGGGCGGAGCTCGACGAGCTCTACGGGCAGGTCGAGCAGCGCTTCCCCGACGAGACCCCCGTCCCCCTCCCGCCCACCTGGGGCGGCTACCGCGTCGTCCCCGAGGAGGTCGAGTTCTGGCAGGGCCGCAAGGGCCGCCTCCACGACCGCCTCCTCTACCGCCGCACGCGGGACGGGTGGACCACCACCCGCCTCGCCCCCTGAGGGTCGCCGTGCAAAGCAGTTGTGAGTGAGTGCTCACTCACTTATGCTGGGCCGGTGACCCCGAGAGCCTCTGCCATGTCGCCCGACGACCGCCGCAAGGCGATCGTCTCCGCGCTGGTGCCGCTGATCGCCGAGCGTGGGGGAGACGTGAGCACGCGGGAGATCGCGCAGGCGGCGGGGATCGCGGAGGGGACGATCTTCCGGGTGTTCCCCGACAAGCGGAGCCTGATGCTGGCCGCGGCCGAGGAGGCCATCAACCCGGCGGACGGGCGAGCGAGCTTCGAGGCGGCCATCGACGGGCTGTCGTCGCTGGGGGAGAAGGTCGTGGTGGCCGCGGAGCGCGTGCAGGAGCGGATGCACCTGACCATGTCGGTGATGATGGCGACGCGCAGCCACCTGATGGCCGAGCACGCCGAGCACGGCCACCCGGGAACCCCGCCGGGGAAGCCGGGTCCGCCGGCGTTCGTGGTCCGCGCCCAGTCCGAGCTCAACGAGCGGCTGACGCTGATGTTCGAGGCCCACCGCGCCGAGCTGGCCGTGCCGCCCGCGGTCGCGGCCGCCGCGTTGCGCAGCCTGATCTTCGGCGCGGGCCGGTTCGAGCTGGGGCTCGGGCCGAGCCTGACGCCCACCCAGATCGCCGACCTCGTCCTCAACGGCGTCGTGAAGAGGGAGAGCTGACATGTTGGTCCGACTGATCCGGGAGTACGTCGAGCCCTACCGGTCCTGGCTCACCGCCGTGGTGCTGCTGCAGCTGGTCGGCGTCGTGGCGATGCTCTACCTGCCCAGCCTCAACGCCGACATCATCGACCGCGGCGTGGCCGTCGGCGACACCGGCTACATCATCCGCACCGGTGCCGTGATGCTCGGCGTCACGCTTGTCCAGGTGGTCAGCACGGTCAGTGCGGTCTGGTTCGGCGCGCGGACGTCGATGAGCATGGGCCGTGACCTGCGGGCCGCGCTGTTCCACCGGGTCGGCACCTTCTCGGCCCGCGAGGTCCAGGAGTTCGGCGCGCCGTCGCTGATCACCCGCAGCACCAACGACGTCACCCAGGTCCAGATGCTGGTGCTGATGGCCTGCACGATCGCGGTCTCCGCGCCGATCATGATGGTCGGTGGCGTGCTGATGGCGCTGCGCGAGGACTTCGGGCTGGGCTGGATCCTGGCTGTCGTCGTGCCCGCCCTGTTCCTCAGCGTCGGCCTCGTGGTCAGCCGGATGGTGCCGAACTTCCGCAAGATGCAGGCCCGGATCGACGAGGTCAACCGGGTCCTGCGCGAGCAGATTACCGGCATCCGGGTGATCCGCGCGTTCGTCCGCGAGCCCCACGAGGCGGCCCGCTTCGGCCGGGCCAACGACGACCTCACCGACGTCGCCGTCCGCGCGGGACGCTGGCTGGCCACCATGTTCCCGCTGGTGATGCTGGTGGTGAACGTCTCCAGCGTGGCCGTCATCTGGTTCGGCGCGCACCGGGTCGACAACGGGCAGATGCAGATCGGGGCGCTGACCGCGTTCCTCTCCTACCTGATGCAGATCCTGATGTCGGTGATGATGGCGACCTTCATGCTGATGATGGTGCCGCGGGCCTCGGTCTGCGGTGACCGGATCACCGAGGTGCTGGACACGCACACCTCCGTGCCGCGGCCCGAGGAGGCCGAGCTCCCCGACTCCGCCCGGCACGGCTGGCTGGACCTGGAGGACGTGACCTTCTCCTACCCCGGGGCCGAGTCTCCGGTGCTCTCCGGGGTCTCCCTGTCCGCACGGCCCGGGCAGACGATCGCGGTCATCGGCTCGACCGGGGCCGGGAAGTCGACGCTGGTCAACATCATCCCGAGGCTCTTCGACGCGACCTCCGGCGTGGTGCGCGTCGGCGGTTCCGACGTACGCCGGATCCAGCCGGAGGCCCTCTGGGCGCAGATCGGGCTGGTGCCGCAGAAGGCCTACCTGTTCTCGGGCACCATCCGCAGCAACCTGCTCAACGGGAAGCCGGACGCCACCGAGGCCGAGCTCTGGGCGGCGCTGGAGATCGCGCAGGCGAGCGACTTCGTGGCGACGCTGGCCGAGGGGCTCGACGCCCCGGTGGTGCAGGGCGGCACCAACTTCTCCGGGGGCCAGCGGCAGCGACTCGCCATCGCGAGGGCCCTGGTGCGCAAGCCGGGGATCTACCTCTTCGACGACTCGTTCTCCGCGCTCGACCTCGCCACCGACGCCCGGCTGCGCGCGTCCCTGCGTCCGACCACGCGGGACGCCACGACGCTGATCGTCGCGCAACGGGTGACCACGATCATCGACGCCGACGTGATCATCGTGCTCGAGGACGGCCGCGTCGTCGGCCGCGGCACCCACCACGAGCTTCTCGAGGGCTGCACCACCTACCAGGAGATCGTGACCTCGCAGATGACGGCGGAGGAGGCGGCATGACCTCGAACGAAGCGACAAGGTCGAGCCCGGTCGAGACCGACAACGCGCCGGTCAAGGACAAGCAGGCCGGCTTCCGGGCCACCGAGCGGATCGAGGCGCCCCAGGGCGGCCCGGGCCGCGGCCCGATGGGCGGCGGCATGGTCGCCCAGAAGGCGATGACGTTCGTGCCGTCCGCGAAGCGGCTGGTGGGCCGGATGCGGCCAGACCGAGCGCGCGCGATCGCCGTGGTCCTGCTCGGGATCGCCAGCGTGCTGCTGATGTCGGTCGGTCCGCGCATCCTCGGTCACGCGACCGACCTCGTGTTCTCCGGGCTGTTCAGCCGCACCTACGTCCCGGCCGGCGCCACGCAGGGCCAGGCGGTCGAGCGGCTGCGCAACCAGGGCCAGGACAAGCTCGCCGACGTGCTCTCCGGCATGGACCACGTCATCCCGGGACACGGCGTCGACTTCGGTGCCGTGCGCAACGTGCTGATGGTCGTGCTCGCGGTGTACGCCGCGGCCGCGGTGCTCGGCTGGCTGCAGGGCATGGTGCTCAACCGGGTGGTGCAGAACACCGTCTACCGGATGCGCCAGGACGTCGAGGACAAGATCAACCGGCTGCCGCTGAACTACTTCGACCGCTCGCCGCGCGGGGAGCTGCTGAGCCGCGTCACCAACGACATCGACAACGTCAGCCAGACCCTCCAGCAGACGATGAGCCAGCTGATGACCTCGCTGCTCACCGTGGTCGCGGTGATCGCGATGATGTTCTGGATCTCGCCGCTGCTCGCCCTGGTGGCGCTGGTCTCCGTGCCGGTCTCGCTGTTCCTGACCCGGGCGATCATGAAGCGCTCGCAGGGCCAGTTCGTGGCCCAGTGGCGACGTACCGGACGGCTGAACGCGCAGATCGAGGAGGCCTACTCCGGGCACGCCCTGGTCAAGGTCTTCGGTCGCCAGCAGGAGGTCGAGCAGACCTTCGCCGAGGAGAACGACGAGCTCTACAAGGTCAGCTTCTCCGCCCAGTTCGTGTCCGGCCTGATCATGCCCGCGATGATGTTCATCGGGAACCTCAACTACGTGGTGATCGCCGTGATCGGCGGCTTGCGGGTGGCGTCCGGGTCACTGTCGCTGGGCGACGTGCAGGCGTTCGTGCAGTACACCCGCCAGTTCACCCAACCGCTCACCACGGTGGCCTCGATGATGAACCTGCTGCAGTCCGGCGTCGCGTCGGCCGAGCGCGTCTTCGAGCTGCTGGACGCCGACGAGGAGCCCGCCGACTCCGACGGACGGCCGGCGGCGCCCGACGCCCGGCGTGGCCAGGTGTCCTTCGAGCACGTGACGTTCTCCTACGACCCCACGGTGCGGCTGATCGAGGGCCTCTCCCTGGTCGCCCGACCGGGGGAGACCATCGCGATCGTGGGTCCGACCGGGGCCGGCAAGACGACCCTGGTCAACCTGGTGATGCGCTTCTACGACCTCGACGGCGGCCGGATCACCCTGGACGGCGTGGACATCGCAACCATGCCGCGGGCGGCGCTGCGCGGCCAGATCGGGATGGTGCTCCAGGACACCTGGCTCTTCGAGGGCACGATCCGCGCCAACATCGCCTACGGCCGGCCGGACGCGACCGAGGCCGAGATCCTCGAGGCCGCGCAGGCCACGTTCGTCGACCGGTTCGTGCACTCGCTGCCGGACGGCTACGACACCGTCATCGACGAGGAGGGCTCCAACCTGTCCGCGGGGGAGCGGCAGCTGGTGACGATCGCCCGGGCGTTCCTGACCGACCCGGCGCTGCTGATCCTCGACGAGGCGACCTCGTCGGTGGACACGCGCACCGAGCTCCTGGTGCAGCAGGCGATGGCGGCGCTGCGCACCGACCGCACCTCGTTCGTGATCGCCCACCGGCTCTCCACGATCCGCGACGCCGACCTGATCCTGGTGATGGAGGACGGCGCCATCGTCGAGCAGGGCGCCCACGACGAGCTGTTGGCCGCCGAGGGCGCCTACGCGCGGCTCTACAACGCGCAGTTCGCGGCGTCGGCGGCCGGCTGACGGGGGACTAGCCGGCGCCGCCCCCACCGTTGTCCAGGGACGCCGAGCCGTCGTCCTCCTCGGCGCTGACCGAGGAGTTCGACGAGTCGCCGGGGGCACCCTCGTCGGAGGGCTTGTCGTCGGGCGCGTTGTCGTCGGGGCCGCTGCCATAGCTCATGTCGGCCGAGGGGTTCTTGGCGTCGGTGCCTTCCACGTCGGCTCCGATGATGTCGTCGTCGTCACCGGTCTGACCCGGGTGCCGGGCCAGCGGGTTGTCCTCGGTCGGCCGCAGGTCCTCGGGCAGCTTGTCGTCACCCACCTCGCCGGGTTCGCTCTCGGGAAGCTCGGAGGAGCTCGACTCCTCGGACTCGCTGGAGGAGGTGTCGGTCTCGGTGGTCGCGGCTTCGGGCTGCTCTTCGCTCATGGTGTTCCTCGTACCCGTAAATCCGTTGAGTCACGCGTCCCGGCGACCTACCGTGGTCGGACACGGGAAAGGAGGTGGTCCGAAGAATGATTTCTTCAAGGACGCGTGAGGTGGCTGCCAGCTAGCAGCTCGCCGGCCAGCCGTGCGAGCGCGCTGGTGAATCCGACTGCAGTCACCCGACCCGCAGGTGAATCCGGGCACGTCCCCCGGAGCGGCTCTCCGAGCCACACCTGCGGGTCGCTGCTGTCCGTGCAGGCTTTTGCGTCGCGGCCTTTGTAGGCTGGGCCCGTGGCTGACGACGAGACCCTCCGCGCGCTCGAGCACGAGATGAGCATCCTCGTACGCCGGATCCGTCGGGTGATCACCGAACGGGCCCGGATGCTGCACCCGGACCTGTCCCCGGTTTCCTACTCGATGCTGCTGGCCCTCAACGACCAGGGGCCGCGCCGGGCCAGCGACCTGGTCGAGATCTTCTCCATCGACAAGGGAGCCGTGAGCCGCCAGGTGCAGGTGCTGCTCGACCTCGGCCTGATCGAGCGCAGTCCCGACCCCGAGGACCGGCGCGCGATGATCCTGGCCATCAGCGAGGAGGGTCACGCGCGGCTGGCCAACATTGCCGCGACCCGCCGGCTCGCGGTCAGCGAGCGGCTCGACGGCTGGTCCGACGAGGACCTGCGGGCCTTCGTGCGCTCCCTGGGGCGCTACAACTCCGCCCTGGAGTGACCCGCCTCCTCCTCGGCGGGCACCGGGTGGGTCACGCCGGTGCCCGGGAAGGCCAGAGTGCTGACGCAGGTGATCGCCAGCCAGCACAGGGCCAGGCAGATGCCCCAGCGTTGCAGCGCCTCCGTGGCGGAGAGCGTCCCGGCCCGGACCATCCAGAGCACGGGGGAGGAGACCAGGACGCTGGCCGCCACCACGATGCCTTGCGGAGCCTTCACCGGGTCACCGCGAGCGCCTCGTGGGCGATCACGCCGACGGACCTGATCTGTCCGGTGCCGATGAGCTCGGTGTAGGACAGCACCGGCACCCGCATCATGGTCGGCCGCAGGAACCTGCGCAGCGACGCCCGGATCTGCGGTGCGCACACGACGACCGGGTGCGTGTTGGAGTTCTGGGCCTCACGGACGAGGCGGTCGATCTCGGTGAGCACGCGCTGTCCCGTCTCCGGGTCCAGGGCGAGGATCACTCCGGCCTCGCTCGGCCGCTGCGCCTCCAGCATCTGCTGCTCGAGCCGGGGGTCGAGGCTGATCACGTGCACGGTGTTGCCGCTGCTGTGCGGGGCGACGATCGCCGGGCCGAGCGCGGCGCGCGCACTCTCGACGAGGGTGTCGACGTCCTTGGTGACGGCGGCCCGCAGCGAGATCGCCTCGAAGATGCGGACCAGGTCGCGGATCGAGATGGCCTCGTCGAGCAGCAGCTGGAGCACCCGCTGCACCTCACCGAGGCTGAGCTGGGTCGGGGTGAGCTCCTCCACGACGACGGGGTGCGTGCGCTTGACCACGTCGGTGAGCAGGCGGACGTCCTCGCGGCCCAGCAGCCGGGCCGCGTGCTGGTTGACGACCTCGGCGAGGTGGGTGGTGATCACGGACGTGCGGTCCACCACGGTGGCCCCGCTGAGCTCGGCCTGGCTGCGCAGCTCCTGGGCGATCCACTTCGCGTCGAGGCCGAAGACGGGCTCCTGGGTCGGCGTACCGGGGAGCGAGCCGAGGTACTCCCCGATGGCGAGCACCTGGCCGCGCGGCGCCTCGCCCCGCGCCACCTCGACCCCGAACAGCTTGATCGCGTAGGTCTGGGCCGGGAGGTCGAGGCTGTCGCGGGTGCGGAGCGGGGGGATGACGATGCCGATGTCGGAGGCGATCTTGCGACGCAGGGCCTTGACCCGGTTGAGCAGGTCACCGCCGTTCGTCGGGTCGACCAGGTCGACGATGTCGGCGGACAGGTCGAGGGCGAGCGGGTCGATCTGGATCTCCCGGGCCAGGTCCTCGGGCGTCTCGTGCTCGCTGGCGGAGAGCGCGAGGGCGTGCTCGGGCTCCGGTTCCTGCTTCTCGCTGTTCTCGGCCCGCGTCGAGGCCAGCAGCATCAGGCCGCCGGCGATGATGAACGGCAGCTTGGGCAGGCCCGGGATCAGGCACAGGGCGAGGCCCGCGAAGCCGGCGACCCGCAACGGCATCTGCCGGGCCATCAGCTGGCGCGTGATGTCGGAGCCCATGTCGTCCTCGCCCGTGTTGCGGGTGACGATGAGGCCGGTGGCGACCGAGAGCAGCAGCGCCGGGATCTGGGAGACGAGGCCGTCGCCGACCGACAGCAGGCTGTAGGTGGAGATGGCGTCGGTGAACGACATGCCGTTCTGGGCCACGCCGACCGCGAAGCCGCCGACCAGGTTGACCAGCGTGATGATGATGGCGGCGATCGCGTCGCCCTTGACGAACTTCGAGGCACCGTCCATCGAGCCGTAGAAGTCGGCCTCGGCGTGCACCTCGCGGCGCCGCTTGCGGGCCTCGTCCTCGTCGATCAGCCCGGAGTTCAGGTCGGCGTCGATGGCCATCTGCTTGCCGGGCATCGCGTCGAGGGTGAACCTGGCCCCGACCTCGGCGACCCGGCCGGCGCCGTTGGTGATCACGACGAACTGGATCACGAGCAGGATCGCGAACACGATCAGCCCGACGATCAGCGAGCCTCCGACCACGAAGTGGCCGAAGGTGTCGATCACCTTGCCGGCGAACCCGTCGAGCAGCACCAGGCGGGTGGCGCTGACGTTGAGGGCGAGGCGGAACAGCGTCATCACCAGGATGACGGCCGGGAACGCCGCGAAGTCGAGGGGGCGGTGAACGAACATCGCGGTCAGCAGGATCAGCAGCGCGCCGACGATGTTGAGCGCGATCAGCAGGTCGAGCACCAGCGCCGGGAGCGGGACGACGAGCATCACCACGATGAAGACGATGCCGACGGGTACGCCGAGCTGGGTCAGACGCTTGGGAGGCACGTGGGTCCTATCGGCCGGCTGCGGCCGGGGCTGAGGAGTTCCGGCGTCGACGTCCGACGGCCGGTACGTCGGGCAGCTCGGTCTCCTTCCGCGGGGACCGGTGCTCGCCGCCGTGGTGGCCGCTCGTGCGCCGGCTGATCACGAAGGCCAGGACCGTCGCGACGGCGTTGAACAGCTCGCTCGGGATGGTCTGGCCGACCTTGGTGGAGGAGTACAGCGCCCGGGCGAGCGGGATGTCGCGCACCAGCGGGACCCGCTCCTCGGCGGCCCGCTCCCTGATCTTGGCGGCGATGGCGCCGGCGCCGCGAGCCACCACGCGAGGCGCGCCCAGCTCGGACTCGTAGCGCAGCGCCACGGCGACGTGGGTGGGGTTGACCAGGACGACATCGGCCGTGGCGACGTCGGCCATCATCCGGTTGCGGGAGGCGGCGAGCTGGCGGGCCCGGATCGCACCCTTGAGCATCGGGTCGCCCTCGCTCTGCTTGTGCTCCTGCTTGACCTCCTCCTTGCTCATCCGGGTCTGCTTGCCCACGCGGCGACGCTGCATGGCGTAGTCGACGGCGGCCAGGGCGAGGCCGGCGAGCGCGATGTTGCGCATCAGGCCCAGCGCGCTGTGCGAGAGCTGCTGGAGGGTCGCCTGGATCGGCACCATCCCGCCGACCAGGGGCATCAGGCCGCGGATCGCGGAGTACACCAGCAGTCCGACCACGCTGCTCTTGAGCAGCATCTTGACGCCCTCCCAGGCCGCCTGCGGACCGAAGATCCGCTTGGCGCCCTTGAGCGGGTTCAGCTTCGAGGCGCTCGGCTTGACCATCTTGGTGGCGAACACGAAGCCGCCCTGGGCCAGGGCCGAGGCGACGCCGATCAACATCACCATCGAGCCGAGCACCAGGAGCACGACGAAGACGTGCCGGGCGCCCTCGCCCAGGAGGTCGAGCGCGACGGAGGTGGTGGGGTGCGCGCTCAGCGTCAGGCTGCGCTCGAACAGCGCCCACAGGGAGTGGAGCTCACGCTGCAGCAGCAGCGGCGCGGCCAGGCCGAAGGCCAGCACCGACGCCCAACCGCCGAGCTCCTGGGTGCGCGCGACCTGGCCCTCCTTGCGGCTCTCCTTGCGCCGCTTGGCGGTGGGCTTCTCGGTCTTCTCGCCGCTCACGTGCTCACCCCGCTCCTGCCATCGCCGCCATCGCCTGCTGGGAGAGGTCGATCATCTTGTCCATCGCCTGGGGCAGCACGGGGAAGGACAGGCCGACCAGCAGGAGGGTGAGTCCGATCTTGGCGGGGAACATCACGTTGATGGCGTTGAGCTGCGGGGCCACCTTGGTCAGCAGGGCCAGGCCCAGGTCGGCCAGGAACAGCACCGCGATCATCGGCAGCGCGATCTGGACCGCGGTGACGAAGAAGACGCGGAACGCGGTCAGGACCGCGTCGGACGCGTGACCGAGGTCGGGGCTGGCCCCGACCGGCAGGAAGCGGAAGGTGCTCAGCAGCCCACCGATGACGAGCAGGTGCCCGTTGCTGACGAACAGGATCATCGTCGCGAGCATCTGGTGGAAGGTGCCGAAGACGGTGTTGGAGTTCAGCCCGAGCGGGTCGAAGCCCTGGGCGAGCGAGAAGCCGCCGAAGACGTCGATCAGGCTGCCGGCGGCGGACAGGGCCGAGAAGAGCAGGAAGGTCACGAACCCCATCGAGGCGCCGATGGCGACCTGGGTGACGGTCTCGCCGAGGAGCTCCAGGGTCGTGGTCGGCAGGCGGGTCTCGTGCAGCGCCGGGGCGACCGCGAAGGCGAGCGCGAGCGAGAGCACGACCTTGGCGGTGTTGGGCACGGCGCGCGAGGAGAACGGCGGCACGACGACCAGCCACGAGACGATCCGGATGGAGGCGAGGAGGTAGCCGATCAGCGCGTCGCCGGGAACGGAGATCTCCACGGTCAGCCCAGCATGGCCGGCAGGCCCTCGAACAGGTCGATGGTGAAGGTCATCAGGGTGTGCAGCATCCAGTTGCCGCAGATGAGCAGCGCGATGCCCACCCCGATCAGCTTCGGCACGAAGGCGAGCGTGAACTCCTGGATCTGGGTGATCGACTGGAACAGCGAGACCGTGAAGCCGATGACGAGCGAGGTCACCAGGATGGGCGCGGAGAGCTTGAGTGCCACCATCATGGTGCGCATCGCCAGCTCGATGATCGTGGTGTCGGTCATGGGCGCACCTATCCGTAGCTCGCGATGAGGGACTTGATCAGCAGGCCCCAGCCGTCGACCAGGACGAACAGCAGGAGCTTGAAGGGGAGCGACACCATCACCGGCGGCATCATCATCATGCCGAGCGCCATCAGGGCGCCGCTGACCACGAAGTCGATCACCAGGAACGGGATGAAGACGATGAAGCCGATGATGAAGGCCTGCTTCAGCTCGCTCAGCACGAACGCCGGGACCAGCGTGCTGATCGGGACGTCGGCCCGGTTCTTGGGCAGGTCACGCTTGGCCACGTTGGTGAGCAGCTCGAGCTGCTCGTCGTCGGTGTTGTGCAGCATGAAGTCCTTGAGCGGCCGGGAGCCGTCCTCCCACGCCTGCGACGACGTCTTCGTGCCGTCCATGTAGGGCTGGATGCCCTTGTCGTTCATGGCGCTGAGCACCGGGGTCATGATGAACAGGCTCAGGAACAGGGCCAGCCCGGCCAGCACCTGGTTCGGCGGCGACTGCTGCAGGCCCAGGGCGTTGCGGGTCAGGCCGAGCACCACGAGGATCTTGGTGAAGCTGGTGCAGGTCAGCACGATCGCCGGCAGCAGCGACAGCAGGGTCATCGTGATGATGACCGAGACCGACGCGCTGGGCTTGTCGGTGAGCCCCTTCAGGTTGACGTTGACGTCGGTGGTGTCGCGCTTCTTCGGGCCCTTCGGTCCGTCGGGGTTCGTCGGGGCCGCCGGCAGCACCGGGGAGGCGCTCACCGAGGTGACCGCGGAGGAGCCCGCCGCCGGGGTCGCGGCGTTCGCGACGGCCGGCAGCACGCCCAGAGACAGCACGAAGCCGGCGATCAGCCCGGCCAGCAGCGTCAGGATGCGTCGTGCTGTGCTCACGAAGCTCGTCCGGTGGCGACGGACAGCGCCTGCCGCCAGGTCTGCACCGAGAGCACGGAGCCGGCCAGGGGACCGGTCGGCAGGGGACGGGCGGCGTGGCTGCCGGCCCGGCGCGTCGGCGCGGCCGGGCGTTCCTCGGTCTCGCTGAGCACCGCCTCGGCGGGGAGTGCCTGGTCCAGCGCGACGGCCGGGGCGGCCGGCGCGCGCAGCTGCTCCGGGACCGCCTCGACGAGGCTGAGCTCGGCACCGCCCAGGTCGCCGCTCTGGAGCTCGGTGAGCAGGTTGACCTGGTGCTCGGTGGTGCCGAGGACCAGGACCCGGTTGCCGACCTCGACCACGGCCACCGCGGTGCCCCGGCTGAGCGCCTGGCGGTGGATCACGCGCACGGCCGCGCCGTTGCGCGGCCGGAACCGGCGGCCGCCGACCTTGACGGTGAGCAGCAGCAGTCCGACGACGACGGCCAGCGAGAAGACCAGGCGCACGGCGAGCTCGACCATGGTCAGCCCGCGTTGGAGTCGAGGATCTGGGTGATGCGGAGACCGAAGTCCTCGTCGACCACGACGACCTCTCCCCGGGCGATCAGGCGGCCGTTGACCAGCAGGTCGGCCGGGCTCCCGGCCGCACGGTCGAGCTCGAGCACGTCGCCGGGGGCCAGCCCCAGCAGGTCGCGGACGGCCATCCGGGTCCGGCCGAGCTCGACGGTGAGCTCCATGTCGACGCCGTGCAGCATCTCGATGCCGCGTCGGGGCGCGAGGTCGTGCTGCGGGGCCGGGGTCAGGGGCTGGTGGGTGACGGACGTGGGCTCGACGACCGGGGCGTTGGCCGTCGCGGAGCTCGTGGCGGTGGAGAACACTTCGGTCACGTTGGCCGCCTTCTCGAGGACGTCGTTGGTGATGGCGATGAGCGCGGCGGCGCCGGCGCCGATCAGCGGTACGACGGTGAACGGACCGCCGAGGTGGCTCGCCAGCGCCGCGGGGTCGACCTGGACCGCGGAGTCGGCGGTCTCGCCGACCGTCAGCGCGATCGCGTCGACCGCCGGCTGGACCGCGGCCGACAGCTGGAGGCCCTGGGTGGGGCTGGAGGCCAGCGCGCCCACGAGCTCCTCGCCGACGAGCAGCCCGACGCACGCGGTCGGGTGGCCGGTGAGCCGGGCGACCACCGCACCCGGGAAGCCGGCGCCGATCGCGTCGTGGCCGACTTGGGCGCCGGCGACGGTCAGCGGGTGCACCGAGGGCAGCACGGTCGAGACGAGGGTGGCGGCGGCGACCGCGAGGTCGGTGTCGACGCCGGTCGTCTGGATGGTCATCGGTCCTCCTTGGGAGCTCCCACGACGAGGGCCGCGAGCTTGGGGCCCTTCGAGCCCGGGGTGGCGTGGGCGAAGACGGCTTCGTCGGTGGTGACGTCGAGCGGAGCGGTGGCGGGGTGGCTGAGCCGGATCACGTCGCCGACGGCCAGGTCGCCGAGCGCGTCGGGCGAGACCCGGGTGGTCCGGAAGCGGACGGCGAGGTCGACGGGCACGGACTGGAACTGCTCCCGCAGCAGCTCCGCGGAGCGCGCCCGGGTCGCCCGCTCCCGGTCGGACACCGGGGCCGGCGCGGCGGCCGCCACCAGGTAGGGGAGCAGGTCGCTGAACGGCAGGCAGGTGCTGACCTTGTAGGGCCGGTCGTCGATGCGGAGGTCGAAGGTGGCCACGGCCATCACGTCCGAGGCCGCGGCGAGCTGGACGAACATCGGGCTGTACTCGACGCTGGAGATCGCCGGCGTGAAGTCGAGCACGTTGCCCAGCGAGTAGCGCATCTCCGCGAGCAGCCGCTCGGTGAGGCGGGTCATCACGGTGCTCTCGATCTCGCTGAGGGCGCGCAGCGGCTGGAGCGCCGAGCCGGGTCCCCCCAGGATGTGGTCGATGCAGGTCATCGCGGCCTTGACGGGCATCTCGAGTACGCCGCGGCCCGACAGCGGATCGGCGGTGAAGATGGTCATGTACGTCGGGGCGAGCAGGCCCTCGACGTACTCGCCGTAGTTCTGCTGCTCCACCGAGAGCAGGTTCATCGAGCAGACGGTGCGCAGGGTCGACGTGAACAGGGTCGTCGCCTGGCGGGCGAAGCTGTCGAAGCCGACCTGCAGGATCCGCGCGTGCTCGCGCGAGAGCTGGATGGGTCGACGGAAGTCGTAGGCGACGGCTTCGGACGGGGGGTTCACGCCGGTCGAATCGACCGGCACGCACCAAACCTGAGGAGTTTCGGAACTATTGCGTGACGAACTCCGTGAAGTACACCCCCATGACCTCGTCCTGGTAGAGCTCCCCGAGCTGGTGCTGCAGCTCCTTCTTCAGCTCGGCCCGCTTCTTCGGGTCGTTGACCTGGGCGATGGACAGGCCGCTGAACTCGCTGATCGTGGCGTCCAGCGCCTTGCTCCCGTCGGCCTCCTTGGTCGTGGCGGTCAGCTGCAGGGCGATCCCGATCCGGAGGTAGTGCTCCCCCTGCAGGTTGATCTGGATCGGGTCCAGGGACACGACCTCGCCGGGCTTGGGCGCCTCCACCGGCTTGGGACGCAGCACGAACCAGTAGGCGCCGCCGCCCACGGCGAGCAGGACCACGAGGATGACGACGATCTTCTTCAAGCCGCTCTTCTTCTCCTCGGGGACGGCGCCGCCGGCCTCGGTCGTCGAGGTGGGCGGGATGGCGGTGACGGTCATGGCTGGACTCCTACGGGCAGGTTGCGGGCCTTGAGGACCTCGGACATCAGGGCACGGGTCTCGGAGGGGAGCGGGGACTGGACGACGATGTCCACCCGCTTGTTGACCTCCTGCGACCCCGGTCGGGACGGGTTGACGAGCGGCTTCTCGTGGCCGTACGCCGTGGCGGTCATCCGGCCGTTGGGGAGGTGCCAGTCGGTGTGCAGGTAGCGCAGCACCCCGACGGCCCGGGCGGCCGAGAGCTCCCAGTCGGAGGGGTAGTACTTCGGCTTGACCTTCACCTGGTTGGTGTGGCCGTCGACCGAGAGCTGGTCTGGAAGGGTGCGGAGCACCGGCGCGAGCGTGTCCAGGACCAGCCGGCCCCGGCCGGACAGCTCGGCCACGTCGGCGTCGAAGACCACGTGGCGCGAGACCAGGCTGACCACGAGCCCCCGCTCGTCGTAGCGCGTGCGGACGTCGTCCTGCAGCCCCTTGGCCGCGAGCGCGGCGAGGATCTTCTTGCGGACGCCCTCGAGCCGGTCGACCTCCACCTCGGCCGCCGCGCGCTTCCGGTCGGAGGCGCGCTGCTGGATCTTCTGCACGGCCTGGTCCACCGCGACCCGGCTCTTCTCCGGGACGTCGGCGGCGAGGTCGGCCGCGGCCACCGGGGCGGTGATCGCGGTGCCCGGCTCCTCGAGGATGGTGTGCGAGCCGTCGAGGATCGAGGTCGGCTGGCCGAAGCCGGCGGCGAGCCCGTTCTTGAGCATGTTGAACTTCCTCTCGTCCACCACGCTCATCGCGAACATCACGATGAACAGGACCATCAGCAGGGTCACCATGTCGGCGTACGTGACCAGCCAGCGCTCGTGGTTCTCGTGCTCCTCGTGCACCTCGCGGCGTTTCCCGTGGCCCATGTCAGGCCGCTTCCACCTGGGCGCCAGGGAGCAGCGACCGGAGCTTCTGGGCGACGATGCGGGGGTTCGAGCCGGCCTGGATGGCGGCGATGCCCTCGATGGTGACCTCCATCCGGGAGGCCTCCAGCTCGCCGAGCCGCTTGAGGCGGTTGCCGAGCGGCAGGAAGATCACGTTGGCCGAGGTGACGCCCCACAGGGTGGCGACGAACGCGCCGGCGATGAGGTGCCCGAGCTCCTCGGGCGCCGCCAGGTTCTCCAGCACGTGCACCAGGCCCATGACGGTGCCGATGATGCCGATGGTGGGCGCGTAGGCGCCGGCGTCGGCGAAGAACTTCGCGGCCTGCTTGTCCGCGAGCCGCTTGGCGTAGACCTCGGACTCCAGGATGTCGCGGAGCTCCTCCGGGTCGGTGCCGTCGATGGCCAGCGTGACGCCCTTGCGCAGGAAGTCGTCGTCGACGCCCTTCACGGCGTCCTCCAGGGCCAGCAGCCCCTCGCGACGGGCCTTCTCGGCCAGGTCGACGACCGCCGGGATCAGGTCCTCGGCCGACGCGGCGTTGCCGGTGAACGCCCGCTTGGCCGACTTCGCGGCCGTCTTGGCGTCGTGCATGGTGCCGCCGGCCATGGTCACCAGCAGCGTCGTGCCGAAGACGAGCAGGATCGGAGGGAGCAGCAGCAGGCTCATCGGGTTGCCGCCCTCGAGGACGTTCGCCCCGACGACGACGGCGAAGCCGGCGCCGATGCCGATCGCGGGTGCCGGATCCATCACAGCTCCCGAGAGATCGCAGTGACGGGGGACAGGTGCACGGGAGGTGCGTCGTGGTCGACGAGGCCCAGGCCCTCCGGCTGCAGGTGGTGGCTCAGCGCGATGATCTCGCTGCGGTAGAGCCGGATGGCTGCGGCCACGTCGGCCGAGGACTCGAGCACGACGTACTTCTTGCCGTCGACGAGCGAGACCACGGTGTCCGGGGTGCAGTCGATACGTTCGATGAGGTCACAGTTCAAGACGAACGGTTGACCTGAAATTCTCGTGAGCGCGATCACGGAGCACCTTCCTTGTGCCTACACCTCATGCGGCCGTCCTTGGCCAGGTACAGAGTCCATCGGCGGGCGGGCCCGCGACCTGAGCGAAACGGGGGACCGACGACACCGTGTCGTCGGTCCCCCGTGGCGCTGCAGTAGCGGGGTCAGCGCTTGATGTTGACGAGGTCCTCGAGCACCTGGTCGGACGTGGTGATCACGCGCGAGCTGGCCTGGAACCCGCGCTGGGCGAGGATCAGGTTGGTGAACTCGTTGGCGAGGTCCACGTTGGACATCTCGACGGCCCCACCCTGGATGTCGCCGTTCATGCCCGCTCCCGGGATGCCCAGCTGGGCGGCGCCCGAGTTGGCCGACTCCCGGAACGAGGTCTCACCGACCTTCTCCAGCCCCATCGGGTTGTTGAAGTTGGCCATCGCGAGCTGCCCGAGCTCGCGCTGGGTCTCGTCGGAGAAGACAGCCCGCAGCTTGCCGTCGCCGCCGATGTTGTACGACGTCATCTGGGCGCCCGCCGCCACCGGCGGGGTGAGGCCCGAGTAGTCCAGGGAGAGGTCGACCAGTCCGCCGGTCGGGTTCCCGCTGGCGTCGAGGGCGTAGCCCTGGACGCGCCCGCCGGTCGGGTTCACCAGGGTGCCGGTCTCGTCGAAGGTGAACGAGCCGGCGCGGGTGTAGAGGTTCTCGCCGTTCTTGCGGACCACGAACATGCCGTCGCCCTGGATCATCAGGTCGGTCGCCCGGCCGGTGGTCTGCGTCGAGCCCTGGTTGTAGTTGGTGCTGGTGCCGGCGACCTGGACGCCGAGGCCGACCTGGATCGGGTTGGTCCCGCCCCGCGCGGCGTTCGAGCCGCCCGCGGCGGTCAGCATCTGGCTGAGCGTGTCCTGGAAGACGGTCGTGCTGGCCTTGAAGCCGACGGTGTTGGCGTTGGCGATGTTGTTGCCGGTGACGTCGAGCATGGTCTGGTTGACGCGCAGGCCGCTGATGCCGGCGAAGAGCGAGCGAAGCATGGGATGGGTTCCTCTCGGTGGATGGGTGGAGCTAGGCGGTGGTGCTGGTGGGCGACGCGGCAGGTGTCGCCGTACCGCCGGTGACGGACTGGACCTGGCCCAGGGGCACCTGGCTGCCGGCGACGTCGAGCAGCGGGCCGTCGGTGCCGAACGTGACGCCGCCGACCTGACCCGTCTGTGCGACTCCGTCGGAGCTCGTCCAGGTGACGGTGCGACCCACCAGCCCGCTGGCGCCGAACGCCATCTGGCTCTGCACGAGCTGCGCGGTCTGGTCGGCGACGGTCTGCATCTTCTCCAGGGCGGTGAACTGCGCCGACTGCGCCAGGAACTGGCTGGAGTCGGTGGGGTTCATCGGGTCCTGATACTTCATCTGGGCGACCAGCAGCTGCAGGAACATGTCCTTGTCAGCCGTCTTGCTGGTCGTCGTGATGGTCCCGGTGTCGGTGCCGGCTGCCGGGGCGGTCCCGAACATGCCGGTGTAGGCCACCGGTTCGGTTGCTCCGATGGACATGCGTCCCCCTCACATCCGGAGGTCGACCCCGCCCCGGCTGGGGACGTGGCTGACCTCGTGGATCGAACGGTCCCCGCGGGTGCGGGAGCCGTGGTCGTGGTCGGTGCCGTCCGTGGCCGTGCTGCCGTCACCCATCCGTGGCTGACGAGAACCGTGGTGGTGCTCGGTGTCGAAGCGCCCGGTGAAGGGCGCCTGCTGCTGTCGCGACTCCGTGGTGTCGGAGTGGGTCTGGGTGGCCGCGCCCGGGTTCACGCCCGGGAGCTCGGCGAGGGTGAGCCGGTGGTCCTTGACGCCGATGTGCTCCAGCGCGCGGTTCAGGTCACCGGAGGACAGCGCGAGCGCCTCGCGCGCCTCGCTGCCGGCCGCGAGCCGCACGTGCACGTCGCCGTGCCGCACGGTGAGGACCACGCGGACCTCGCCGAGGGCGCGCGGGTTCAGCTCGAGGGTGACGCGGTGCACTCCCTCGCCGGTGCTGAACAGCTTCGTCACCTCGGGGATGACCTGGGCCGCGACCGGGTGGGCCGCGGCGGGCCGGGGGTCGGCGGCGGGGGTGGCGACCGGGGTCGCCGGTGCCGGTGGGGTCACCTGGGGCAGGGGGGTGGTGGGTGGCGCCACGGCAGTCGCAGGGGCCGGGTCGCGGCGGGGCCGGTCGGGGCTCGCCGGGACCTGCTGGGTGGTGGCCTGGTCGGAGCCCGTGGGGGTCGGCTGCGGGGTGGCCTGCTCAGCGTCCCCAGCCGGGGTCGCAGAGCGGGCCGCCGCCGGGGCCGGGGACTCGACAGACGCGGACGCGGACGCGTGCGTGGCTCCGGGGGCGGCAACCGGCGACGCGGCCACGAGCGCCGGCGGCACCAGCAGCGCGGCGAGCGCGGCGCCGACCTCCGCCGTGTCGGCGTCGGGCACAGCCGTCTCGTCCCCCGTCGAGGTGTCGGTCGGCTCGTCGCCATCGTCGACGACCGCGGGAGTCGCAGCCCCGGGCGGCGTCGCCTTCGGGACCGGGGTCGCGGCTGCTGTCGCCGCGCCGAGGGCGAGCTGGATCGCGAGCGCGAAGGTCGTGGCGGCGCCGACGTCGGTGGCCGGAGGGTTCCCGAGGAGGCCCGCGGGCAGGGCGGAGACGGCGGGGTCGACCGCCATGGTGCTCATGCGGCACGACCCAGCATCGACATGATGTTCCGCACGTAGTGCTGCGTCTCGGCGTACGGCGGGATGCCGTCGTACTTCATCACCGCACCCGGCCCCGCGTTGTACGCCGCGAGGGCGAGCTCGGTGCTGCCGAACCGGTGGGTCAGGTCGCGCAGCATCCGGGCCGCGCCGTCGACCGCCTGGGTGGGGTCGAGCGAGTTCGTCACGCCGAGACCCTTGGCGGTGCCCGGCATCAGCTGCATCAGCCCACGGGCCCCCGCGGGGCTCACCGCGTCCGCGCGGTAGCCGGACTCCTGCTTCGCGACCGCGGAGAGCAGCGCCGGGCTGACGCCGTAGCGGGCGCCGGCCTGGTTGAACAGGTCGGCGTAGGGCACGCCCGACACGCTCCCGCCGGCGACGCGGGCCGTGGAGACCGGGGTGACGCCGCCGGGCGCGGAGTCGGGCAGGATCCGGCGGATGTAGTCGGGGGTGGACGGGACGTCGACCAGGCGTACGTCGAGGCCGGTGCGCGGCGCCTCGATCATCTTGCCGTTGCCGACGTAGATCGCGATGTGGTCGGCCCCGCTGTTGCGGCTGGAGTTGTCCCAGGCCAGCAGGTCGCCGGGCTTGGCCTGGGCCAGGCTCGCCACCGGGGTGCCCTGGCGCGCCTGGTCGGCGGACAGCCGGGGGAGCTCGATGCCGAACTTCTTGTAGACCTGTTGGACGAGGCCCGAGCAGTCGACGCCCTTCTCCTTGGAGTTGCCACCCCACACGTAGGGCAGGCCGAGGAACTGCTTGGCCTCGTCCACCACGGCGGCGCCGGTGGTGCCGCCGGTCGTGCTGCTCGCGGAGTCGAGGGCCTGGGCGAACGTGGTGCCGTCGGCCGCGGTGAGCGAGGAGGTGCTGACCGGGCTGAGCAGGGCCAGCTGGGTCTGGAGCTCCTGGATCCGGGAGGTGACCGTGCCGACTGTCACGAGACCACCTTCAGGTGCCGGTGCCTGCTCCACAGCTGGGTGGCGACCTCGTCCTGGACCTTCGCCTGGGCGCGGGCCTCCTCCGCCCGAGTCTCGGCCTCCCGGCGCTCCTGGAGCATCTCGATCGTGCGCAGCCGGATCCGGTCGTTCTGCCAGTGCGACTGCGCGGACACCGCCAGGTTGCGGGACGACTCGAGCGAGGCCCGCGCGACGTCGACCGTGCGGCCGAGGGTGAGCAGGCCCTCACGCAGGGCGACGAACGCCTCCGGCGTCGTGGCCTGCTGCCCGGACAGCTCGGCCAGTCGGCCCTCCGCGGCCACCAGGTGCTGCTGCGAGGCCTCCACCTCGCGCAGCGCGAGCTGCAGGCCGGTGAGGCTGTCCTGCTCGCGCACCCGGCGTACCCGCGCGACGGCGTCGAGCGACTGCACGTCCCGTCCCGTCATGAGCTCAGCAGTCCGTTCAGTCGCTGCCACGTGGTGGCGGTGTCGGTGGGGTCGTCCATGTCCTGCTGCAGGAAGGCCTCGATCCGCGGCATCCGGGCGAGCGCCTGGTCGGCGTCGGGGTTGGCGCCGCTCACGTAGGCGCCGATCTCGACGAGCTCGCGCACGTCGCGGTGGGCCGCCAGCAGCCGCCGCAGCAGGCGGGCGTCGTGCTGCTGCTCGCGGGTGGTCACCGCGTTGGTGACCCGCGAGATGGACTCGAGCACGTCGACGGCGGGGAAGTGGCCCGACGTCGCGAGGCGGCGGGAGAGCACGACGTGGCCGTCCAGGATCGAGCGGGCCGCGTCGCCGATCGGGTCCTGGAGGTCGTCGCCCTCGACGAGGATCGTGTAGAGGCCGGTGATGCTCCCGGACCCGCTGGTGCCGGCGCGCTCGAGCAGCCGCGGCATCAGCGTGAACACGCTCGGCGGGTAGCCGCGCGTGGCCGGGGGCTCCCCGGCGGACAGGCCGATCTCGCGCTGGGCCATGGCGACGCGGGTCAGGCTGTCCATCATCAGGACGACGTCCTGGCCGGCGTCGCGGAAGAACTCGGCGATGCGCGTGGCCACGAAGGCCGAGCGCAGCCGCTCGACGGGCGGTGCGTCCGAGGTGGCCACCACGACCACCGAGCGGGCGAGCCCCTCGGGACCGAGGTCGTTCTCGATGAACTCCCGCACCTCGCGACCACGCTCGCCGACCAGGGCGATCACGGAGACCTCCGCGTCGGTGCCGCGGGCGACCATGGAGAGCAGGCTGGACTTGCCGACACCGGAGCCGGCCATGATGCCCAGCCGCTGCCCCCGCCCGCACGGAACCAGCGCGTCGAGGGCGCGGACGCCGAGCCCCACCTGGTGGACGATGCGCGGCCGGCTCAGGGCGCCCGGGGCCGGGTTCTCCACCGTCACGCGCGGCAGGGCGTCGAGCGGCGGGCCGCCGTCGATGGGGCGGCCCAGCCCGTCGAGCACCCGTCCGCGGAGGGCCTCGCCGACACCGATGGTCAGCGGGCCGCCGGCCGCGTGCACCGGGGCGCCGATGGTCAGGCCGGACGTCGAGCCGAGCGGCAGGCAGACCAGCCCGGCCGGCCCGCTGGCCACGACCTCGGCCAGCACGGGGACCTCGCTCTCGACGGAGAGCAGGTCGCCGACGGCGGCCGGGAGCCCGGTGACGCGCAGCTGCAGGCCGAGCAGCTCCGAGACCCGACCGAGGTGCGCGGGCCGGGCGGCCTCGCGGGCGCGGTCCAGCGCCGCCGTGCTGAGGAGGCTCATCGCAGCGCCTCCCGCACCCGGGCCAGGGCCCGGTCGACCCGCAGGTCGAGGACGTGGTCCGCGAGCTCCACCACCGCGTCGGCGGGGGAGAGGCTGGGGTCGGCGACGACGTTGACCGAGGCCGGGAGGCCGGCTGCGAGGGCGTGCTGGGCGACCGTCGGGCTCAGCCTCAGCGTGACGGGCGCGGCGTCCTCGGGCAGCACGTCCAGCGCGCGCCGTACGACGTCCGCGGGGGTCTGCTCCTCGGCCCGTCGGCCCAGCACCTCGGCGGTCACGGCGACCGCCAGCCCGGCGGCCTGCTCACCGAGTCGACGGGACAGCTCGGACGTCGCCTCGTGCATCCCGGCCGCGGCCTCCTGCAGGGCCGCGACGGCAGCGGCGTGCTCGGCCTCGCGGCGGGCTCGCTCCCGGCCGTCGCGCGCGGCGCGCTCGGTCGAGGAGAGCTGCTCGGCTGCCTGCGCCTCGCGGACCCCCTTGGCCCAGCCGATGGCGAAGCCCTGGGCCTCGGCGGTGGCGCGGGTGCGCTCGGCGAGGGCGGACAGGGTGTCCTCGGTGGCGAGGTCGCCGAGGCCGGCGTTGGAGCCCAGCCGGGTCCAGGTGCCGGCGCGGAGGTCCGGCGTCTGCACGGTGTACGCCGCGCCGGCCTGGTCGGCCCGCAGCACCCGGGACCGCGTCCCGGCCTCAGACGACGAAGTCATCGTCGTTCCCCCGGCGCAGCATGATCTGGCCCTGCTCCTCGAGCTCGCGGATCGACCGGATGATGCCCTGCTGGGCCTCCTCGACCTGGGTCAGGCGGACGGGGCCGAGGATCTCGATCTCGTCCACCAGGTCGGCGGCGGCGCGCTCGGAGAGGTTCGAGGTGATCTTGTCCCGGACCGGCGCGGCGACGCCCTTCAGCGCGAGGGCCAGGCTGCCCGTGTCGATCACGCGCATGACCAGCTGCACCGAGCGGTCGTCGAGCTGGACGATGTCCTCGAACATGAACATCCGGCTCTTCACCTCCTCGGCCAGCGCGGCGTCGAGCGACTCGAGGCCCTCGACGATCTGGCGCTCGGTGGAGCGGTCGGAGCGGTTGATGATGTTGACCAGCGGGTCCAGGCCGCCGACGCGCGACACCTCGGCCGGCTGCAGCATCGAGGAGAGCTTGCGCTCGAGGGTGCTCTCGACCGCCTTGACGATGTCCGGGGAGGTGCGGTCCATCACGGCGATGCGGTGCGCGATCTCGGCCTGCTGGTCGGAGGGCAGCCCGGCGAGCAGCAGGGAGGCCTTGTCCGCCGACATGTGCGCGAGCACCAGGGCGATCACCTGCGGGTGCTCGTCGGCGATGAAGGAGCGCAGCTGTGCGGGGTCGACCCGGCGCAGGAACTGGAACGGCAGCTGCACGGCCGCGGCGTTGAGCCGGTCGATGATCTCCGAGGCCCGCTCGGAGCCGAGGGACTGCTCGAGCAGCTGGCGGGCGTAGGCCAGCCCGCCCTGCGCGATGTGCGAGCGCGCGGTCAACAGGTCGCGGAACTCGCCGAGCACCGAGGCGTTCTCCTCGACGTCGATCGAGTCGAGCCGGGCGATCTCGGCGGTGACGGCCTCGACCTCGTTCTCGTTGAGCCGGCTCAGCACGGCGGCGGCCCGGTCGGGACCGAGCTGGATGAGCACGATCGCGGCCTTGCGGACGCCCATCGTCGCGATGGCCTGGCTCATCAGCGCTCCACCAGCCATCCACGCAGGAGGGCGGCGACGTCCTCGGGCTGGTTCTCCACCAGGGCGATCAGCTCCTCGCGGACGTTCTGCTCCTCCGTGCCGCGCTCGAGGCTGAGCAGCGCGGTGGCCGGGTTCTCCAGGGTCCGCTCC
This sequence comes from Marmoricola sp., assembly GCA_025964795.1. Classification (GTDB taxonomy): domain Bacteria; phylum Actinomycetota; class Actinomycetes; order Propionibacteriales; family Nocardioidaceae; genus Marmoricola. The sequence goes on from JAOPYC010000117.1 coordinate 30,239, forward strand.
TCGTCACGACGCGCGGCGTCGTTGCGCAGCTGCTCGACGACGTACGTCGTGGCCTCCTGCCGCTGCTTGTTGCGGCGACGGCCGCGCAGCCACGCGGCGAGCAGGCCCAGCAGGACCAGCGCCCCGATCGCACCGTTGCGGAACAGGTTCATCCGGTCGGCCTTCGCAGCGGCGAGCGCCTCGGCCTTGACCTCCTTGGCCGCCGTCTTCTCCGCGGTCCGGTCGAAGGGCAGCACCGAGACCCGGACGGAATCCCCGCGCTTGCGGTCGAGCCCGACGGCGGCGCTGATCATCTTCTCGATCTCGGCGGGGTCGTTGTTGGCGGCGGCGGTGCGGTCGAGCGCGACCGCGACGTGCAGGGACTCGACGCCGCCCGGTGCTGCCTCGCGGTGCTCGGTCTTGGTGTTCAGCGCGGCGTCGGCGGTCTCCGACCGCTTCTTGTACGCCGAGCCCGTCGTACCCACTGAGGTGCTCGAGGTGCTGGTGTCCATCTGGCCGTCCGGCCCGACGACGCCGCCCGCGGGTGAGGAGCCCGCCGGACCGGTGTAGTCCTCGGTGTTCTTCGTGGAGGACAGGCTCAGGCCCTTGGGGTCGGCCGCGGTGTAGGTGCGGGCCTCGGTGACGGTCTTGTCGAAGTTGAGGTCGGCCGTGACCTGCGTGGTGGAGTTGCCGGGGCCGACCACGCGGTCCAGCAGGGACTGGACCTGGGCGTGCTTCGCGTCCTGGAAGTCGGAGACGTACTGGTTGCGCGAGGTGGCCGCACCGCCACCGAGCGAGTCGTTGGTGGAGAGCAGCTTGCCGGTCGAGTCGGCCACGGTGACCTTCTCCGGGTCCATCCCGTCGATGCTGGCCGCGACGAGGTGCACCACCGACTGCACCTGCTCGGGGCTGAGGGTGTCACCCGGGCGGGTGGAGACGAGGACCGACGCGGTCGGCGGGTCCTGCTTGTCGGCGAAGACCTGCTTGGCCGGGATGGCCAGGTGGACGACGGCCGACTGGACCCCGTCCATCGCCTCGATGGTCTTGGTGAGCTCGCCCTCCATGGCCCGCTTGTAGTCGGTCTGCTCCTTGAACTGGGAGGTGGACAGGTCCTGCTTGTCGAGCAGCGAGTAGCCGCCGTCGCTGCCGCTGGGCAGGCCCTCGCCGCTGAGCTTGATCCGGGTCTTGTAGACGTCGTTGCGCGGCACCATCACGGTGTCGCCGCCGTTGGAGAGCTTGTAGTTCACCCCCTGGCTGTCGAGCTGCTCGATGACGGCCGAGGCGTCCTGGGAGGAGAGGTTGCTGAACAGGGGGGCGTAGTCGGGCTGCGAGACCCAGCGGAAGACCATCACGCCGGCGAGGAGCAGGGCCCCGGTGCCCAGGATCGCGACGACCTTCTGGCCCGCGGTGAAGCCGGAGAAGCTGCGCTGGTAGGCGGAGAGCCGCTGCAGGATCTGGTCCTTCATCACACCGGCATCCGCATGATCTCGTTGAACGCCTCGAGGGCCTTGTTGCGCACGGCCACCGTCAGCTGCGTGGTCACGGCCGCCTCGGAGGCCGCGATCGTGTAGTGGTGGATGGCGTCGAGGTCACCGGTGGCCGCCTTCACGGCCAGCTGGTCGCTCGTCGACTGCACCGACTCGAGACGGTCGATGCCGTCGAGGACGAGGTTGCCGAACTCCTTGGAGCCGTCGACGGCGCCGCTGCCGGCCGCGCCCTTGACACCGCTGGTGGCGTCCAGCTGAGGGGTGGCCAGCGGCGTGAAGCCGACGGCCTCGATCCCGGAGACGCTCATCAGCCACGCCCGATCGAGAGTGCGGACTGGTAGGTCTCCTGGGCGTCCTTGGTGACCTGCACCGAGGCCTGGAAACCGCGCTGGGCCATCACCAGCTGGGTCATCTGGGTGGCCAGGTCGATGTCGGGGGCGCGCACGTAGCCGTCCGCGTCCGCGACGGGGTTGTCCGGTGCGTACTCCAGGCGGCCGACCGGGTCGCTCTGGGCGATCCCGCCGACCTGGACGCCGCCGCCCTGCTGGGCCTCGGCGACGATGCTCTGGCCCCGGAAGGCGGCACCGCTGGTCGGCTTGACCGTGTTCACGTTCGCGATGTTGTTGGCCAGCGAGTCCAGCCAGGTCTGGTGGAAGCCGAGGCTGGAGCTGGCGATGCGCAGGACGTCGAAGGCACCCATCACTGGCCGCCGAGGGCGTCGCGGACGAGGGTGAACCGGTCGCTCACGGCGCGGGTGAGCATCTGGTACTGGTACTGCGTCTGGACCGCGGAGAGCGTCTCCTTGCGCAGGTCGACGTTGTTGCCGTTGATGCCCACCGGGGTGTCGGAGGGGGTGGACTCGACGTGCAGGCCGCCGTCGGAGAGGGCCGTGACGTCGCCGCTGTCCACCGCCTGGCGCAGCGAGCTCTCGAAGTCGACGCTCATCGCCCGGAAGCCGGGGGTGTCGACGTTGGAGATGTTGTCGGCGGTCACCTTCTGGCGCAGGGTGACGCCGTCGAGGGCGGCGCCGAGCACGCGGCTGACGGCGTCGGATACGACCAAGGACACGGCATTGCCTCCGGAACTGCGAGGGGCGCCGGTCCTTCGGCGGAATGAGAGCGATCCGTGCTCACTGGCTTCTTCGGCCGGACCAGGCCGGGCCTGAGGAAAAGATCAGAGATTGAGGCAAATGACGCAAATTCCGCTGATCGTAGAGCTCAGCCGGTGGCGTTGAGGTAGCGCGGCGCCGCGTCCTGGGGATCGCGCAGGCTCTCCACGTAGGTGCGGTGCTGGGTGGTCGTCCGCAGCGCGTGCACGACCCGGTCGAGCACGGCGCTCTGGCGGTGGTGGATCTCGACGGCGCGGGGGAGCAGGTGGACGGGCATCGGCGCGCTCGGCGACGGCGCCTCCCAGTTGGAGGCCTCCATCGGCTTCATCGCGACCAGCAGCTTCTCGATCCGGATCACCTCGAGGTCGAGGCGGTCCAGCTCGACCTCCCACTCGAGGGCCAGCGACCGGTCGCGGTCGTCGTGGCCCGGCGGGTGGCTCATGCCGGCACCGCCCTACGGGCCAGCGCGAGGGCGGCCTGCCGCCAGATGTCGGCGACCTGGGTGACGAGGTCCTCGCAGTGCTCGGTCACGACGACGTCGCGGCGGATGTTGGCGAGCACCAGCTGCTCGTAGAGGTAGTCGTAGAGCGCGCCCAGCTCGACGCCGCCGCGGAACCCGGTCGGGTCGAGGCTGTTGCGGAGCTCGGTCACGATCGCCTGGGCGTGGAGCAGCTGGTGGTGCGCCGCCTCGTGGCTGTCCGCGAGCTGCGCCACGCGGGCGCGCTGCACATCGAGCACGAGCCGGTCGCAGAGCATCACGAGCAGTCGGCTGGGGTCTGCAGTGGCCACCGATGCATCCATGTAGGCGGCTCGTGCGTCAGTCATCATCATCTGGGTGCCTTCCTTGGCTTCTACGATGATCCGGTCAGGGAGCTGATCTGTCCTGCCAGCCAGCTGGACTGGCTGTTCATCTGGTTCAGCGCCGTCTCGAGGGCGGTGAACTGACGGGTGAGGGTCGATCGGCGCAGCTCGAGGCGGGTGTCCCACTCGTCGATGTTGTCCTCCAGCCGGTCGATGGCGGTGTTGCGCCCGGTGATCGAGGTGGTGATCGAGCCGGTGTACTTGTCGCTCGCCTTCTCGGCGACGTCCTCCACCCGGGCGGCGAACCCCGCCTGGGTGCCGGTGGTGAACCGCGCGGCCACGGCGGCTGGGTCGGCGGCGTACGCCGTGTCGAACTTGGCCGTGTCGAGGACGAGCTTGCCGTAGCGGTCGGTCTGCACGCCGACGTCGGCGAGGGTGCTGTGGTCGCCGGGGTAGACGGCGTTGAGCAGGCTGGTGCGCAGGTCACGCAGGGTGACGTCGCCGACCAGCGGACTCTTCGTGGTGCCGTTGCCGTACGCCGTCAGGGTGTCGATCTGCGACAGCAGGGCGTTGGCGTTGTCGACCAGGGACTTCACGTTGCCCCTGACCTTGTCGGCGTCGCGGGCCACGGAGACCTCGACGGTCGTGCCCACGGCGGCGGCGGAGACCGTCAGGTTCACGCCGGGCACCACCCCGGTGAAGGTGTTGGTGGCCGAGTGGATCGTGTCGGTGCCGAGCGTGATCGCGGCGTCGCGCCCCGCCGTGACGGCCGCTCCACCGAGCAGGGGGGAGCCGTCGCCGCTGGTCAGCGTGAAGCTGGACGCCGCGCCGGTCTGGGTGGCGCTCACGACGAGGCGGTAGCTGCCGTCGTCGAGGCGGACCTTGGTCGCGTTGACGCCGGTGCCGGGGACGTTCAGGGCCCGGAGGACCCCGTCCAGCGTCCCGTCGCCGGTGTCCAGGGTCTTCGTGGTGCCCCCGGTGGTCAGCTCGACGGTGGTGCCGCCGGACACGACGCCGTCGGTGCCGGCCGCGGCGTTGGCGAAGGTGAGCCGGTGGGCCACGGCGGTCTGGCCGACGGTGAAGCCGAACGTCCCGCTCGTGGTGCCGGTGCTGGTGCTGACCGCGATCGCCGTGCTCGAGGAGGTCGCCGTGAGCGCGTTCCACGAGGTGGGGGAGGCGAGGTCCTTGGCCTGGGCGGCCAGGGCGGCGACCTTGGTGTTGATCGCCTGGAGGCTGCTGACCTTGCTCTGCTCGGCGGTCAGGGAGGACTTGAGCCGGTTCTGGGGAGCGGCCTCGATCGACATCAGCTGCTCGATGATCGTCGCCGTGTCGAGACCGCTCGACAGGCCGCTGATCGACGCGGATGCGCTGGCCATGTCTCCCCCTGGGTTCGTCTAGGTGCTGCGTGGTTCGGCTGGGCCGAGCCCCGGCGGGGAGCAAGCTGCTCCCCGCCGGAGCTCGTGTGCTGCTGACTGATCAGAGGATGGTCGATCAGCGGAGCAGGCTGAGCACGCTCTGCGGGGCCTGGTTGGCCTGAGCGAGCATGGCCGTACCGGCCTGCGACAGGATGTTCGAGCGGGTGAAGTTCACCATCTCGGACGCCATGTCGGTGTCGCGGATGCGGCTCTCCGACGCGGACAGGTTCTCGATCGCCACGTTGGTGCTGTTGATCGTGTGCTCGAACCGGTTCTGGAACGCACCGAGCGAGGCACGCTGGGTCGAGATCGCGGTGATCGCGGTCTGGACCGTGGTGCTGTCGGTGATCACGGCGGACGAGGTGTCGACGGCCTTGAGGGCGTCGGCACCGGTCACCGTGATCGCGTCCGCAGCGTCGGAACCGACCTGGAAGGCCATGTCGGTTCCACCGAACAGGGAGACGCCGTTGAAGTTGGCGTTGTCCGTGATCCGGGTGATCTCCGACTGCAGCTGGTCGAACTCGGCACCGAGCGCGGCCTGGGAGTCGGTGTTCTGCGTGCCGTTGGCGTACTGCACGGAGAGGTCGTTCATGCGCTGCAGCATGGAGTGGACCTCGGTCAGGGCGCCTTCAGCGGTCTGCACGACCGAGATGCCGTCCTGAGCGTTGCGGACGCCGACCTTGAGTCCGCCGACCTGCGAGCGCAGGCCCTCGGAGATTGCGAGGCCGGCTGCGTCGTCCGCGGCGCGGTTGATGCGGAACCCGCTGGACAGCTTCTCCAGCGACTTGGACATCTGGCCCTGCGTGACCGACAGGTTGCGGTAGGCGTTGAAGGCGTCGATGTTCTGGTTGATACGGAGACTCATGATGGTTTCCCTCCTGGATTGTCGAGTCGTTGTGCTGGAGCCCATCCGTGGGCTCGTGCCAGTCTCATCGGCCAGGTCAGGGACCTCTTGAGAGGTTTGCCGGACTTTTTCTCAGGCGGTGGCGTCGAGCGCGGCGGGGCGCGCTGCGCGGACCGTGCCGACGGCGTGGCGGGCCGCGACGGCGGAGTAGTACGACTCGCGGCGACGGGCGACGCAGCCGGTGCTCTTCGCGGTCGCGACGACCGACTCCGGCTCCAGGGCCCGGTCCAGGGCGCCGCGCAGCAGCACGAGCGCCTCGGCCCGGATCTGGGAGACCCGGGACTCGGTGACGCCGAGCTCGGCAGCGATCTCGGCCATCGGCCGCTCGGCGAGGAAGTACTGCTCGACGACGGTGCGCAGACGGTCCGGGAGCTCGGCCACGGCCTCGACCAGGTAGGTGAGGCGCTCGCGGTTCTCGACGACCTGCTCGGGCGTCGGTCCGGCGGTCGGCATCAGGTGCTCGAGGTCGGAGTCCTCCGAGCCCTGGATGGACAGGACGTGGGCACGGGCGATGTCGTCCTCGTTGCGGGCCACCTCGTCGGCGGACAGGCCCAGGGTCGAGGCGACCTCCGCGTGGGTCGGGATGCGACCGAGCGACGTGGCGAGCTGGTTGCGCGTCTGGTCGAGGTCGCGGGCGCGGCGACGTACGGACCGGGAGGCCCAGTCGACGCTGCGCAGCTCGTCGAGCACCGCGCCCCGGATGCGGGTCGTGGCATAGCTGGCGAACGGGACTCCGCGGCTGGGGTCGTAGCCCCGCTCGGCCTGGACCAGCGCCATCATGCCGGCGGAGGTGAGGTCGTCCCGGTTCACGTGGCCAGGAACCCGTCCCATGGTCTCGCGCACGACGTGCGCGACGAGGGGGAGGTGCTGGCTGATCAGCTCGTCGGCTGACAGGGCGGGAGTGGCGGAGGCCGTGAGTACGCTGGTCACGAGGCGTAACTCTTGAGGGGTAATGTCCGAATTGGCCGGAAATCCCGGCTCGTACTCGTCCGGACCGGCAAACTGGGGACATAGGTCCCTATTTCCTCTAGTCCGTCCGGACTAGGCCGGTCCAGTACTGGACTAGTTTGCCGGCCTTCTGGGTCTTTGTCCGATTCGCGAACCCGGCGCTTTTCTCGACAGTTTCCCTCAGCCGGCGCCCGGCGCCGCCGATGGGAGGGTCACGGTGCCCCGGACGAGGGGACCACGACGTGGGGAAGAGAGTCCGGTGGACAAGCTGTCGCAGATCCTGTGGCGCGAGCGAGAGCTCCTGGACTCGCTGCTGTTCAAGCTCGAGATGGAGCAGCTGGTGCTGGGGAGTGGCCGCACGCGGTGGCTCGCCCGCGCCGCCAAGGAGGTCGCGCTGGTGCTCGAGATGCTCCGCGAGACCGAGATCCTGCGGGCCGTGGCGGCCGACGAGGCCGCCGAGTCGATCGGGCAGTCGAGCAACCCCAGCCTGCGCGCCCTCGCCGAGGCGGTGGACGAGCCGTGGCGCTCGATCCTGCTGGACCACAAGGAGGCCTTCGAGACGGTCAGCCGGGAGATCACGGCGATGGCCGAGACCAACCGTGAGCTGCTGACGGTGGGGCTGCGCTCCGCCCGGGAGGCTCTGCTCAGCCTCGAGCAGGTCGCCCAGGGCTACTCGCCCGACGGCGCCCTGGTGATGTCCGAGACCGTCCCGCGACTGGTCGACCGGAGCCTGTAGCCATGTCCGGCGGCTTCTCCTCACTCAACACGGCGCTGTCCGCGCTGCGCTACAACCGCGTCGCCATGGACGTGGCGGGCGCCAACATCGCCAATGTCTCCTCGGAGGGGTACGCCCGGCGGCGCGTGGAGGGCGCCGCCGTGGCGGGTCCCTCCCAGCCCGCCCTCTGGACGCGGTACGACGGGACGGGCGACGGCGTGTCCGTCACCGGCGTGACCCGGATGACCGACGAGCTGCTCAATGTGCGCGGACGGCGCGAGCACGGCAACCAGGCCTACCTCGACGTGCGCCAGGCCAGCCTGGAGCGGGTGGAGAACGGCGTGGGCGAGCCCGGCGACGCCGGGGTGGCCGCCTCGCTGGCCGAGCTGCGCACCGCGTGGCACGCGCTGAGCCTCAGCCCGACGAGCGAGTCCGCGCGCGCCCAGGTGCTCTCCAGCGCTCGCAACGTCGTCGACGCGATCGGCGTCCAGGCCCGCAACGTGGAGTCGGAGGCCGGCGACGTGCGGGTCAACGTGCTCAACGACGTGAGCGAGGCGAACACGGTGGCCAAGGGCCTGGCCAACACCAACCGGGCCATCGCGGCCGGCACCCTGAACGGCTCGGACGTCGGGGTCCTGCTGGACAAGCGCGACCAGCTGACCACGCGCCTCGCCGAGCTCACCGGGGCGAAGGCCACGGTGCGCAGCGACGGCGGCGCGGACGTGACCGTCAACGGCGTACCCCTGGTCACCGGCAGCCAGGCCGGCAGCCTGACCGTCGCCTCGGGGGTGACACCGTCGGGCGACAGCGACGGTGCCCCCGTGACGTTCGCGATCGTGGACGCCTCCGGCGCGACCACGGTCCCGCCGGGCATCGGTGGCGAGCTCGGCGGCCTGGGCGACCTGCTCGCCACCACGCTGCCGGCCTACCTGACCGGTCTCGGCGCGGTGGCCAAGGACCTCGCCGACGGCGTGAACGCCCAGCACCAGGCCGGGTACGACGCGGCCGGCACGGCAGGCACCGCCCTGTTCTCCTACGACCCCGCCGACGTGCTCGGCACCCTGTCGGTCGCGATCACCGATCCCCGGCTGGTGGCCGCGTCGTCGGTGCCGGGGGGAGGCACCGACGTCGGCAACGCCGAGGCGCTGGCCACGCGGCCCGGCGTCGAGGGCGCCTACCAGCGGCTCGTCAACGGGCTCGGCACCGAGGTGGTCGAGTCGGGCCGGCGGGCCGCCAACCAGCAGGTCCTGACCGGGCAGGTGGACGGGGCCCGGGAGCAGCTCTCCGGGATCGACCTCGACGAGGAGATGGTGAACATGATCTCGGCGCAGCGGGCCTACGAGGCCGCCTCACGCGTGATGACGACGGTCGACTCCCTGCTCGACACCCTGATCAACCGGACCGGGCTGGGCCGCTGATGACCTACACGCGCGTGACCCAGAACATGCTGACCCGCAGCTCGCTCGGGTCGCTCCAGGCGAACCTGGCCCGGATGGGCCGTCTCCAGGAGCAGCTCTCGAGCGGCCGGGTGATCAACCGGCCCTCGGACTCACCGACCGGGACGACCACGGCCATGCGCCTGCGCGACGACCTGGCGGCGACCCAGCAGTACCAGCGCAACGCCGCGGACGGGACCGCCTGGCTAGGGACCATCGACACCGCGCTCACCTCGATCACCGACCAGACCCGGGAGGCGCGCGACGTCGCCCTCCAGGGCGCCAACTCCGGTGGCGTCGGCCAGTCCACACGCGACGCGCTCGCCGCCACCGTCGACCAGCTGCGGACGAGCCTGCTCGCCGACTCCAACACGACCTACCTCGGCCGTCCCGTCTTCGGCGGGATCACCTTCGGCGACCAGGCGTACGACGACACCGGGACCTTCGTGGGCGCCGCCGGCGCGGTGACCCGCACGGTCGCCGACGGCGTCAAGGTACGCGTCGACGCGGCCGCGGACGCCGTCTTCGGCAGCGCCGGCAGCACCGTCTTCGACCACCTCACCGCCCTGTCCACCGCCCTCCGCGCCGGGGACACCGCTGGGATCTCGGCCGGCATCACCAACCTCAACGGCGACCTCGACCGGCTCGCGACCGCGCACGCCGAGGTCGGGACCCGGGCCAAGCGGGTCGACCAGGCGACCCAGGGCGGCCTCGACACCGAGCTGCGGCTCAGGGCGTCGCTCTCCGACGTGGAGAACGCCGACCTGCCCCAGGTGATGGTCGACCTGAAGATGCAGGAGACGGCGTACCAGGCGGCCCTCGCGGCGACCTCCCGTGTCATGCAGCCCAGCCTGCTGGACTTCTTGCGATGATCACCGAGTACGCCCCGCCCGCCCACGCCCGAACCGGGAGCACCATGACCGAGATCCCCCTGATCGAGCTGGTGCAGCCGATGCCCGGCTTCCCCGACCTGCGCCAGTTCGCGCTGGTCCAGCTCGACGACGACGGGGTGCTGTGCGCGTTCCGCTCCGTGGAGGCGCCCGAGCTGCGGTTCCTGGTCGTACCACCGGCGACGTTCTTCCCCGACTACACGCCCGAGGTCGACGAGGAGGCCGTGCGTGAGCTCGGCGTCGGGGCCCTCGAGGACATCCTGGTGCTCGTGGTCGTCAAGGCCGGGGCCTCGCTCGCGGAGTCCACCGCCAACCTCGCCGCCCCGCTGCTGATCAACGCCTCGACCCGCCGCGCCCGGCAGGTCGTGCTCGACGACCCGGCGTACTCCCTGGCCGTGCCGCTCGTCGCTGCCTGAAGCGCTGCCGGGCCACCGCCCGGGCCCCCACCTCCCGCGGGAGACCTGCCCGGGCGGGTAGCCTCCACCCATGCTGGTCGTGAGCCGCCGCGCGGGTGAGAGCGTCGCCATCGGTGACGAGGTCGTCGTCACCGTTCTCGAGGTGCGCGGGGACGTGGTCCGGGTGGGCATCGATGCCCCGCGGTCCATCGCGGTGCACCGCGCCGAGCTGCTGGCTCAGCTGGAGAGCAGCAACCAGGAGGCCGCCTCCCCGAGCGACGAGGACGTCGAGTCGCTCACCCGGGCGCTGGGCGACCGCGAACGCGACTGACCCCGCCGGGCGTCACTCCGGGTGGCTCGGGTCCGCCACCGAGCGGGTGTGGTGCAGCCGCGCCGAGAGCAGGGCCGCCTGCGTACGCCGCTCGACACCGAGCTTGGCCAGCATCCGGGTGACGTGGTTGCGCACCGTCTTCTCCACCAGGTAGAGCCGCTCGGCGATCTGCCGGTTGGTGAGCCCCTCCCCGATGAGGTTGAGGATCTTGCGCTCCTGCGGGGTCAGCACCGCGAGCGGGTCCTCCTCGGGCGCGGGGGTGTCGCTCCGGCGACTGGCCAGCCGCATCGCCCGGCGGGAGGCGAGCAGGTTGTGCCCGCTCGCGACCGAGTGCACGGCGGAGACCAGCTGGCTGACCGCGATGTCCTTGGGCAGGTAGCCCTTGGCCCCGCCGCGCAGGGCGGCGTCGACCAGCTGCTCCTCGTCGGTGCGGCTGAGCACCAGCATCTCGGTGGGCGGGTACTGCGCCTGGATCGAGGGCAGCTTCTCCAGCACCGGTGCCTCGTGCTCGCGGATCCCGATGACGACGACGTGCGGCCGGGTCCGGGCCACCAGCTCGATGCTCTCGTCGGGGTCGCTCGACTCGCCGACGACGGTGAGCTCGGCGCGCTCGCTGAGGGCGGAGCGGACACCGAGACGGAAGATGTCATGGCTGTCGAGCAGGAAGACGCGACGGGCCCGAGAAGACGGCACGCCGAATGCTATGAGGAGTTGCGGCCCTCATGTGGGCGAAAAGCCCAGATCCGTCCCGGCGAGACTCATCGCCCGGCGGTCACCCGCCTCCTCGGGGCAGTGCGAGAATGTCCGCGTGAGCGACCTGATCGACACCACCGAGATGTACCTCCGCACCATCTACGAGCTCGTGGAGGAGGGGATCGTGCCCCTGCGCGCCCGGATCGCGGAGCGGCTCCACCAGAGCGGACCGACCGTCAGCCAGACCGTGGCGCGGATGGAGCGCGACGGACTGCTGACCGTCGAGGGGGACCGCCACCTCCAGCTCACCGCGGAGGGCAACAGCCTGGCCACCAGGGTGATGCGCAAGCACCGCCTGGCCGAGCGCCTGCTGACCGACGTGATCGGCCTCGACTGGGAGCTGGTGCACGAGGAGGCCTGCCGCTGGGAGCACGTGATGAGCGAGACCGTGGAGCGGCGGCTGCTCGAGCTGCTCGACCACCCCACGGAGTCGCCCTACGGCAACCCGATCCCCGGTCTCGCCGAGCTCGGCCAGAGCGATGCGGGCGAGCAGTTCCGCGACGGAGTCGAGGCGCTGAACACGGCCGCGGGCGCCGAGTCGCGCCGGGTGCGCGTCCGCCGGATCAGCGAGGAGATGCAGAAGGACGAGGTGCTGATGGGGGCCCTGCGACGAGCGGGTGCCATCCCGGGCGCCGTGATCGCCGCCGTGCTCACGCCGGAGGGCGTGCTCCTCGGGAGCTCAGGCGAGACGGCCGAGATCGTGGTCGAGGCCGCCGAGCACATCTTCGTGACCCCGGCTTAGGGCTGAGAGCCACTCGCTGCACCCGGCCTCGATCTTGACGGTGGCCAGGGGATCGCCGCGGGTCACACCGCGGTTGACGATCACCACGGGCAGGCCGGCCTTGGCGGCGTACCGCACGAAGCGCAGGCCGGACATCACCGTCAGCGACGAGCCGACGACCAGCAGCGCGTCGGCCTCGTCGAGCGCCGCGTAGCACCGCGCCACCCGGTGCTTGGGCACGTTCTCGCCGAAGAAGACCACGTGCGGCTTGAGGCGCCCACCACAGCCCTGGCACGCGGGTACGACGAAGCCGAGCGTCTCGTCGAGGTCGACGTCGCCGTCCGGGCGGGACTCGACGGCGGTGTGCTGCTCCACCCAGCCGCGGTTGGCCTCCCCGAGCAGCCGCTGCATCACGGTGCGGTGGGTCCGACCGCCGCAGTCGAGGCAGATCACCTCGCTGATCCGGCCGTGCAGGGCCACCATGTGCTGGTGCCCGGCGCGCTCGTGCAGCCCGTCGACGTTCTGCGTGATCAGGAACGAGACCCGGCCGGCGGCCTCGAGCCGGGCCAGCGCCCGGTGACCGTCGTTGGGTTCCGCCGATCCCATCCGCGACCAGCCGACGTGGGCCCGGGCCCAGTAGCGGCGCTGGCTGTCCGGGGTGGCCACGAACTCCTGGTAGGTCATCGGCATCCGCACCGGGGCGCCCGGCCCGCGGTAGTCGGGGATGCCGGAGTCGGTGCTCAGTCCGGCACCGGTCAGGACGACGACGCGCCCGTCGAGGGGATCAGCCACGCGCGTAGCGGACCTCGGCCCGGGCGCGGGCCTTGGCGGCCTCCACCTCGCGGTTCTTCGGCGGTGCGTTGGTGCTCAGGTGCTGGAGCAGGTGCCGGGTCGCGTGCTCGACGTCGGCCACGGCCTGGTCGAAGGCCTCCTGGTTGGCCAGCGACGGCTTGGTGGTCCCGCTGACCTTGCGGACGTACTGCACGGCGGCGGCGTGCACCTCGTCCCGGGTGGCCGGCGGCTCGAAGTTGTGGAGGGTCCGGATGTTGCGGCACATGCACTCGAGTTTACGTGACCCGCACCACCTCGACCCGGTCACCGACCAGGGCGATCCGGCCGTCCTCGAGCGGGAGCGCGCGTGGCTGGGAGCCGCCGGGTGAGGGGAGTGGTTCGGTGGTCACCGCCCCGGACGTCGAGACCCGCAGCAGCACCATCTCGCTGGCGAACGGCCCGGCCTCCCAGTGCTGGAGGGCGGTGATGGCCACTCGCGGGGCCGGTAGCCAGGTGAACGCGTGCGGGTCGTCGCCGGCACCGAGCGCGCTGTCCCGGCCGAAGGTCACCTTGCCGACCTGCTGGGTCCGGGCCGGGTCGGCGAGGTCGAACACCCCGGCCTGGGCGCCGCGACTCTGGCCCGCGGTGGTCGCGTCCGTGCCGAGACCGAGCAGCAGGCCGTCCCCGATCGGGTGCAGGTAGGCGGAGAAGCCCGGGATCTTCAGCTCCCCGAGCCGTCGCGGCCGGGTGGGGTCCGCGAGGTCGATCGTGTAGAGCGGGTCCATCTGCCGGAAGGTGACCAGCACCGCCAGGTCGTCGAACCAGCGCACCGACTGGATCTCCTCGTCGACGCCCAGGCCGCGGAGCTCGCCCACCTGCTCGAGCCGGCCGTCCCTCTCGTCGAGTACCACGATGCCGTTGTCCCGGGTGTGCCCCAGCCGGTCCGGCCACGACACGGCCACGCGCAGGTGACCGTCGTGCTCGTCCAGGGACCAGCGGTCCCTGATCTCGCCCGCTACCGAGCCGGACGCGACGTAGGCGGTGCGGTCGCCCTCCAGGGCGAACGCGTGCAGCTGGGCGCGTGGCCGGCCCCAGTCGGCGGAGGTGACGTAGAGCCGGTCCGTGGAGGAGTAGACCTCGCCCCCCGCCCCGGTCACCGCCACCGCGGTGGCCCGGTCGACGGCTCCGGGCCGGAAGGTCGCGACGGCCACGGTGTCGGGCCCGGTGTCGGCCCCGGTCTCGGACCTGGGCCAGGTCGTCGGGTGGTAGACGTCGCTGCAACCCACCACGGGGTTCGAGTCGACGGCGGGCAGCCAGCCGCCGACGTTGGAGTTGCGGACGATCTCGCGGTTGCGCCGCAGCGCCTGCTTCGGGGTCAGCCGGCCCCGTTCCGGATGCACGAACGGCAGCTCCGGCCGGCCCGTGGAGGTGACCAGGCGCACCGTGTCGTCGTACTGCCGCAGGGAGAGGACGCTGCCCGTCCAGCTCGTCCTGCTGTCGAGCACGGGGTGCGCGGGGTCGGAGATGTCCAGGTCGACGAGCTCGGACCCGCCGCCACCGCCGGGGGCGATCATCTTGCTGTCCCTCGCCCCACCCGCCATCGCCACGACGCGTCCACTCGAGACGATGACGTGGTGGCCGACCAGCAGCAGCCCGTCGGCACGGCTCGCGTCCGGCAGCCGCCAGTCGGCCAGCCGGCGTGGAGCGGGTCCCGCGACGTCGGTGATGACCACGCGGCGGCTGTCCGTGAGCTGTACGACGAGACGCCCGTCGGTCTTCGCCACGTCGGGCTCGTCGACACCGGACTCCTGGGTGTTCGTGCCGGTGGGTCCGTTCGCCACGCCGCCGTCCTGCGCCACGGCCGTGTCCTCCCCGAGAGCGGTGGCGTAGCCCGGCATCCGCTCGGGCCAGATCCGCCCGGCCCAGCCGTAGGGACCGACCTGGTCGAGCGTGTGGTCGACGTACCACCGCTGCAGGGACGCACAGTCCTGGAAGGTGGTCAGCCCCGTGGCCGCGCGCGCCGGTGGGGCGCCCGGATCCGCGACCACTCCGGCGGTGACGCCCACGACGACCATGCCGCCGAGCGCGAGGGCGGAGATCAGGCTGCCGCCGAGGGCGGTCTTCGCCGGGGTTTCCATGGTGGCTGTGACGCAGCGCTGGACCACCCGGTTCCCTGCCTCGCGGATGCGCGAGGATGGCAGGCCCCAGCCGTCCCTGACCCAGGAGAGACCCCTTGCCCGCACGCGACCACGACATCGTCGTCCTCGGGGCCACCGGCTTCACCGGTGAGCTCACCGCCGCCTACCTGGCCGAGCACGCTCCGGACGGCCTGCGCTGGGCGCTGGCCGGCCGCAACCAGGGCAAGCTGGAGCAGGTGCGGTCCCGGCTCGCGAAGATCGACCCTGCCCTCGCCGGGCTCCCGCTCGTCGTGGCGGACAGCTCGGACGCCGCCTCCCTGAAGTTGCTGGCCGAGTCGACGCGAGTGGTGATCACCACCGTCGGCCCCTACGTGGAGTACGGCGAGCCGCTGGTCGCCGCCTGCGCCGCGGCGGGCACCGACTACGTGGACCTCACCGGCGAGCCCGAGTTCGTCGACCGGATGTACCTCGAGCACCACGATGTCGCCGCCGCCTCCGGGGCGCGGATCGTGCACGCCTGTGGCTTCGACTCCATCCCGCACGACCTCGGAGCCTGGTTCACGGTCCAGCAGCTCGGCGCCACCGACCCGATCACCCTGCGCGGCGTCGTGCGTGCGGGGGCAACGGCCTCCGGAGGCACCTTCGCCTCGGCGATGGGGGCCTTCAGCCGGGCCAAGCACATGCGCGACGCGATGGTCGCCCGGAACAAGGTGGAACCGCGCCCGGTGGGCCGCAAGTCGCGTGCGGTCGCGGGCAAGCCCGGCCGGGACAAGGTGCTGGGCTACTGGCTGCTGCCGATGCCGACCATCGACCCGTTCGTGGTGGCCCGGTCCGGTGCGGCCCTCGAGTCCTACGGCCCCGACTTCCGCTACAGCCACTACGCCGGGCTGAAGACGCTGCGCTACGCCGCGGGCGCGGTGGCCGGCGTCTCCACGCTGATGGTGGCGGCGCAGGTGGCGCCGGTGCGCAACTTCCTCAAGAGCCGCGTCAAGCAGGGGGAGGGTCCTTCGGAGCAGCGCCGCGCGAAGTCGTGGTTCACCGTCGACTTCGTCGGGGAGAGCGCCGGAAGGACCGTGCACACCCGTGTCTCCGGCGGCGACCCCGGCTACACCGAGACCGCGAAGATGCTCGCCGAGTCCGCGCTGTGCCTGGCCCTCGACGACAACCCGAAGACCTCCGGGCAGGTCACCACGGCCGCGGCGATGGCCGAGAACCTGCTGCCGCGCCTGCAGCGCGCGGGCATGACCTTCGAGACGATCGCCTGACCCGTCCTACGCGAAGAGCGTCTCACCGACGAAGCCGCTCTTCGAACCCACGCCGGGCGGCACCGCGAACAGGCCCGACCCCGTGTGCTGCAGGTACTCCATCAGCGCGTCCTGGGACGACAGCCGGGTCTGCATCGGGATGTACTGCTCGACCGGGTCGCGGACGAAGGCGATGAAGAACAACCCGGCGTCGAGTCGGCCCAGGGCTGTGCTGCCGTCGGTGAAGTTGTAGCCGCGGCGGAGCATCTTGACGCCCTTGTTCTGCGTGGGATGGGCCAGCCGCACGTGCGCGTCGACCGCGATGAGCGGTCCGTCCCGGCCCTGGAGGTCGAAGTCGGGCTGGGTGAACTCGGTGCCGCCGGACAGCGGGGCGCCCTCGTCGCGGTTGCGGCCGACCAGCGTCTCCTGCTCGCGCAGGCTGGTCCGGTCCCAGGGCTCGATGTGCATGTTGATGCGCCGGGCCACCAGGTAGGAGCCACCCGCGAGCCAGCTCGCTGCGGCGTCGTCGTCCTCCTGGACCCAGACGAACTTCTCGACGTTGTCGGGGTCCTCGGCCTTGAGGTTCGCCGTACCGTCCTTGAAGCCGAGCAGGTTGCGAGCCGTGGCCTGGCGAGTCGACGTCGAGGAGGTCCGGCCGAAGCCGAGCTGGGCCCAGCGCATCGCGACCGTGCCGAAGCCCATGCGCGCCAGGTTGCGGATCGCGTGCACGGCGACCTGGGGGTCGTGCGCGCAGGCCTGGATGCAGAGGTCGCCGTTGCTGCGCGCGGGGTCGAGGTTGTCGGCCGGGAAGTGGGGGAGCTCGCGCAGCGCGGCGGGTCGCCGGTCGCGGAGCCCGAAGCGGTCCTGGCCGTCCTTCTCGAACAGGGTGGGGCCGAACCCGAAGGTGAGCGTCAGCCCGGACGCGCTCAGCCCCAGCGCCTCACCGGTGTCGGTGGGTGGGGCGTCGTACGACGTGGGTGCGCCGTCCCCGACCGGGGTGCCGGCCGTCATCTCGCGGGCGGCGGCCGTCCAGGTGCGCAGCAGCGCCACCAGCTCCTCACGGGAGTCGGTGGTCACGTCGAACGAGGCGAAGTGCAGCCGGTCCTGCGCGGGCGTGGTGATACCGGCCTGGTGCGGTCCGTGGAACGGGTAGGTCGCCTTGTCGACGCCGGTGGGGGGCGCCTCGTCGGTCTCGTGCCCGTAGGCGAACCCGCCCACGCCCGCGGCGCCGACGGCGAGCGCCCCCGCACCGGCAGCTCCGAGGAGCCGCCGGCGGGAGAGCGATCGGTCCGGGGTCACAGAGTGATGGCTCCCGTCATCTTCGACAGCGGCTCGGCGAGCGCGTTGACGGCGTCGGAGAGCTCCTTGCGCTGGGCCTCGGTGACCTTGTCGTAGGAGACGAAGTCGTCGGAGCCCTTCTTGTACTTGTCGAGCAGCGGCTGCAGGTTGTCGAAAGCGGTCTCGATCTGCGTGGCCAGGTCGGGCTCCTTGGCCTCCAGCAGCGGCTTGAGGCCCTCGAAGCCCACGCGGGCTCCGTCGACGTTGGCCTGGAAGTCGTAGAGGTCGGTGTGCGACCAGATGTCCTCCTCGCCGGTGATCTTGCCGCTCGCGACCTCGTCGAGCAGGCCCTTCGACCCGTTGCCGATCTGGTCGACGGTGTACTTCAGGCCCTGGACCCGCTGGTCGAGCACCTTGGCGTTGGCGAGCAGGTCGTCCACCGCGGTGGCGCGCTCGGCCGGGGTCATCGCCCGGTAGCCCGACGCCGGCGGCCACAGGTCCTTCTCGATGCGGTGCCAGCCGGTCCACTTCTGGCCCGGCTCGAGGTCGGCCTCGCGCAGGTCCATCTTCGGGTCGAGGTCTCCGAAGGACTCCGCCACCGTCTCGATGCGCTCCCAGTACTGGCGGGCGTGCGGGAAGATCGTGCGCGCCTCGGCGTCGTCGCCGGCCTTGTAGGCGGCGGCGAACTTCGTGGTCTCGTCCACCAGCTGCTGCGACTGGTCGCGGACGTAGGCGGCGTACTGGCTGGTGGCGGCGTCGATCGTGGCCTGGTCCACGCCGGTGATCTTGGTGCTCGTGCCCGAGTCGGTGACGGTGAACTTCGAGCGGATGCCCTTCCCGACCATCCCGGGCTTGCACGTGGCCAGGTAGGTGCCCGGGGCCGCCCGGACCACGAGGTCGCGGGAGAGGCCCGGACCCACGTTCTCGATCTCACCGACGATGCGCAGGCCGTCGGCGGCGTAGAAGTAGAACTCGGTGACCTCGGACCCGGTGTTCTTCACCTTGAAGACCACGTTGCCCGAAGGCGCCTCGGACGACGTGAGGTCACAGTTCTTCGCGGAGGACTCGACGTTGATGGTGCCGTCGCCCTTGGACTTCGCCGAGGTGTCGTTCGCCTCGGTCACGCTGCAGGCGGACGTGCTCGCCGCGAGCGCGGCGACCGCGATGGCGCAGGCGGCAGTGGTGTAGCGGGTCACGGGGGTGGCCTTTCGGTCAGGCGGCGTTGGCGGGCTGGCTGGGGGAGGTGCTGGTCGGGGCCTTCGAGCGGGAGCGGGTGCGGGTGCGGAGCAGGAACATGGACATGGTCGGGATGACGTAGGCCACCCAGGCGACGGCCTCGAGCCAGGTGGTGGCGGGGGAGAAGTTGACGGTCCCCTTCAGCAGGGTTCCCCACCACGAGGCCGGGGGGATCTGCTTGCTCACGTCGAAGGCGAGGGTGTTCAGGCCGGGCAGGAGGCCGGCCTCCTGGAGGTCGTGCACCCCGTAGGAGAGGACGCCGGCGGCGACGATGATCAAGATGATGCCCGTCCACTTGAAGAACTGGGCGAGGTTGATCGTGAGCACGCCCTTGTAGAAGGCGAAGCCCATGGCCACCGCCGTGAGGATGCCGAGCAGCGCGCCGAGGAACGGCACCAGGGTCGAGTCGCCGCTGCTGGTCGTGGCCTGGGTGGCGGACCAGATGAACAGGGCCGTCTCCAGGCCCTCGCGCCCGACGGCGAACAGGGCGACGACGGCCAGGCTGACCCCGCCGGTGTCCGCCGCGTCGTCGATCTTGCCGCGCAGCTCACCCGACATCCCCCGCGCGTGCCGGGCCATCCAGAACACCATCCAGGTGACGAAGCCGACCGCGACCAGGGAGAGGGTCCCGCCCAGCGCCTCCTTGGCCTGGAAGGTCAGGCTCCGCGGACCGAAGGTGAGCAGCGCGCCGAACGCCATCGAGATGACGACGGCCACGGCGACGCCGGCCCAGATCCGGGGGACGAGGTGACGGCGCTCGGACTTGACGAGGTAGGCGATCAGGATCACCACGACCAGGCTGGCTTCGAGCCCTTCGCGCAATCCGATCAGGTAGTTCCCCAGCGGGAATGAGGTCATCGTCGTCTCCGAAGTAAGTAAGGCTTACCTACGTAAGGTAATCCTCACTCGACCCCGGTGCCAACCCGGGCCCTGCTCAGGCGGAGACGATCTCCTGGTCCACGCGGTCACGCTGGCTCGGCACCTGGATCTCCGCGGTCCCCTTGCGGGCGGTCGCAGCGACCTCGGCGGCCTGCAGCCGGGACTGCGCCGCCAGGCTCGCGGCGAAGGC
>JAOPYC010000119.1 GCA_025964795.1 Marmoricola sp.
GGCCGTTGGCCGGGTCCTGCTGGTAGGTGCGCCGGTCGCCCTGGAGCGAGGAGTTGACCGCCTCGCGGAACGGCCCGAAGAACGCGGAGGCGTACTTCGCCGAGTAGGCGAGGATGCCGACGCCCTCGTGCTCCTCCGCGTCGAGCGCGTGCCGGATGGCCCTGACCTGGCCGTCCATCATCCCGCTCGGGGCGACGAGGTCGACACCGGCAGCCGCGTGCGCGAGCGCCATCTGGCCGTAGATCTCCAACGTGCGGTCGTTGTCCACCCAGCCGTCGGGGTCGAGCACCCCGCAGTGGCCGTGGTCGGTGAACTCGTCGAGGCACAGGTCGGACATCACCGTGAGCTGCTCGCCCACCTCGGCGACGACGTCGGTGATCGCCAGGTTGAGGATGCCGCTGGGGTCGATGGCCCCGGAGCCGACCGCGTCCTTCGTCGTGGGCAGCCCGAAGAGCATCACGCCGCCGAGACCGGCCTCGACCGCCTCGTTGGCGGCCTTCTTCAGCGAGTCGCGGGTGTGCTGGAGCACCCCGGGCATGCTCGTGATCTCCTGGGGCGCGTCGAGGCCCTCGCCGACGAACAGGGGCAGCACGAGCTGGCTGGGGCGCACCGAGGTCTCGGCGACGAGCCGACGCAGGGCTGGCGTACGACGCAGCCGGCGGGGCCGGATCTCCGGGAAGCCCATGGCTACTTCGAGCTCGCCTTGCGGCGGGTCGAGGGGCGTCGCTCCGACGGCTTGGTGACCGGCTGGCCGGACTCGAGCATCGAGGCGCGGCGCGCGGCACCGAAGTCGGCGAGCGCGTCGACGAGGTCCTCCATCGACGGGTTGGGAGCGAGCACGTCGACCCGCAGGCCGTGCTCCTCCGCCGTCTTGGCCGTGGCCGGGCCGATCACCGCGATGATCGTCGAGGCGTGCGGCTTGCCGGCGATGCCGACCAGGTTGCGCACCGTCGAGGACGAGGTGAACACGACCGCGTCGAACCTGCCGGACTTGATCGCCTCACGGGTCGAGGCGGGCGGCGGCGCGGCCCGGACGGTGCGGTAGGCCGTGACGTCGTCGACCTCCCAGCCCAGGTCGACCAGGCCGGCCACGAGCGTCTCGGTGGCGATGTCGGCGCGCGGGAGGAACACCCGGTTGATCGGGTCCAGCACGTCGTCGTAGGGCGGCCAGTCCTCGAGCAGGCCGCGGGCGGACTGCTCGCCGGAGGGCACCAGGTCGGAGTTGAGGCCCCAGTCGCCGAGCGCGGCCGCGGTCTTGTCGCCGACGGCGGCGATCTTCAGCCCGGAGAAGGCGCGGGCGTCGAGGCCGTACTCCTCGAACTTCTCGCGCACCGCGCGCACCGCGTTGACCGAGGTGAACGCGATCCACTCGTAGCGACCCTCGACCAGGCCGCGCACGGCCTTGTCCATCTGCTGCGGGTTGCGGGGCGGCTCGACCGAGATGGTGGGGACCTCCTCGGGGACGGCTCCGAAGCCACGCAGCCGCGAGGACAGGCCACCGGCCTGCTCCTTGGTGCGCGGCACCAGCACGCGCCAGCCGAACAGAGGCTTGGTCTCGAACCACGACAGCGTCTCGCGCAGGTCGACGACCGGGCCGACGACCGTGATCGCGGGCGGCGCCATCTCGGCGTCCCGCGCGTCAGCGGCGATGTGGGCCAGCGTGGACACGATCGTCTGCTGGTCGGTCAGGGTGCCGGTGGAGGTCATCGACACCGAGGTGTCGGCCGAGCGACCGGCGGCGATCAGCTGCTCGGCGATCTCGCCGATGGACCCGACCGCGGAGAGCAGCACCAGGGTGGCGTCCGTGGCGTAGGAGTCCCAGTCGATCTTCACGTCGTTGCAGGTCACCACGGCCACCTCACGGTGGTTCTTGGTGGTCAGCGGGATGCCGGCGTACGTCGGCACGGCGCTCACCGAGGAGACGCCGGGGACGATCTCGAAGCCGACCCCGGCCTTGGTGCAGGCCTGGGCCTCCTCGGGCCCGGAGGCGTAGAGGAAGGGGTCGCCCGCCATCAGGCGCACGACGCGCTTGCCGGTCTTGGCCTGCCGGACGATGACCTTGGCGCGCGCGGCGTGCGTCAGCGGCTGGCCGTCCTCGCCGAAGCCACCGTCGACGAAGACGGGACCGACCTGCTGCTCGGCGGGCTGGTCGCCCGGCTGGGACTCGTCGCCCTCGACGTGCACCGGCAGGCCGAGGACGCTGCGCACGAGGCCCTCGTGGGCGGCCACCTCGGTGATCACGATCTCGGCGTCGAGCAGCAGCTCGACGGCACGCACGGTGAGCAGGCCGGGGTCACCCGGGCCGCTGCCGACGAAGGAGACCCACTTCACCGGGCGAGCCCCGGGCCGGGCGGGAGTGCTGGACGTGTTCTGGTTGGTCACGATCGCCTTCTTGCTACGTCGGTGTGTTCGTTGATCAGTTCGGCCGCGCCGTCGGCCAACATCTCTGCGGCGAGCTTCTGTCCCAGTCCGGCGGCATCGTCGAGGGGACCCGACGCGGACCGGCGTACGAACTGTGAGCCGTCGAGGGACAGCGCCACCGCTCGCATCCACAGTTCGTCACCGAGGTCCCCCTCCGCAACTTCGGCCAGGGCGCCGACCGGGGCCGAGCACCCCGCCTCGAGCTCGGCGAGCAGCGCCCGCTCCGCTACGACGCAGGCCCGGGAGGCCGGGTGGTCCAGCGCGGTGCGCAGCACGCCGAGCAGCTCGGCGTCGGCGCGGCACTCCACCGCGAGGGCCCCCTGCCCCGGAGCAGGCAGCACCTGGAACGGGTCGAGCACCTCGGTCGCCTCGTCCACGCGACCGAGTCGGGCCAGGCCGGCCCGGGCGAGCACGACGGCGTCGAGCTCCCCGGAGGCGACCTTGCCCAGCCGGGTGTCCACGTTGCCGCGGACCCCGACGATGTCGATGCCGAGACCGAGGGCCTCGAGCTGGGCCACCCGGCGCGGTGCGCCGGTGCCGACGCGGGAGCCGACGGGGAGCTCACCGAGGGTGAGCCCGTCGCGGGCCACGACGACGTCGCGCGGGTCCTCACGCAGGGGTACGGCGGCCAGGGCGATCCCCTCGGCCGAGGCGGTCGGCAGGTCCTTGAGCGAGTGCACGGCGACGTCGACCTCGCCGCGCAGCAGTGCGTCGCGCAGGGCGCTGACGAACACCCCGGTGCCGCCCAGCTGGGCCAGCGGCTCGGTGGACACGTCGCCCTCGGTGCGGATCAGCACCAGCTCGGTCGGGAGGCCGGTCGCCGCGGTGAGCGCATCGGCCACCATCGCGCTCTGCGTGCGGGCAAGGGTGGAGGCGCGTGTCCCGATGCGTACGGCGGGGCCGGCCGCGTCGGTCGGGGAGGCGGTGACGGTGGTGGGCCGGGTCGTCATACGCCCTCCGGCCGGGTGACGGCCTCGACGGCGTCCGGGTCGAGGGCGAACAGCTCGGCGAGCGCGGCGGCGTAGGAGACCGCGCCGGTGTGGTTGGCCAGCTCCTTGACGCGCACGGTCGGCTGGTGGAGCAGCTTCTCGGCGACGCGGTGGATGGCCTTCTCGACCTCGGCGCGGCTGGCCTCGTCGAGGTTGGGCAGGCGGGCCCCGAGCCGCGCGAGCTCGGAGTCGACGACGCCGGTGGCCATGGTGCGCAGCGCGACCACGGTCGGGGTCACGCTCTTGACGCTGCGCGCGGTGAGGAAGGCGGCCAGCTCCTGGGCGACGATGTCACGCACGCCCTCGACGTCGGCGCCGCCCGGGGCCGCCTCGAGCTCGGCGGCGAGGGTGTCGAGGGCGATCAGCCGGACGCCGGGGAGGTCGGCCACGGCCGGGTCGACGTCGCGCGGCAGGGCCAGGTCGACGATCGCCAGCGGTCCGTCGGTCGGGGTACGCCGGGCGGAGACCGCCGCGGCGTCGACCAGCACGCCGGCGGCGCCGGTGCAGGAGACGAGCACGTCCACGGGACCGAACTCGGTGGCCAGGTCGGCGAGCGGGATGGCTCGGGCGCCGTACTGCGCGGCGAGGCGGGTGGCCCGCTCCGGCGTGCGGTTGGCGACCACGATGGAGCCTGCTCCGGCCCGGGAGGCGACGGCCACGGTCAGGCCGGCCATCGAGCCGGCACCGACGACGAGGACGTGCTTGCCCTCGAGCCCACCGACGTGCTCGGCGGCCTTCGCCAGCGCGGCGGTGACCAGGCTCGGCGCGACGCGGTCGATGTCGGTCTCGGCGTGCGAGCGCTTGCCGATGCGCAGCGCCTGCTGGAAGAGCACGTTGAGCGACGGGCCGACGGTGCCCTCGTCCTGCCCGACGCGCAGCGCCTCGCGGGTCTGGCCAAGGATCTGGCTCTCGCCGAGCACCATCGAGTCGAGCCCGGCGGCGACGTGGAACAGGTGGGACACGGCACCGTCGTCGTAGTGCACGTAGAGGTGCTCGAGGACCTCGTCGGGCACCTGGCCGGCACGCTCGCCGATCATCCGCGAGATGGCCTCGACGCTGCCGTGGAACCGCTCGACGTCGGCGTAGACCTCGGTGCGGTTGCAGGTGGACAGCACGGTCGCCTCGGTGACGTGCTCGCTGTCGACGACCTCGCGGATCAGCTTGTGCACGCCGTCGCCGTCGAGGGCCACCCGCTCCAGGACGGAGACGGGCGCGGTCTTGTGGGAGATGCCCACGATCAGGATGCTCATCCGGCGTCCTTGGTCAGCTCGACGTCGCGCAGCGCCTGATCGGTCGCCTTGCGCTGCTCGTGGTAGGCGAGGATCTGCAGCTCGCTGGACAGGTCGACACGGCGTACGTCGACGCCGTCGGGCACCGAGATGATCGTGGGTGCGAAGTTGAGGATGCTGCGGATGCCGACCTCGACCATCCGGTCGCAGACGGACTGGGCGGCGACCGCGGGGGTCGCGATCACGCCGATGCCGACACCGTGCTCGGCGACCACCGACGCCAGGTCCTCGAA
>JAOPYC010000122.1 GCA_025964795.1 Marmoricola sp.
GGGCCGGCTGCACCGACAAGGCCGGCGTGGACGCGAGCGGCGCCAAGGTGTCCTACGCCGCCGCGAACCTGACCGACGGCGTGGCCGACACCACCTGGCGCTGCGCCGGACCGGCCATCGGCGAGAAGATCACCCTCGACCTGGGCCGGGACGTCCCGATCGGCCAGGTGGGCCTCATCCCGGGGTACGCCAAGACCGACCCGAAGAGCCGGGCCGACCGCTACGCGGAGAACAACCGGGTCACCCGGGTGCGCTGGACGATCGGCGACCGCGTGGTGGTGCAGAAGCTGAGCGGGAAGCCCGACGACCGCAGCCTGCAGCTCGTCCGGGTCCCGCGGACCAGCACCCGCACGGTCGGTCTGGAGATCCTCGCCGTCGCCAAGGGGCCCCGGAACACGACGGCGATCAGTGAGGTCCAGCTCGGGCGGGCCGAGTAGGTCAGCTCTCCAGGAGCAGCGTGACCGGGCCGTCGTTGACGAGCGAGACGGCCATCTCGGCGCCGAACCGGCCGCGCTCGACGTGCGTGCCCAGCGCCTCGAGCCCGTCGCAGACGGCCTCGTAGAGCGGTTCGGACACCTCGCCCGGTGCGGCCGCCTGCCACGTCGGTCGGCGGCCCTTGCGGGCCTCGCCGTACAACGTGAACTGGCTGATCACCAGCACCGGTGCGCCCAGGTCGGCGACCGAGCGCTCCTCACGCAGGATGCGCAGGTCGCGGATCTTGCGGACCATCCAGTCGACCTGGGCGGGGCCGTCGTCGTGGGTGATGCCGAGGAGCACGACGAGTCCGGGCTCGTCGATGCGGCCGATCACGTCGCCGTCGACCGACACCGACGCAGAGGTCGCCCGCTGGAGGACGGCGCGCACGGTCAGCCGATCCCGAGGAGCGTCCGCGCCTCCGCGGGCGTCATCAGGGTGCGCTGCGCCAGCCGGCCCAGCTCCACGGCGCGGGAGACGAGCTCCTCGTTGTGCTCGACCGGGACCCCCTTGGCCAGGGTCAGGACGTCCTCCATGCCGACCCGGAGATGACCGCCCTTGGACAGCGAGGCCAGGCCCACGCGCAGGGTGGACCGGCCGATGCCGGTGGCCGACCAGCTGGTGGTCTCCTGGGGGAGCATGGCGACGGCGGCGACCAGCGCGTCGGCGGTGCCAGGCATCCCGCCCGGGACGCCCATGACGAGGTCGGCGTGCACCCTGCCCCCGTGGGGCAGGCCGTAGAGGTCGAGCAGCCGGTGCAGCGCCGCCACCTGGCCGAGGTCGAACAGCTCGAACTCCGGCACCACCCCGCGCTCCTGGCTGAGCTGGTAGAGGTCGCAGACGAACGGCCACGGGTTGAGGAACACGTCGTCGCCGAAGTTGGTCGTCCCCATCGTCAGGCTGCACGCGTCGGGCGCGGCGTCGAGCACCGCCAGCCGGGAGTCGAGGGGATCGTGGACGGAGCCGCCGGTGGAGAGCTGTACGACGAGGTCGGTGCTCTCGTGCAGCGCCTGCACGGTGTCCCGCAGCCGTTGCTGGTCGAGCGTCGGCCGGTGCTCCCCGTCGCGGATGTGCACGTGCACCATCGCGGCCCCCGCCGCCTCGCACCGCTGGGCGGTCTCGACGAGCTCGGCCAGCGTCGTCGGCAGCTGCGGGCAGTCGGCCTTCGTCGTCTCCGCCCCCGTCGGCGCCACCGTGATCAGCAGGTCTCCCATGGGGCGACGGTATCGCTCGTGGTCCGCGGCGGCTGGTAGACCACTTTCGCCATCTGGACGCGAAACGCCACGAAATCCTTTCGCGACTCATATCTTGTGCCAGCGAAGAGACCTCGCCCCACCCTCGTGGTGGAGCGGGGTCTTTGTCTTGGGAATTGGAGAGTAGTGATGAAGCTGCAGACCCGATTGGGCCTGATCGTGGCTGTCGCGGGATTGCTGATGGGTGTCTCGCCGGCCTACGCGGTCTACGGCCACACCGAGGACCCGTACTACGGCAGGACGACCGGATATCGGCCCGACAGCTTGATCCTGGGGGACTCGACGACCTTCCACGCCGAGGACACCTACCGGCGTGCTCCCTTCCTCTACAAGGGTGAGCTCAATGGACAGTCGATGCGCGGGGCCAACGAGTTCGGCGGCCTGGTCCAAGAGCGGCTGACCAACCCTGCTCCGCTTCGCACGGTGGTGTTCGCCCTCGGGACCAACGGAGGTTCCTGGCTGATGAAGCGATCATGGCTTGCTCACCGGATCAACTTCCTGAAGGCCCGAGGGGTCCGGAAGGTCGTGCTCGTCACCCCCTACCGCGACCCCGCCTTGTGGACCCACACGGCCTGGCAGGGCAACGAGTCCTGGAGAGTGGCCCAGCTGGCCAAGTGGGAGCGAGACATCGCCGCCAAGCGGAAAGGTGTCTGTGTAGCCGAGTGGGCGGGCTACGCGGCGCAACACCGCGACCAGCTCGTCGACGGCGTGCACTACGACAATGACGGGGAGGTTGCCCACGTCCGGCTAGTCACGGGCGCCCTGGCCAGCCGGTGCCGCTGACGGCTCGCTTGCCGGACGACCCCGCGTCAAGGCATGTCTGGTAGGCCTGTCCGACCCCCAGTCTGCTGGCGTGGAGGATCCCCAGCGGCAGCCGAAGGACAGCGACCGGTCCCTGGTGGCCGGGCGGATCAAGCGGGCGAGTGACGAGAGGCGGATCAGCGGGGCCGACCGGGACATCCGGCTGGGCAACGTCTGGAACGCCCGGAGCATGGCCGAGCTGGACCTGATGACCCGGGAGCTCGACCAGCTCGACGCGACGCCGTTGCCGACCACGACGACGGCCGCCGGCGAGAAGCCGTGGTCGAAGTTCAGCCCGGCTGCCTGTGAGGACGATGACGACGTCTCCGACACGGTGGCGAGCGCGAAGACCTCGCCGGGGCCTGCGCCCAGCTCGGCGTCGCGCGCGGCCCTGGTCTCGATCGTCGTCGGGATCGCCGTGCTCGCGGCGGCCGTGGCGCTGTTCCTCTACTCCCGCGGCGGTGACGACGTGGCCCTGAGCCCGGGGGTGGACCCGGCCGGGGAGCCCGCAGGCGGCCCGGCCTCGGCGTACGCCCTGACCGAGCCCGGCCTCCGGAGCTTTCTGCAGGCCTACGCCAAGCGGTTCGGGACCGCGGAGGTCGTCGACCTGACGTTGTACGCCGACTACGCGATCGTCAACGTCCCGGTGCCCGGCAAGGCGCGGGAGGCCGGCTGGATCTACCGGGCCAAGACGGGGTTCACCAGCTTCGGGCCGGTGCACGCGGTGTTCAGCGGGACGAAGACCATCGACTCCACGCAGCTCGATGTCCCTGCCCTGGTCCGCAACCT
>JAOPYC010000131.1 GCA_025964795.1 Marmoricola sp.
ATGGCCTTGCGCAGGCCGTCGGCCGAGCGCTCCATGCCGCAGTACTCCCACATGATGTTGCCGAGCTCGCGGTGGTAGGAGTCGACGCTGCGGGTGCCGTTGGTGGTCATGAACGCCTCGATGCGCCGCTTGACCGAGGTCTGCGCCTCGACGACCGCCGGGTCGTCCTCGGCGATCTTGTCGAACGGACCCTCCGAGAGGTAGTCGCGGATCGTGTTCGGCAGCACGAAGTAGCCGTCGGCCAGGCCCTGCATCAGCGCAGAGGCGCCGAGGCGGTTGGCGCCGTGGTCGGAGAAGTTCGCCTCACCGGTCACGAACAGCCCGGGCAGGTTGGACTGCAGGTCGTAGTCGACCCACAGGCCACCCATCACGTAGTGCACGGCGGGGTAGATCCGCATCGGGACCTCGTAGGGGTCCTCGCCGGTGATCCGCTCGTACATGTCGAAGAGGTTGTCGTACTTCGCCTCGATGCCGGCCCGGCCCAGCCGGTTGATGGCCTCGGAGAAGTCGAGGTAGACGCCGCGCCGGAAGTCGCCCACCAGCGGGCCGACCCCGCGGCCCTCGTCGCACATGTTCTTGGCCTGCCGCGAAGCGATGTCGCGGGGCACCAGGTTGCCGAACGCGGGGTAGATCCGCTCCAGGTAGTAGTCGCGGTCCTCCTCGGGGATGTCGTTCGGGTTGGTGTCCGCGTCCTTGGCGTCCTTGGGGACCCAGATCCGGCCGTCGTTGCGCAGCGACTCGCTCATCAGGGTCAGCTTGGACTGGTGCGTGCCCGAGACCGGGATGCAGGTGGGGTGGATCTGGGTGTAGCAGGGGTTGGCCATGAAGGCGCCCTTGCGGTGTGCGCGCCAGGTCGCCGTGACGTTGGAGCCCATGGCGTTGGTGGAGAGGAAGAAGACGTTGCCGTAGCCACCGCTGGCCAGGACGACCACGTCGGCGAAGTAGGTCTCGATCTCGCCGGTGACGAGGTCGCGCACGATGATGCCGCGCGCCCGGCCGTCGACGACGATCAGCTCGAGCATCTCGTGCCGGGTGTAGGTCTTCACGGTGCCGGCGGCGACCTGGCGCTCGAGCGCCTGGTAGGCCCCGATCAGGAGCTGCTGGCCGGTCTGCCCCCGGGCGTAGAAGGTGCGGGAGACCTGCACGCCGCCGAAGGAGCGGTTGTCGAGAAGGCCGCCGTACTCGCGGGCGAACGGGACGCCCTGCGCGACGCACTGGTCGATGATGTTCCGGCTGACGTCGGCCAGGCGGTAGACGTTGGACTCGCGGGAGCGGTAGTCGCCGCCCTTGATGGTGTCGTAGAAGAGCCGGAAGACCGAGTCGCCGTCGCCCTTGTAGTTCTTGGCGGCGTTGATGCCGCCCTGGGCGGCGATCGAGTGGGCCCGGCGCGGGGAGTCCTGGTAGCAGAAGGACTTCACCACGTAGCCGGCCTCGCCGAGGGTGGCGGCCGCCGAGGCGCCGGCCAGGCCGGTGCCGACCACGATCACCGACAGGCGGCGGCGGTTGGCCGGGTTGGCGATCCGGGCCTCGAACTGGCGGGTGTTCCACCGCTCGTCGATGGGACCGCCGGGAGCCTTGGTGTCCTTGATCGGCTCGCCGGGGATGTAGAAGCCGGCGGCGTCGTCTGTCTCCTGCTCGCTGTCCGCGTGCTGCGACGCGTCGGTGGCGGAGGTGGTGTCGGGCATGTCTGTCATGGGTGCTGACCCCTTACTTGGAGATGACGCCGGCCAGGACGAAGATCGGGACGAGGGAGAAGCCCCCGGCGATGATGATCGCGAGGGTGAGGCCGAAGGTCTTGGCCCGGGCCCGGGACCGCTCGGTGTTGGTGAGCCCGAGGGTCTGCAGGGAGCTCCAGATCCCGTGGTGGAGGTGCGCGCCGAGCATCGCCATCGCGAACAGGTAGATCAGCGTCAGCCACCAGGTGTCGAACGAGTCGACCAGGAGGTTGTACGGGTCGGCGGTCGAGCCGCCGGTGACGTTCACCTTGCCGATGCTGAAGTTCAGCAGGTGCCAGACGATGAAGAGCAGCAGCGTCACCCCGCCCCACCGCATCAGGTGGGAGGCGTACGTCGAGTGCTTGTTCTTCTTCACGACGTACTTGACGGTGCGGGCCCTCTTCGCCCGCCGCCACAGCGACACCGCGGCGTAGACGTGCACCACCAGCGAGACCAGCAGCACCGCACGAAGCACCCACAGCAGGCCGCTGGGCGGGAGCATCGGCTCCCCGAAGGTGCGCAGGTGGTGGGCGTACTCGTTGAAGTCGTCGTGACCCTGGAAGGCCTTGAGGTTGCCGTACATGTGCAACAGCACGAAGACGATGAAGATGATGCCGCTGCCGGCCATGAGAATCTTCAGCGCGATGGTCGACCGAGTCGACTTGCTGTCCTTGACGAGAGTCGCAGTTGCCACAACGGGCACCGTATCTCTCCCCACCGTCGCTTGGGGCAGCCGGGGGATGTGACATATCCCCCTCCCGTCGCGAGCATGTTTCGCGGCCAGGACGCCTCGTGCCGCCCGGAGGCCGGGCGCGCCCCTTTCGCTTTCCGCCGGGATGGGGCAAGAGTGGTCCCCATCACACACGGCATCAACCAGGCGGAGGTGGCGATGGCGTCCACGGAGGCAGGCGTACGAGGACCCACACGTGCGCGGATCGAGGGCCGGACCCTCCGGTCGGACCGCTGGTGGCTCTACCCGCTGACAACCTTCGTGGTGTTCACCGCGTTCGTCGTCTACGCGACGATCCGCGCCTTCCAGGGCAGCCACTACTACGCAGCGCCCTACCTCTCGCCGTTCTACTCGCCCTGCCTCGGCGACTGCGTCGAGGGCTCCTCCGACTTCGGCCAGCCGTTCGGCTGGTGGCCCCTGTCCGCGGCCCTGATCATCCTGATCTTCCCGCTCGGCTTCCGGATGACCTGCTACTACTACCGCAAGGCCTACTACCGGTCGTTCTGGCTCAGCCCCCCCGCGTGCGCGGTCGCGGAGCCGCACACGAAGTACACCGGCGAGACCCGGCTGCCGCTGATCCTGAACAACCTGCACCGCTGGTTCTGGTACGCCGCCGTGCTGGTCGCGCTGATCCTGACCTACGACACCGTGCTGACCTTCCGGGACGCCGACGGCGACTGGGGCCACATGGGCCTCGGCACGCTGGTGTTCCTGGCCAACATCTTCCTGATCTGGATGTACACGCTCTCCTGCCACTCCTGCCGGCACGCGGTCGGCGGGCGGCTGCGGCACTTCAGCAAGCACCCGGTGCGCTACCGGATGTGGACCTGGGTCTCGAAGCAGAACGCCCACCACGCGCGCTACGCCTGGCTCTCGCTGTTCTCCGTGGCGATCGCCGACCTCTACGTCGTGCTGATCTCCAGCGGCGTCTTCGACGACCCCCGGTTCTTCTGATGACCTCGACCGGGAGTGACCGGCACCCGATGACCGGCAACGAGATGTCGGGCAGCGAGAGCGGTGGGATGGAGCGCCACTCCTACGACGTGGTGGTGATCGGCGCCGGCGGTGCGGGGCTGCGGGCGGCGATCGCGGCCCACGACGCCGGGGCGCGCACGGCGATCGTGTGCAAGTCGCTGCTCGGCAAGGCGCACACCGTGATGGCGGAGGGCGGCATCGCTGCCTCGATGGGCAACGTCTACCCGGAGGACGGCTGGGAGGTGCACTTCCGCGACACCATGCGTGGCGGGAAGATGCTCAACAACTGGCGGATGGCCCAGCTGCATGCCCAGGAGGCCCCCGAGCGGGTGCAGGAGCTCGAGGACTGGGGCGCTCTGTTCGACCGGACGCCCGACGGGCTGATCTCCCAGCGCGACTTCGGCGGCCACCGCTACGCCCGCCTCGCGCACGTCGGTGACCGCACCGGCCTGGAGATGATCCGCACCCTGCAGCAGCGGGCCGTGGCCCTGGGCATCGACGTGTTCATGGAGTGCACGGTCACCGAGCTGCTGAAGGACCCTTCGACAGGCTCTGGACGAGCGGGCGCCATCTCCGGGGCCTTCGCCTACTGGCGCGAGACCGGGCGGTTCGTGGTCTTCGAGGCGCCGTCGGTGATCCTCGCGACCGGTGGGATCGGCAAGTCGTTCAAGGTGACCTCCAACTCCTGGGAGTACACCGGTGACGGCCACGCGCTCGCGCTGCGGGCAGGTGCCTCGCTGATCAACATGGAGTTCGTGCAGTTCCACCCGACCGGGATGGTCTGGCCGCCCTCGGTGAAGGGCCTGCTGGTCACCGAGTCGGTCCGCGGTGACGGTGGCATCCTGCGCAACTCCGAGGGCAAGCGGTTCATGTTCGACTACATCCCGGAGTTCTTCCGGAGCGAGACCGCGGACACCGAGGAGGAGGCGGACCGCTGGTACGACGACAAGAAGAACAACCGCCGGCCCCCCGAGCTGCTCCCGCGTGACGAGGTCGCTCGCGCCATCAACTCCGAGATCAAGGCCGGCCGCGGATCACCGCACGGCGGGATCTTCCTGGACATCGCCTCACGCCGCGACCCGGAGTTCATCCGGCGCCGGCTGCCCTCGATGTACCACCAGTTCAAGGAGCTCGCCGACGTCGACATCACCGCCGAGCCGATGGAGATCGGGCCCACCTGCCACTACGTGATGGGTGGCGTCGAGGTCGACGCCGACACCGAGCTCAGCGGCGTGACCGGGCTCTACGCCGTCGGTGAGTGCTCCGGCGGCATGCACGGATCCAACCGGCTCGGTGGCAACTCGCTCTCGGACCTCCTCGTCTTCGGGCGCCGGGCCGGCGAGTCGGCTGCGTCGTACGCCGCGGGCCTGCGGGACGCCCGAGCGGTCGTGGACGAGGGACACGTCAAGGCAGCCCAGGCCGACGCGCTCGCGCCCTTCGACCCTTCGTCGGGCTCGGGACCAGCGGGCGCGACCGAGAACACCGAGAACCCCTACACGATCCAGTCCGACCTGCAGAACTCGATGAACGACCTGGTCGGCATCATCCGCACCGCGGAGGAGCTGACCCGCTCCCTGGCCGAGATCGAGAAGCTCAAGGAGCGGGCCCAGCACCTGCTGGTGGAGGGCCACCGGCAGTACAACCCCGGCTGGCACCTCGCCCTCGACCTGCGCAACATGCTGGTCGTCTCCGAGAGCATCGCCCGGGCGGCCCTGGAGCGGCAGGAGTCCCGCGGCGGGCACACGCGCGACGACTTCCCCGGGCCGGACGACACCTGGGGCACAAAGAACCTCGTCGTGCGGCTGGACTCCACCGGCACCGGCATCGAGCTCACCGAGCAGCCGCTGCCGGTGATGCCCGACGAGCTCAAGACCTTCTTCGAGGCACAGTGAACTCCGAGGCACAGTGAACAGGGGGCTGGCATGGGCTACGACCTGAAGATGCGCATCTGGCGCGGCGACGTCGACGGCGGCGAGCTGGGCGACTACACCGTCGAGGTCTCCGAGGGCGAGGTGGTGCTGGACGCGCTCCACCGGGTGCAGGCCACCCAGGCCGGTGACCTCGCGATCCGCTGGAACTGCAAGGCGGGCAAGTGCGGGTCGTGCAGCGCCGAGATCAACGGCAAGCCGCGGCTGCTGTGCATGACCCGGCTCTCCGACTTCGAGGAGTCCGAGACGATCACCGTCACGCCGATGCGGTCCTTCCCGGTGATCCGCGACCTGGTCACCGACGTGTCCTACAACTACGAGAAGGCCAAGCAGCTCCCGGCCTTCGCGCCGCCGGCGCGCGACGAGGACGGCAAGCGCCGGATGGCGCAGATGGACGTCGAGCGCGGGCAGGAGTTCCGCAAGTGCATCGAGTGCTTCCTGTGCCAGAACACCTGCCACGTCGTCCGCGACCACGAGGAGAACAAGCCCGCCTTCGCGGGTCCCCGCTTCTTCCTGCGGTACGCCGAGCTGGACATGCACCCCTTGGACACGCACGACCGTCGCGAGCTCGCCCAGGGCGCCGCCGGCCTCGGGATGTGCAACATCACCAAGTGCTGCACGGAGGTCTGTCCCGAGGGGATCAAGATCACCGACAACGCGATCATCCCGATGAAGGAGCGTGTCGTCGACCGCAAGTACGACCCGCTGGTGTGGCTGGGCAGCAAGATCGGGCTGCGCACTAAGGACAACGACGGGCGCAGCGAGGTCTAGGCGCTGGGCGCTAGGACGCCTGGAGCTGGTCCTCCTCCGAGGCCGCCCGGGTGCGCTCGGGGGAGCGCTCGATGATCAACAGGGCCCGGTCGTCGTCGGCCCTGGTGACCCGCTCGATGATCCGGGCGGCCGATCCGGCGAACCCGCCGAACACCGCCTCGGCGGCCTCCTGCTGGAGCCAGGCGACACCCTTGTCGAGGTGCTCGTAGCGGGACTCGACCACCCCGTCGGTGTAGACCATCAGCGCGTCGCCGGGCCGCAGCGTGCCGGTGCTCGTGTGCATCTCGGGGCACGGCACGATCCCCAGCGCGGTGCCGTGGGCGGGGTCGGTGGTCCACGCCCTGGTCTCGCCGGACCAGACGAGCGCCGGGGGATGCCCGGCGCTGGTGAGCTCGTAGGCGCCGGTCTCCAGGTCCAGCAGCACGTGCACGGCCGTGGCGAAGGTGTCGTCGGAGTCCTGGCGCAGCAGGAAGTCGTTGGCGGCGGCGAACAGTCCCTGGGGCGGGAGCGCGCCGACCAGCCCGCCGAGCGCACCGCCGAACTGCAATGCCCGCGAGGCGGCCGAGACGCCCTTGCCGGTGACGTCGACGAGGATCAGCTCGAGCCGCTTGTCGTCGTCGCTGCAGTGCGCGACCACGAAGTCGCCGCCGTAGCCGACGTCGTTCGCGGCGATCATCTCGGAGTGGGACCGCCATCCCTCCGGGAGCCGGGGGATGGTGCCCTGCGACTGCAGCCGTCGCCGCAGGTCGGTGAGCAGCGCCTCGCCCATCGGGCCGGGCAGCCCGGTCCGCTGGCGGCTGGACGCGAACAGGATCAGGCTCAGGCAGATCAGCATGGTGAAGCAGGCGGTGATCCGCGGCCCGGTCATCGGCGGGTCGTGGAGCACGGCGACGAACGACGCGGTGGCGGCGACGGTCGAGAGGACCACCAGGGGACGGAAGCGGAGCAGCAGCATCCCGAGGAGCAGCCAGACGTAGTAGGCGGTCATCGGCATCAAGGCGTACTCCGCGATGGACACCACGAAGCAGGCCGCGACCCCGATCAGGAGTGCGGCCAGGGTCAGGGCCTGGCTCTGCGAGCTGCCCGTCTGCCAGGTGGCGACCGGGTCGCCGAGATACCGCCGTAGACCTTCCACCATGCGTCGAGACTAGGAGGGCGTGCCCAGAACGGCGCGCCCGTCGCGGTGATGTCT
This sequence comes from Marmoricola sp., assembly GCA_025964795.1. Classification (GTDB taxonomy): domain Bacteria; phylum Actinomycetota; class Actinomycetes; order Propionibacteriales; family Nocardioidaceae; genus Marmoricola. The sequence goes on from JAOPYC010000131.1 coordinate 7,312, forward strand.
CACGCCAGGCACTTCGGGCGACCCGGACCGTCGGCGCATGCGGATCTCCTCTCGGACGACTGCAGGAAACCTAGTCCGCGAAGGGGGCGGAGGGCAGTCCATCGCCCAGGTGGTCTAGCGCCGACAGCCCTCGCGGAGTCAGTACTTTGATGTTAACTTGATTGACATGAAATCGGAGGACCGGCGTACCTACCGGATGACCAGCCGCGCCGACGCCGCGAGCGCGACCTCCGAACGGATCCTGGACGCGGTCACCGAGCTGTTCTGGGAGCGTCCCAGGGATCAGTTCGTCCTGCGTGAGGTCGCCGAGCGCGCCGGGGTCACCGTGCAGACCGTGATCCGGAAGTTCGGTGGCCGGGACGGGCTCCTCGACGCGGCCGCCCAGCGGGCGATGTCGCGCACCCGGGACGACCGGACGGTGACTCCCGGGGACGTCGAGCAGGCCGTCGAGGTCCTGCTCGACCACTACGAGCAGGCCGGTCCGGGGGTGCTGCGGCTGCTGGCCGAGGAGCCCGGCTCGCCCACGCTCGCGACGTACGCCGCCCAGGGGCGCCGGCTGCACCGGGACTGGTGCCGCACCGTCTTCGCGCCGACGCTCGCCAGCCTCAGCGGGGTCACCCGGGAACGGCGGCTGGCCCAGCTGGTGGCCGTGTGCGACGTCTACACGTGGAAGCTGCTCCACCTCGATGCCGGCCTCAGCCGCAAGCAGACCCGTCTCGCCCTCCTGGAGCTGCTCGGACCGCTCCTCGTCACCCCCACCACCCAGGAGAACCGATGAGCACCGTCCTCGCCTACACCTCGCCGGCCCTGGGCCACCTCTTCCCGATGACCCCGCTGCTGCTGGAGCTGCGCTCCCGCGGGCACCGGGTCCATGTCCGCACCCTCGCCGGTCAGGTGGACGCGCTGCGGGGGCTCGGACTGGAGGCGTCGGCCGTCGACCCGCGGGTGGCCGCGATCGACAACGACGACCACCGTGCCGGCAACACGCGCGCCGCGCTGGCCGAAGCCGTGGCCACGTTCACGGCGCGTGGCCACTTCGACGGGCCCGACCTCGCGGCGGCTGTCGCGGAGGTGGGACCCGACCTCCTCGTCGTGGACATCAACGCGTGGGGGGCGTTGGTGGCCGCGGAGGCGTCCGGCCTGCCGTGGGTGACGTTCAGCCCGTACACACCGCCCCTCCGCTCGGCGGGCACCCCGCCGTTCGGGCCGGGCCTGCGGCCGTGGCCCGGCGTGCTCGGGACGGTGCGCGACGGGCTGCTGCGACCAGTGGTGATGGGGGTGGCCGAGCGGGTGATGCGACCCGGGATCACCGAGCTGCGGGCGGCGAGCGGACTGGCGCCGGTCCGCGACGCCGACGCCTTCTTCCGCCGGGCTCCGCTCGTGCTCGTGGCCACGGCCGAGCCGTTCGAGTACCACCACCCCGACTGGGCCCCCGACATCGTGATGATCGGTGCCAGCGCCTGGGAGCCGCCGCAGGAGCCGCCCGCCTGGCTGGAGTCCGTCGCGGACCCGATCGTCCTGGTGACGACGTCGTCGGAGTTCCAGGACGACGGCGTGCTGGTGCGTACGGCGCTGGAGGCCCTCGCCGACGAACCGGTGTTCGTGGTGGCGACCATGCCCAGTGGCGTCGACGAGAGCCTGTCGGTGCCGGCCAACGCGCGGGTCGAGCGCTTCGTGCCGCACGCTCCCGTGCTCGCGCGGGAGTCGGTGGCCGTCACCCACGGCGGCATGGGCGCGACCCAGAAGGCCCTCTCACTCGGGGTCCCCGTCTGCGCCGTGCCGTTCGGGCGTGACCAGCTGGAGGTGGCCCGGCGGGTCGAGGTGAGCGGCGCCGGCACCCGGCTGCCGGTGTCCAGGCTGACTCCACGGCGGCTGCGCGACGCCGTCCGGGCTGCGCGGGGGTGTGCTGACGGAGCCAGGCGGGTGGCCGAGGGGTACGCCGCGACCGGCGGGGTGGCGGCCGCGGCCTCGACGATCGAGCAGCGGTTCCTCGGCGGGGCGCTCAGACGATCGCGGCCGCCGGCCGACCCAGGGCCGCCGGGTAGTGCACGTCCAGCAGCTCCGACACCGCGTCGTCCCAGGTCCGGTGTGCCACCGACGCCCGAGCCTCGGCAGCCAGGGTGAACCGCAGGTCGGGGCTGGCGGCCAGCCGCGCCACGGCGCGGGCGAAGCCCTTGCCGCCGCGGTCGGTGTCGACCAGCAGGCCGTTGTGCTCGTGGCGGACGACATCGGTCGCCGTGCCGCTGTCGTAGGCCACGACGGGCACCCCGCTGGCCAGGGCCTCCTGCACCGCGGGCGCGTAGATCTCCTTCTTGCGCGGCTGCAGCAAGACGTCGAACGAGGCGACGCAGCGGCCGCGCTCCAGCCCGGTGGCGTGCGGGATCACCTTGGCTCCGGCCGCGCGCAGGCCCTCGGCGCCGGGTCCGTCGCCCAGCGCGACCAGCCGCACGCCGGGCAGCCGCGCGACCAGGGCGAGCCGGTTCAGCACCTTGGTGCGGCCCAGCGGTCCGACGTACCCCACCACGAGGCGGCCGCCGTCGGGGGAGTGCAGCCGGGCCCAGCGGTCGTGCAGGTTCTGGTCCCGGAGGCCCGGGTGGTGGTCGGCGAGGTCGACCCCCGGCCTCCACACGCGCGGGTGCAGGACGACGGTGGGCACGCCCTGCCGCTCGGCGGCCTCGGCGACCTTGATGCCCAGCCGGTGGGGGTCGAGGAGGTGGCAGACGTCGGGGCGGGAGAGCGCCAGCGCCTCGCGGACAGCGGAGACGGGGGTCATCCGGCTGGCCCAGAACAGCCGCGCGCCGCGGAAGGTGGCCTGCCCGCGACCACCGGCGAAGACGATCACGTCGTGCCCGCCGTCGGTCAGCCGGGCCACGACCTCCCGGGTCACGTGGGCGGACGGCTCGGTGCTGGGTGCGAACTGCTCGGTCACGAGTGCGATGCGCATGGCGCCAGCCTCGCTGCTCCCGGTGTCCGGTCGGTGTCCCCGGAGTGTGCTGCGGGTGAACGGCTCGCCCGCCGCCCGCCGGGGACGGTCACAGCCCCGGGACGAACCCGTGCAGGCAGACGTCGTGGCGCCGTACGCCGCCGGGGGCGTCGGGGTCGCGCAGGGGGAGGAAGGCCCGGCGTACGCCCTCCTGGGCGAAGCCGGCCGCGAGGGCGACCCGGCACGAGGCGCGGTTCTCGACACTGTGGTCGAGCTGCACCCGGGCGTGCGCCGGCCCTTCGGGGTCGGTGGTCAGCCACCGGGTCAGGGCGGCCAGGGCTCGTCTTGCCACGCCCCGCCCGCGTGCGTCCGGGTGCACGGAGTAGCCGATGTCGCTCACCTGCAGCACCGGCGGCACGTCCAGGCGCCAGGCGATGGTGCCGAGGAGCCGGTCGGGCTCGTCGGCGCCGGCCATCACCAGCGTGCCGGGAGTGACCGAGGCGTACGCCGTAGCGGCCAGGGCGATCCGGACGTCGAGGTCCTCCACGGTCTCCGGGACCGCCACGAACGCCGGGCTGCCGAGGCGCAGCTGGTCGGGGTCGCGGGCCATCGCCAGCCATCGCGACCGGTCGGCTCGCACCGGGACCCGCAGGACCAGCCCTTCGCCGAGGATCACGTCCGGGTCAGTCACCGTCACGGGAACGAGCGTAGATCCCGGTGTGGGCGGTGGTCGGGTATTTCACAGTCGCTGGTCGCGCCACGCCGGGGGTCCCTATCCTTCGCCGTATGACCACCGACGAGCACCTCGCCCTCGCCGACGGGCAGGACCACGACGTCGCCGAGTGGGAGCGGGCTGCGGCCGCGGTCCTGCGCAAGGCCCGTCGGCTGACCGAGGACGACCCCGACGACGCGGTCTGGGGGAGGCTGACCCGCACCACGCTGGACGGCATCGGCATCAGCCCGCTCGGCACGCCCGCCCTGGTGGCGGACCTGCCCGACCCGGTGCGTCCGCCCGCGCGGGGCGACGGCTGGGACGTGCGCGGGCTGCTCGCCGACCCCGACGCGGAGACCTCCGCCGCCGCCGCGCTCACCGACCTGGAGAACGGCGTGACCTCGCTGTGGATCCAGGTGGGGGAGTCCGGCGTGGCCGTCGACGACCTGCCCCGGGTGCTGGCCGACGTGCTGCTCGAGGTCGCGCCCGTGGTGCTGGACGCTCCCTCGGACCCGATCGGGGTGGCCACCCGGTTCGCGGAGCTCGCGCAGGGGGTGACGCTTCCTCCTGGCACGAACCTCGGCGTGGACCCCGTGGGTGCCGTGCTGCGGGGTTTCGAGACGCTCCCTTCGACAGGCTCGGGACCAGCGCGCGGTTCCTCCACCACCGTGGTCGGCCAGGCTGCGGAGCTCGCCCAGGAGCTGGGGTGCCGGGCGCTGGTGGTGGACGGGACCACGGTGCACGACCTCGGGGCCTCCGACGTCCAGGAGCTGGGCTACGTCCTCGCCCTGGGGGCGCACTACCTGCGGACCCTGGAGGCGGCCGGGATCGGGGTGGACGAGGCCGCCGGGCTGGTCGAGTTCCGACTGGCGGCGACCGACGAGCAGTTCGAGACGATCGCCAAGCTGCGCGCCGTACGCCGGTCGTGGGCGCGGATGCTCGAGCTCAGCGGCGCGTCCGAGGACCGCCGCAACATGAGCCTGCACGTCGTCACGTCGCGGCCGATGATGACGAAGTACGACCCGTGGGTGAACATGCTGCGCACCTGCGTCGCGGCCTTCGCGGCCGGCGTCGGCGGCGCCGACGCGGTGACGGTGCTGCCGTTCGACGCCAGGCTCGGGCTGCCCGACGCGTTCGCGCGCCGCATCGCCCGCAACACCTCGACGCTGCTCGTCGAGGAGTCGCACGTGGCCAAGGTCGCCGACCCGGCCGGCGGGTCGTTCGCGGTCGAGAAGCTCACCGACGACCTCGCGGTCGCCGGCTGGGAGGAGCTCGGTCGCCTGGAGTCGGCCGGAGGCGTGCTCGACGCCCTCGAGGACGGCTCGCTGCAGGCGCGCATCGACACGGTGGTGGCCGAGCGTGACCGCCAGATCGCCCGGCGCCAGCGCGCCCTGACCGGCCTGACGGAGTTCCCCAACCTCCACGAGACCCTGCCCGAGCGGGCGCCGTACGCCGAGGGCGCCCTGCCCGTGCGGCCCTACGGGCAGCCGTTCGAGGCGCTGCGTGACGCACCTGCGGAGGCGAAGGTCTTCCTCGCGACGATGGGGACGATCGCGGCCCACACCGCCCGGGCCACCTTCGCCAGCAACCTGTTCGCCGCCGGTGGCATCGACGTCGTCAACGCCGGGCGGCACGACGACACCGAGGCCGTGCTGAAGGACTTCACCGGGCCCGACGGGGGCCAGCAGGTGGTCTGCCTGGTCGGCAACGACCAGGCCTACGCCGAGTGGGGTACCGACCTCGTGCAGGCCCTGCGCGACGCCGGCGCCGCGTGGGTCGTCCTGGCCGGCAAGGCCGACGTAGGGGCCGACGTAGGGGCCGACGACACGGTCGCCATGGGGGTCGACGCACTCGACTTCCTGACTCGGACGAGGGAGAAGCTGGCATGAGCATCCCGGAGAGCTTCGCGGGCCTGCCGCTCGCGGGCGAGGTCACCGCGGAGGAAGCGGTCACGGGGGAGACCTGGGAGTCGCCCGAGGGCATCGGCATCCTGCCGATCTACGGCCCCGAGCACCTCGAGGGGCTCGACGCCCTCGACACCTACCCCGGGATCGCCCCGTTCCTGCGCGGGCCCTACCCGACGATGTACACCACCCAGCCGTGGACGGTCCGCCAGTACGCCGGCTTCTCCACCGCCGAGGAGTCCAACGCCTTCTACCGCCGCAACCTGGCTGCCGGGCAGAAGGGCCTCTCGGTCGCCTTCGACCTCGCCACCCACCGCGGCTACGACTCCGACCACCCGCGGGTGAAGGGCGACGTCGGCATGGCCGGGGTCGCGATCGACTCGATCTACGACGCGCGCACGCTCTTCGAGGGCATCCCCCTCGACGAGATGAGCGTCAGCATGACCATGAACGGGGCCGTGCTCCCGGTGCTCGCGCTCTACATCGCCGCCGCGGAGGAGCAGGGGGTGAAGCCGGAACAGCTCACGGGGACCATCCAGAACGACATCCTCAAGGAGTTCATGGTCCGCAACACCTACATCTACCCGCCGCAGCCGAGCATGCGGATCATCAGCGACATCTTCGGCTACACCGCGCAGAAGATGCCCCGCTACAACTCGATCTCGATCTCCGGCTACCACATCCAGGAGGCCGGGGCCACGGCCGACCTCGAGCTCGCCTACACCCTGGCCGACGGCGTGGAGTACATCCGCGCCGGTCTCGACGCCGGCATGACCATCGACGAGTTCGCGCCCCGGCTGAGCTTCTTCTGGGCCATCGGGATGAACTTCTTCATGGAGGTCGCCAAGCTGCGCGCGGCCCGTGCCCTCTGGGCCCGGCTGGTCGGCCAGTTCGAGCCGCAGAACCCCAAGTCGCTGTCGCTGCGCACGCACAGCCAGACCTCCGGCTGGTCGCTCACGGCGCAGGACGTGTTCAACAACGTGCAGCGCACCTGCATCGAGGCGATGGCCGCGACTCAGGGCCACACGCAGTCGCTGCACACCAACGCGCTCGACGAGGCCATCGCCCTGCCGACCGACTTCTCCGCGCGGATCGCCCGCAACACCCAGCTCCTGCTGCAGCAGGAGTCGGGCACGACGGGGATCATCGATCCCTGGGCCGGCTCCTACTACGTCGAGCGACTCACCCACGACCTCGCCGAGAAGGCCTGGGCGCACATCCAGGAGGCCGAGAAGGCTGGCGGCATGGCCAAGGCCATCGAGCAGGGTCTTCCCAAGATGCGCATCGAGGAGGCCGCCGCCCGCACGCAGGCGCGGCTGGACTCGGGGGCCCAGAAGCTGGTCGGGGTGAACACCTACCGGCTCGCCGACGAGGACCAGCTCGACGTGCTGCGCGTCGACAACGCCAGCGTCTACAAGCAGCAGCTGGCCAAGCTCGAGCGGCTGCGGGAGGAGCGCGACGACGACGACGTCGAGAGCGCCCTGAACGCGCTGACGAAGTCGGCCGAGGACGGGCACGTGCACGGCTCGCTCGACGGCAACCTGCTGGCCCTGGCGGTCAAGGCGGCGCACGCCAAGGCCACGGTCGGTGAGATCTCCGACGCCCTGGAGAAGGTCTACGGCCGGCACCGCGCGGTGATCCGTACGATCTCGGGTGTGTACAAGCGGGAGTCCGCCAGCAGTGGGCAGGGCAACGAGGCCATGGCCCAGGTGCTCGCCGCGACGGAGAAGTTCGCCGAGGACGAGGGCCGGAGGCCGCGCATCCTGGTCGCCAAGATGGGCCAGGACGGCCACGACCGCGGCCAGAAGGTGATCGTCACCGCGTTCGCCGACATGGGCTTCGACGTCGACGTGGGCCCGCTCTTCTCCACGCCCGAGGAGGTCGCCCAGCAGGCGATCGACGCCGACGTGCACATCGTCGGCGTCAACTCCCTGGCGGCGGGGCACCTGACGCTGGTCCCGGCCCTGCAGCAGGCCCTGGCAGACCTGGGCGGGGAGGACGTGATGATCGTGGTCGGCGGGGTGATCCCGCCCGACGACGTACCCACGCTGCTCGAGATGGGAGCGGCAGCGGTGTTCCCGCCCGGCACCGTCATCGCCACCGCGGCCCTGGACCTGCTGGAGAAGCTCTCCGCGCAGCTGGGCCACGCGTCCGCCTGATGCCCCCGCAAGCTCGCGCGGTCGACGTCGGTGCGCTCCTCGAGGGCATCCGCGCCGGGAGACGCGCCTCGGTCTCCCGGGCGATCACGCTCGTGGAGTCCGCGCGCCCGGACCACCAGGCGGCGGCCCGCGAGCTGCTGACGGAGCTGACCGGCCTCGAGCGGCGTCCCGTCGTCCGGGTCGGCATCTCGGGGGTCCCGGGGGTCGGCAAGTCGACCTTCATCGAGACCCTGGGCGCACACCTGACCGGGCTCGGACAGAGCGTGGGGGTGCTGGCCGTGGACCCCTCCTCGACCCGCACCGGTGGGTCGGTGCTCGGCGACAAGACCCGGATGGCCGACCTGTCGGCCAACCCGAACGCCTACATCCGGCCCTCGCCGACCGCCGGCACCCTCGGTGGGGTCGCGCGCGCCACCACCCAGGCGATGATCGTGCTGGAGGCCGCGGGGTACGACGTGGTCCTCGTCGAGACGGTCGGCGTGGGCCAGTCCGAGGTCACCGTCGCCGGCATGGTCGACACGTTCCTGTTCCTGACCATCGCCCGCACGGGCGACCAGCTGCAGGGGATCAAGAAGGGCATCCTCGAGATCGCCGACGTGATCGCGGTGAACAAGGCCGACGGCGACCGCGCGAGCGAGGCGCAGTCGGCGGCGCGCGAGCTCGTCGGCGCGCTGCGGCTGGTGCACTCCTCCGGCGACGGCTGGGTCCCGCCGGTGCTGACCTGCTCGGGCCTGCACGGCACCGACGTGGACAAGGTCTGGAAGCGTGTCCTCGCCCACCGGGAGTCGCTGGGGGAGCAGGGCCTGCTGGACAAGCGGGCCGAGCAGCAGCTCGAGTTCACCTGGGCGCTGGTGCGCGACGAGCTGGCGCAACGGCTGCGGCGCTCGCCCGGGGTGCGCGCCATCCGTGATGACGTACGCCGGGAGCTGCTGGCCGGAGAGCTGACCGCCCCGGTCGCCGCCGACCGGCTGGTCGCCGCCTACGACCAGGACCGGGCGCCGGACGCCTGACCGGCCTGGTCGGTATCCTCGGCCCCCAGCACGCCCACCTGCGCCGCCACACTCTCGAGGGATCTCCATGCGTCGTACTCCACTCCCGGCACTGATCGGGGCCCTGGTGCTCGTCCTCGCGCTGGCCCTGTCCGCCTGAGGCGGCGCGGAGAAGAAGGTCGACGTGGCGGTCGGCGACGGCGGTGCCGACGACAGCACGCCCACGGCCGCCCCCTCCACCGACTCGAAGGCCGGGACGCCGGCCGCGACACCCACGGCCGCCGCGACTCCCTTCGGCAACGAGGGCCACGAGGTCCTCCGCGGCAACGTCGAGGCCGGCAACGCTGCCGAGCAGGCCGTCGCCGACACCTGGTTCGCCTACTGGACCGCCCGGCTGAACAGCTACGGCGAGGTCGCGGTCGATCCGTCGCTCGGCTCGGTGGCCGCCGTCGAGGCGCTGTCCGACGTGGTCGGCTACGTCAACCTGCTCCGCAGCAAGAAGCTGCACACGGTCGGCGACAGCAAGTTCGGCGTCACGAACATCGAGGTGCAGGGGACCGGCGCCACCCTCGACAGCTGCATGGTCAACAAGTCCGTCGACCAGCGCGAGGACGGCAGCAACGCGGAGGTGTTCACCCCGTTCTACGTGCTCAAGGGCACGCTCTCCCAGGTCGCCGGTAAGTGGCGGGTCGTGAGGGTGGAGAGCGTGGGCAAGGACCGCTGCCAAGCCTGAGCCGCGTGCCGAGTGGTTTACGCGCTCGTCGAAACGGGCAGTACACGCACGTTGTCCGGTCGTGTCCAGGCTCAGGGGGAATTCGACACATGCGCCACTTCGCCAGGACGGTGCTGGCCGCGCTGAGCGCCGCGGCCCTCGTGGCCACCTTCGACGCCACGGCGGCCCACGCCGACGGCATGGGTGGCGGCGGTTCCTCCACCGGCGGCGGCTACGCGAGGTCGAGGTGCACCTCAGCGGCGACGTGAACCAGGGCACCGTGGCCTCCATCCCCGGCCCTCCGCCGATGTGCTGGTGGGAGGACTACGCGAACCTCACTCTCTCCGGTGAGAACCTCGACACCAGCGACCCCGTGGCCGTGAAGAAGTACTACGAGGAGAAGGTGCGGCCGTGGCTCACCGGCCACGCCGCGGTCGGCCAGCTGGCCAACCCGGACGGCGACTACTTCAACTCGATCATCGCGCAGGTCGCCGCCGGCAAGAAGATGACGTACTACTCCCTCGAGACCCGCGAGGGTGCGATCACCGACAAGCCCGGGTCGGCCGGCTACGACCAGCAGGTCAGCGCCGTGGCCAAGGCGTGCGGCGCGCCGACGGTGCGCGGGCCCTACGGGCTGGTGACCGTGAGCATGCAGGCCTTCCCGACCGGCCAGGAGCCGCCGCCTGCCGTGGCTCCCGAGGACCTCGCCGCCTACGCCTACGAGGTGATGGACCTCAAGCACCCGACCCTGGAGTGGAACCCGCACCTCGCGAAGTCCAACGACGCCACCCTGGTCAACCTGCCGACGTGGCTGTGGACCACCGAGCCCGAGGCCCTCGAGGAGCGCCAGGTCACCGCCGAGGCCGCCGGGATCAGCGTGAGCGTGACCGCGAAGCCCGGAGGCATGACCGTCTCCACCCCCGTGGGCGGGACCGACTGCTCCGCGAGGCAGGCGCGCACGGCATACGCCCCGGGCGTCGACGAGGCCGCGGCCTGCGTCTTCACCTTCCCGATCGGCTCCTTCGCCTACCCGGGTGGCTTCCCGGTCCAGGCCTCGACCGGCTGGCAGGCCGCCTGGACCAGCAACGTCGGCGCGGGCGGCGACCTTGACCCCAAGACGATGACGGCGGTGACCGACATCCCGGTGATCGAGGTGGAGACCCGCGTCAACAGCGTCAGCTGACCCGGGCGGACAGCGTCCGGACACTCTCCGGACGCCCCGGCAGCGACCGGTAACCTTGTCGGTCGTGTCCCCCCTCCTGCCCCAGGTCCAGGCTGCGGTCGACCTGCTCGCTGCCGAGCTGATCGAGTTCCGTCGTGACGTGCACGCCCACCCGGAGCTGTCGTGGGCCGAGGAGCGGACCACCGCCGTCATCGCCAAGCGGCTCGACGAGGCCGGTCTCGCGCCACGGCCACTGCCGCGCAACGGCCTGGTCGTGGACATCGGCTCGGGGCCCGGTCCGCTGGTGGCGCTGCGCGCCGACCTGGACGCGCTCCCGGTGGAGGACAAGACCGACGACCCGTGGACCAGCACGGTGGACGGGGTGGCGCACGCCTGCGGGCACGACCTGCACGCCTCCGCGCTGCTCGGTGCCGGCCTGGCGCTGGCCTCCGTCGCGGACGAGCTGCCCGGCCGGGTGCGGCTGGTCTTCCAGCCGGCCGAGGAGATCATGCCCGGTGGTGCGCTGATGTCCATCGAGGCCGGTGCCCTCGACGGTGTCTCCCGGATCTTCGGGCTGCACGCCGACCCGGGGCTCGACGTCGGCACCGTGGGGCTGCGCGAGGGCCCGCTCACCGGTGCCGCCGACTCCCTCGACGTGCTGCTCTCGGGCAAGGGGGGACACACCTCGCGCCCGCACCTCACCGAGGACCTCACCTTCGCCCTGGGCAAGCTGGTCACCGAGCTCCCAGCGGTCCTGTCACGCCGGCTCGACCCGCGCGCCGGTGTCAGCGTCGTGTGGGGGATCGTCCGCGCCGGCTCGGCCGTCAACGTCATCCCGGCCACCGGCCGCGCGGGCGGCACGGTCAGGATGCTGGACGCGATCGCCTGGGCCGATGCCGAGGAGCTGGTCCGCGACACCATCGAGCAGATCGTGGAGCCCTACGGCGTGCGCTCCTCGGTGACCTACGTCCGCGGCGTGCCGCCCGTGGTCAACGAGCACGGCTCGACCGTGCTGCTCGGGCAGGCGGTCGAGGCCGTGCTCGGCGCCGGCGGCAACGTGGCCACCTCGCAGAGCCTCGGCGGCGAGGACTTCGCGTGGTACCTCGAGAGCGTCCCGGGCGCGATGGCCCGGCTCGGCACCCGCACGCCCGGCGGTCCGACGTACGACCTCCACCAGGGTGACCTGCGGGTGGACGAGCGGGCCATCTCGGTGGGCGCGTCGGTCCTCGCGGGGGCGGCCCTGCTGTCGATGGTCACCGACGCATAACACTTGTCGAGTTCGCCGAGGGCCGCATAGGTGCATCCACCGCCAACGCATAGTGTGCGCACCACCACGTGCCGGTGAGCGGCACCCAAGAACGAGGAGGCATCTTGCGTAGGTTCAGCAAGATCGCGGCAGTAACCCTGGTCGGGGCGCTCGCGCTCGCCGGTTGTGGAAGCAGCGGCGGCAGCAGCAACAGCGGCGTCAAGTCCGCGTCGAACGACGTCTGCAAGACCGCCAAGGGCGATGGTCCCAAGGTCGGCGTGGCCTACGACGTCGGCGGGCGTGGCGACCAGTCGTTCAACGACTCCGCCTACAAGGGGCTGACCAAGGCCGTCAAGGAGCTGAAGGCCACCTGCATCGAGGCCAAGGCCACCACCAGCGACAACGACACCACGCGAGCCGAGCGGCTGCGCACGCTGGCGGAGGGCGGCTTCAACCCGGTCATCGCGATCGGCTACCTCTACTCCCCGGCAGCGGCCAAGGTCGCGGCCGAGATGCCCGACACCAGCTTCGCGGTGGTCGACGGCTTCAGCACGACCCTGCCGAAGACGCCCCTGAAGAACCTCAACGACCTGTCGTTCCAGGCCAACGAGGGCTCCTACCTCGTCGGTGTGGCGGCGGCCCTGAAGACGAAGGTCAAGCACGTGGGCTTCGTCGGCGGTGTCCCCGGACCGGTGATCGGGCCGTTCGAGGCGGGTTTCCGCTCTGGCGTGGCGTCGGTCGACCCGAGCATCAAGGTCGACGTCCAGTACCTCACCCAGGACGACAAGGACGCCCAGGCCGCCTACGAGAACCCGCCCGGCGGCAAGGACGCGGCCTCGGCGATGTACGAGGGTGGTGCCGACATCGTGTTCCACGCCGCCGGCAAGTCCGGTCTCGGCGTCTTCCAGGCGGCTGCGGCAGCGGGCGACGGCAAGTGGGCCATCGGCGTCGACTCCGACCAGTACCTCAGCGCGCCGAAGGACCAGAAGCCGCACATCCTGACCTCGGCGCTCAAGCGGGTCGACACCTCGGTCTTCGACGAGGTCAAGACCTTCCAGGACAAGAGCCTCAAGCCCGGCTTCGTGAGCTACAACCTCAAGAACGACGGCGTGGGCTACGCCAAGTCCGGCGGCTTCGTCGACGACATCTCCGCCAAGATCGACGCGGCGGCCGACAAGATCAAGAGTGGCGAGATCGTCGTCCCGAGCGATCCGGCCAAGGTCAAGTAGCCGACCACAGCACACGGTGGAGCAGGTGCCCGGGCGACGCGCTAGGTTGTCGCCCGGGCACCTGTCCGTTCGTGGTGTTCGCCTGAGGGAGGGACAGTGACGACCAGCACAACGGCTCGCACGGCCGAGGCCATCGAGCTCACCGGCATCGGCAAGCGGTTCCCCGGCGTCGTCGCCAACCATGACGTCGACATCACCATCCACACCGGCACCATCCACGCGCTCGTGGGGGAGAACGGTGCCGGCAAGTCCACGCTGATGAAGATCCTGTACGGCGTGCAGCGACCAGACGACGGGACCATCCGCGTCGACGGCCAGGACGTGTCCCTCTCGACCCCCGCCGACGCGATCGCCCGCGGCATCGGCATGGTCTTCCAGCACTTCATGCTGGCCGACAACCTCACGGTGCTGGAGAACATCACCCTCGGGGCGGAGAAGCTGCACGGCATCGGCGACGATGCCCGCACCGAGATCCTCGCGATCTCCCGGCGCTACGGCTTCGGGCTCGACCCCGACGAGCTGGTCGAGAGCCTCGGCGTCGGTGAGCGCCAGCGGGTGGAGATCCTCAAGGTCCTCTACCGCGGCGCGAGGATCATCATCCTCGACGAGCCGACGGCGGTGCTGGTGCCGCAGGAGGTCGACGCGCTGTTCGCGAACCTGCGCGAGCTCAAGGACCAGGGGCACACGCTGATCTTCATCTCCCACAAGCTCGACGAGGTGCTCGCGGTGGCCGACGACATCACGGTCATGCGACGCGGCACGACCGTCGCCTCGGTCAAGCCGGGTGACGTCACCGCCCGCCAGCTCGCCGAGCTGATGGTGGGCAGCGAGCTGCCCTCACCCTCCACGGAGGAGTCCACGGTCACCGACCGGGTGCTGCTCGAGGTGGAGGGCCTCGAGCTGCGGGACGCGGCCGGTCGCCCGGAGCTCACCGACATCGGCTTCGAGATCCACGCCGGCGAGATCCTCGGCATCGCCGGGGTCGAGGGCAACGGCCAGGCCGAGCTGGTCGAGACGCTGATCGGGATGCGTCAGCCCGTCGCGGGCACCGTCCGGCTCGGGGAGCGCGACATCAGCGGCTGGTCCACCCGCGAGCGACGGGCCGCGGGCATCGGCTACATCCCCGAGGACCGGCAGCGGCACGGGCTGCTTCTCGACGCCCCGCTGTGGGAGAACCGCATCCTGGGCCACCAGACACGACCGCCCGCGGTCAAGGCCGGCGGCTGGCTCGACGTCGGGGGAGCGCGCACGGACTCCGAGCGGATCGTCGGGCAGTACGACGTACGCACGCCCGGGATCGACACCACCGCCCGCGCCCTCTCGGGCGGGAACCAGCAGAAGTTCATCGTCGGCCGGGAGATGAGCGGCGACCCGATCCTGCTGATGGCCTCGCACCCCACCCGCGGTGTCGACGTCGGCGCCCAGGCGCAGATCTGGGACCACATCAAGCAGGCGCGCAGGCAGGGCCTCGCCGTGCTGCTGATCTCGGCGGACCTCGACGAGCTGATCGGCCTCTCCGACACCATCCGGGTGCTGCTGCGCGGGCGCCTGGTCGGCACCTTCGACCCCCAGCACGTCACCCCCAGCGAGCTGGGCTCGGCGATGACCGGGGCCGACTCCGGGGCCGACTCCGGGTCCGGAGACGACGCATGAGCCTCGCGCGGCGCATCCTGCTCGCCCTCGCGGCCCCCGTGCTCGCCTTCGTCGTGGCCGGTGCCGTGGCGAGCCTCGTGCTGCTGATCTCGGGCGACGACGTGGGCGGCTTCTGGAGCGTGATGTTCTCGATGCCGCGCCACCGCAACATCGTCAGCATCCTGAACACCACCGCGGTGCTCTACCTCTCCGGCGTGGCCGCCGCGATCGGGTTCCGGATGAACCTGTTCAACATCGGCGTGGAGGGGCAGTACCGCCTCGCCGCCTTCGCGGCCGGCGCCTTCGCGGGCGCGGCCTGGCTCCCGGGCTGGCTCAACACGATCGCGGCCATCGTGGTGGCCATGGTCGTCGGGGCCCTGTGGGCCGCCGTCGCCGGGCTGCTGCGCGTCACGCGAGGCGTGAGCGAGGTGATCTCCACGATCATGCTGAACGCGATCGCAGGCTCACTGGTCACCTACCTGCTCGCCAAGGTCGCCCTGACCACCGGCAACTCCCGGAACACCAGGCCGATCCCGGAGGGCTCGCGCGTGGGCACCGTCAAGCTGTTCAGCGACAGCCCCACCGAGGTCTACGGGCTGTCCCTGGTCGCGATCGTCGTCGGGGTCGGCTTCTGGGTGCTGCTCAACCGCACCCGGTTCGGGTTCGACCTGCGCGCCTCGGGTGCCTCCGAGAGCGCCGCCGTCGCGAGCGGCGTGGACGTCCGCAAGATGGTGGTCGCCGCGATGCTCCTCTCCGGAGCGGTGGCCGGGCTCGTCGGGCTGCCCTCGATGTTCTCCGACTCCTACAGCTATGGCTCGGCCTTCCAGACCGGGCTCGGGTTCACCGGGATCGCAGTGGCGCTGCTGGGCCGCAACAACCCGGTCGGGATCGCCTTCGGTGCGCTGATCTTCGCGTTCCTCTCCGAGCAGGCCACCCTGCTCAACATCCTGGCCGGAGTCTCCCCGGACATCGTCGACGTGACCCAGGGCGTCATCGTGCTGGCGGTCGTGGTCGCCTACGAGATCGTCCGCCGCTACCGGGTCCGGCTCGAGCAGGCGCAGGTGGCCGGGGAGCTGGCCGGCCAGCGCCGAACGCCTCTGCTGACGGAGGAGAGGAACTGATGAGCACCGCCGTCACCGCCCCGCCGCCCGTCGAGGCGCCCGCCGAGCGCAGGTCGCGCGGGCTGAGATTCGGCCTCTACCTCGCCGGCGGCTTCGTGGTGCTCTGCCTGGTGCGGGTGATCACCGGTGCCGACGAGCTCACCTCCTCGGGCACGCTGGCCGTGACGCTGACCGCCACCATGCCGATCGCGATGGCCGGCCTCGGTGGCCTCTGGTCCGAGCGTGCGGGCGTGGTCAACATCGGCCTCGAGGGCATGATGATCATGGGCACCCTCGGAGCTGGCTACTTCGGATTCCACTACGGCGTGATCGCCGGCATCGTCGGCGCGGTCCTGCTGGGGGTGGCGGGTGCGGGCCTGCACGCGCTGGCCACCGTGGTCTTCGGCATCGACCACATCGTCTCCGGGGTCGCGATCAACATCATCGCCCTGGGCGTCTCGGGGTTCCTCGCCGAGGCGTGGTTCAGCGACCTCGAGGGCGGCGGCCCCACGCAGTCCCCACCCCTGCCAACGCCGTTCGAGATCAACATCGACGCCATCTCCGGCCCGGCGAACACCCTGGAGGGCAAGCACTGGTTCCTGATCAGCGACCTGGCCTCAGTGGTGGAGATGTTCACCAAGAACCTGTCCTCGCTGGTCGTGTTCGCACTGGCGCTCTTCTTCGTCACCCAGTGGGTGCTGTGGCGGACCCGGTTCGGGCTGCGGCTGCGCTCCTGCGGCGAGGCGCCCGCAGCGGCCGAGTCCCTGGGCATCAACGTCTACCGCTACAAGATCATCGCGGTGCTGATCTCCGGCGGCCTGGCCGGCCTGGGCGGCGCCCTGCTCTCGATGGTCTCCTCGTCGGGGTTCCAGGTCGGGCAGACCAACAACCGCGGCTACATCGGCCTGGCCGCGATGATCTTCGGCAACTGGCGGCCCTCCGGCCTGTTCATGGGCTCCGCCCTGTTCGGCTACACCCAGGCGCTGCCCTTCCGCCAGGGCACGGTGTCGGTGCACGCGCTGCTGCTGCTCGTGGCGCTGCTGCTGGTGGCCATCGGCGTCGTGCAGCTGCTGCGGAAGCGACGGGTGCAGGCGATCGGCGCCTTCGCGTTCGGCGTGCTCTTCCTGCTCTGGTACCTCGTCACCGACATCGTCCCGCGTGACTTCACCACCATGGCGCCCTACATCACGACGCTGCTGGTGCTCGCCCTCGCCTCCCAACGGTTGCGCATGCCCGCAGCCGACGGGCAGGTCTACCGGAAGGGCTCTGCAGGATGACGCTCGGCGACGACTTCGACTGGGACGCCCTCACGGCGGCGGCCGTCGAGGCGGTTACGCACGCCTACGCGCCGTACTCGCACTTCGCGGTCGGCGCGGCCGCCCAGGTCGACGACGGCCGCGTGGTGGTCGGCTGCAACGTCGAGAACGCGGCCTACGGCGTCGCGCTGTGCGCGGAGTGCGGGATGGTCTCCCAGCTGCACATCACCGGAGGTGGGCGGCTGACGCACGCGGTCTGCGTCAACGGCCGCTCCGAGGTGATCATGCCGTGCGGGCGCTGCCGGCAGCTGCTGATGGAGAACGGCGGCCCCGAGCTGCTGGTGCTCACCGTGTCCGGCGTACGCCGGATGGACGAGGTGCTGCCGGATGCCTTCGGTCCCCACGACCTCGATTGACCTGGGGGCCGCCGACGTCGTCGCGGACCCCTACCCGCACTTCGCCGAGGAGCGCCGCCGGCACGAGGTCGCCTGGCACGAGCCCAGCGGCACCTGGCTGACCTTCTCGCACGCCGCCGCCGGCGCGGTGCTGCGCAACCGGCGGCTCGGCCGGATCTGGCGTGACCGGGAGCCCGCGGACTACCTGGAGCCGTTCAACCTGCTGCACCGCAACCAGATGATGGAGAACGAGCCGCCCGAGCACACCCGGCTGCGGCGCGCGGTCGCCGGGGCGTTCAACCGCGGGCACGTGGAGCGGCTGCGCCCCCGGGTGCAGGCACTCGCCGAGTCCCTGCTCGACGACGTCGACCCGGCGGGCTTCGACGTCGTCGGGGAGTACGCCGAGCCGCTCCCGGTCCTGGTCATCGCCGAGCTGATCGGCCTCGCGGTGGCTGACGTGCCGGCGCTGCGCGGGTGGTCGCAGGCGATCGTGCGGATGTACGAGCCGGCACCCGAGCCGAGCGTGGTAGACGCAGCCGTGAGCGCCGCGGGGGAGTTCGCCGACCACGTCCGCGACCACCTCGCCCTGCGACGCGCCCACCCGGCAGAGGACCTCACCACCGACCTGCTGGCCGCCGGGCTCTCGGAGGAGGAGCTGGTGGCGGCGGTCGTGCTGCTGCTCAACGCCGGCCA